>JALORQ010000091.1 GCA_025458805.1 Rubrivivax sp.
GCGTCCTTCTCGACGTACTTGCGGTACTCGTCGAGCGTGGTCGCGCCGATGCAGTGCAGTTCGCCGCGCGCCAGCGCGGGCTTGAGCATGTTGCCGGCGTCGATCGCGCCCTCGGCCTTGCCGGCGCCGACCATCGTGTGGATCTCGTCGATGAACAGGATGATGCGACCCTCGTCGGCGGCGACCTCCTTCAGAACCGCCTTCAGCCGCTCCTCGAACTCGCCGCGGTACTTGGCGCCGGCCAGCAGGCCCGCCATGTCCAGCACCAGCACGCGCTTGTCCTTCAGGCTGTCGGGCACCTCGCCGTTGACGATGCGCTGCGCGAGGCCCTCGACGATCGCGGTCTTGCCGACGCCCGGCTCGCCGATCAGCACCGGGTTGTTCTTGCTGCGCCGCTGCAGCACCTTGATGGCGCGGCGGATCTCGTCGTCGCGGCCGATCACCGGGTCGAGCTTGCCCTGGCGCGCGCGCTCGGTCAGGTCGAGCGTGTACTTCTTCAGCGCCTCGCGCTGCCCTTCGGCCTCGGCCGAGTCGACCTTCTGGCCGCCGCGCACGGCCTCGATCGCGGCCTCGAGGGCCTTGCGCGTCAGCCCGTGGCCGCGCACGATGCCGCCGAAGTCGCTCTTCGCGTCGGCGGCGGCGAGCAGGAACATCTCGCTGGCGATGAACTGGTCGCCGCGCTTGGTGGCTTCCTTGTCGGCGGCCTGCAGCAGTTGCACCAGGTCGCGGCCGGGCTGCACCATCTGCCCCTGACCCTGCACCTGCGGCAGGTTGCGGATCGCCGTCTCCATCGCGGTGGCCAGCGCCGCCGTGTTCGCGCCGGCGCGGTCGAGCAGCGCCTTCGGCCCGTCGGCCTGCTGCAGCATCGCGGCCAGCAGATGCGCCGGCTCGATGTACGGGTTGTCGAGCGCGACCGCGGCACTCTGGGCATCGCCCAGCGCCTGCTGGAACGCGGTGGTCAGCTTGTCGAAACGCATCGGGTGATCCTCCGGTTGCGCATGGACATGGGGCGCCGCCGCCGCCTTTTCAACCCGGCGGGCGCGGCTCGCCTCCGGATGCTTGCCTCAGGTCAAGCGCCCAGGCGCTTCGCCAGTTCGGCCTTCTGCACCTTGCCGAGCGCCGTCTTCGGCAGCGCCTCGGCGACGACGATGCGGCGCGGATGCTTGAAGCGCGCCAGCCGCTGGGCAAACGCCTGCTGCAGGGCGGACGGATCGAAGGCCTGCCCGGCGCGCGGGACGACGACGAGCACCGGCACCTCGCCCCAGCGCTCGTCGGGCACCCCGACGACGGCGGCCTCCGCCACGGCCGGATCCTCCAGCGCCAGGTGCTCGATCTCGGCCGGGTGGATGTTCTCGCCGCCGCTGATGATGAGCTCGCGCGCGCGGCCCACCAGCTCGAAGAACCCGTCGCCGTCGCGCCGCGCCAGGTCGCCGGTACGGAACCAGCCGTCGGCGTCGGTGGCGGGCGCGGGATCACGGTGATAGCGACGCAGGAGATTCGGCGCCCGTGCCGCGATCTCGCCGACCGCCTCGCCGCCGACGTCGCTGCCTCCCTCGTCGATCAGGCGCACCTCGACGCCCGGCGCCGGCCGGCCGGCGCAGCCGACGTGCGCGAGGGCCTCGGCCGGACGCAGCGCGATCGTCACCGGGCCCGTCTCGGTGGCGCCGTAGACCTGGGCAACGGGGACGCCGCGGGCGTGGAAGTGCCGGATCAGCGACACCGGCACGATCTGCGAACCGCTGTTGACGAACGCCAGCGACGACAGGTCGGCCTGCGACCACGCCGGGTGCTCGACGAGCGCGCGCATCGCCGCCGGCACGAGCAGACTGGTCGTCGGACGCCAGCCGGCGACGTCGTCCAGCCAAGCCCCGGCGTCGAAACGCTCGTGCAGGCGAACCTGCCCACCCGCCAGCAGCGCCGGGAGGGTCTGGATGCACAGGCCGCCGACGTGGAACAGCGGCAGCACCGAGAGCACGCGCGATCGCTCGCCCAGCCCCTGTACCTCGATCGCAGCGTCGGCGTTGGCCGCCATCCCGGCCTGCGTGTGCAGCGCCGCGCGCGGACGGCCGGTGGTTCCCGACGTATAGACGAGCAGCAGGTCGCCCGGCTGCAGTCCGTCGACCGGACCCGGCTGCAGCCTGACGCTCCCGAGGACGGCAGACGCCAGCGTCGCCATCTCCGGGGTGCCGAGGAGGTGGGTGGCGCCGGCGTGGTCGACGATCGCGGCGAGTTCGGGGGCGGACAAACGGGTGTTCAGCGGCAGGAAGACGGCCCCGAGCCGCGCGCAGGCCAGCAGCGTGGCCAGCATCGCGACCGAGTTGTGGCCGAGCCAGGCCACCAGCGAGCCGGCGGCGACGCCCTCGGCCTCGAGCCGGTGCGCCGACGCGGACACCTCGGCGTCGAAGTCGGCCCGGCTCCAGCGCCGGTCGTCGGCCTCGAGCATCGGCGCCTGCGCATCCTCGGCCAGCCGCTGCGCCAGCCGTGCCTGCACGTCCCCGGCCATCGCGCGGCCTACTCGATCTCCTCGTCGCGCTCGCCCGACTCGTAGAGGCACTCGCGCCCGAGGCGGTCGAGGCACAGCTCGGCCGTCCACGGCAGCATCAGACTGCCGCAGCGGCTGTCGCGGTACAGGCGCTCGAGCGGCAGGCTCCTGAGCATGCTCTGCCCGCCGCAGGTGCGTATGGCCAGCGCCGCCAGCGCCTGCGCGTTCTCCATGATCGTGTAGTGAGCCGCGTAGATGCGCATGCGCGTGTCCTTGTCCGGGTCGACGCCGGCGTCGAGCGCGTTGGCGAGGAACAGCGCGCGCGTCTGCTCGAGCTTCACGCGCATCTCGGCCACCGCGATCTGCTTGGTCGGGTACATGCGCCGCCGCACCGGCGGCATGCCCGGCACCTCGGCGCGCAGATACTGGACCGTGAAGTCGTAGGCTGCCTGCGCGATGCCCATGTAGGTCGGCGACAACGTCGCGAACATGTGCGGGAAGCGGCTCGCAGCCTGGAAATACAGGCCCTCGGGCATCAGCCTCGCGCTGGCCGGCACCCACACCTGCTCGAGCAGCAGCGTGCGGCTGACCGTCCCGCGCATGCCCAGCGGGTCCCAGTCGCCGGTGACCGAGACGCCCGGGGCGTCCGCGGGCACCGCGAGGTAGAGCGAGTCGCGCAGCGTCGCGCTCGGGCGGTCGACCGTGCAGAGCACGCCGTAGAAGTCGGCCGCCCCGGCCAGGCTCGCGAAGATCTTCCGTCCGTCGACGACGTAGCCGGGCTCGCCGTCGCGCACCTCGGGTCTCGCCAGCGTGCCCCAGGGTGCCTTGCCGGCCGCCGCGGCGCCGCCCTCGGAGAACGGCTGCGAGTACACCTTGCCGTCCTGCACGATGCGGCGGAAGTGCTCGGCCCGGAAGCGCTCGTGCTCGTCGCGCTGCGCAGGGGTCATGTCGAGCGTATCGGCGATGAAGCCGGCCCACATCGTCGAGCAGACGTGCATGTTGTACGACAGCGCGGTGGCGCCGCAGTGGCGCCCGATCTCGGCCGCGACCATCACGTAGGTCGCGAAGTCGGCCCCGAGGCCGCCGTGCTCGCGCGGCACGCAGATGCCCAGCAGCCCGGCTGCTCGCAGGTCGGCGTAGTTGTCGAAGGGAAAGGTCGCATCGCGGTCGTGGGCCGCCGCGCGGGGCGCGAACCTCTCGCGTCCCAGTGCGGCGGCGATGCCGACCAGCTCGCGCTGCTGGGGCGTCAGTCGCGCCGGATTGCCGGCGATGTGGCCGGGGCGGTAGCCGGCGGGCACTTCTGCGGTGGGCATGTCGGGTCTCCTTGCGGCGCCGTCAGCGGCGCCCGGCCGCAGGGCCGGGAAGGCGGCGCGAGAGAAAGTCGAGCAGCGCGTCGTGGAAGGCGGCCGGTCGCTCGAGGGGGGCGAGGTGGCCGGCGCCGGCCAGCTGCACGAACTCGGCGCCGGCGACGCGAGCGGCCATGCGCGACATCACGTCGGGCGGTGCGGTGCGGTCGAACTCCCCTGCGACCAGCAGCGTCGGCACGCCGATGCACCCCAGCGCCTCGCGTCGATCGAATCCGGCGATCGCGGTCAGCGCAGCGCGGTAGGTGGGCTCGGGGATCGACGACATCGCGTCGAGCGCAGCCTGCCGGGCCTCGGGCGCGGCCTGCGGCGCCAGCAGCTCCGGCACGATCTGCCGCGCGAGCCCGGCCATGCCGATGCCGGCGTCGAGCGGCGCCAGGCGCTCGGCGACGAAGCGCGCCTGCCAGTCGCCGTCGGTGCGGCCGAACGCTGAGCTGGTGCAGACGAGGACCAGCCCCTGCACCTCGTCGGGATGACGCGCCGCCAGCTCCTGCGCGACCATCCCGCCCATGCTGTGGCCGACGAGCACGGTGCGGTCAGCACCCAGCCGTCGAGCCACGGCACGCACGGCGTCGACCATCGCCCCCAGCGTCGGCGTGCCGAGCACGGCCGAGCCGCCGTAGCCCGGCAGGTCGGGTGCCGCCGCGCGCCAGCCGGCCGCACCGAGCGCGGACAGCGTGCCCGACCCCGATGCACCCCACAGCGCGCGCACGCCGCCGATCCCGTGCAGCAGCAGCACGACGCGGTCACCCGGCCCGCACTCGTCGAAGACCGGCAGCCGCGGTGACAGCCCCGCCCCGTCCCGCGGTCAGACGAGCCGGCCCGCGTCGACCACGGCAACCCCGTCCAGCGCCACCGTGCAGCCGCGCAGCGGCAGGTCGAAGTGGCCGAGCGTGTGCCGGCCCGCGACCTCGTTGGCACCGGTCGAGTAGAGGAAGTTGCCGGCGAACGCGCGCAGCTCGGTGCCGTTGAAATCGGCCTTGTCGTAGAACGTCATCGCGTCCCAGCGCGCGGCGCGGTTGAGGCCCCAGCCGACGTGCGACACCGCGTAGGCGTCCGCGTCGCCCCAGGCCGCGAAGTAGCCGCGCATCAACTCGCCGTCGACGTGATCGCCCTCGACACGCACCGCGCGGTCGCGCTCGACGATCAGCGTGACCGGGTCGGCAAGGTAGCGCTTGAACGTGAGGTTCACGTCACCGCGGTCGAGCACGAGCCGGCCGTCGACCGTGCCCGCCGCCGGGAAGGCGAGCACCAGGCCTCCCGGCCAGTGCGACAGCGTCCCGGGACGCGCGGTGAAGCCCCAGACGCCGCCGACGCGCGCGCCGGCGAGGTCGATGCGCAGGTCGGTGCCTGCCGCCGAGGTCACGTGCATCTCGCGTGCCGCCTTCAGCCGTCGCATCGCGTCGCGCACGACGGCCTCGTCGCCCCCATGCGGCAGGCAGCGCTCGAGGATCTCGGGGTGCTCATGGCTGATCGCGAGCACCCGGGCGCCGCCAGCCAGGATGCGCGGCAGCTCGGGCGCATGCTGCAGGCCCTCGACGGTGCAGTCGGCGACGAAGGTCGACGCCGCCAGCGCCTGCACCACGGGCTCGATGCGCCCGACGGCGTCCGAGGCGCCCGTCGACCGGACCGGCACCGGTGCGGCCAGCGGGCGCCCGGGCATCACGACGTGAAAAGGCCTGGCCCCGCGGCGGGCGAGCGCGAGCTCGGCGAGCAGCGGAAGCTCGGGCCGCGTGCGCGTCTCCGACAGCACGGCGCAGGCGTCACCGGCGCCCACGCCGCAGAGCGCGAAGACGTGCTCGAACATGTCGATCCACTGGGGCTGGACGCGCGCGGTCACAGGATCTCCCCGAGCAGACGGTAGTGCCCGGACTGGTACAGCAGCGGCGGAACGGCGGCCTCGGCGACACGCCGCACGCGTCCGACGAAGAGCCGATGATCACCGAGATCGTGCTGCGCGAAGCTTTCGCATTCGAACACCGCCGCACAGCCGGCGAGCACCGGCGCGCCGCCCAGTCCGGCCGACCACTGGCCCTGGGCGAACTTGTCGTCGCCGCGCGCAGCAAAGCGTCGCGACAGATCGACCTGGGCCTCGGCCAGCACGTTGACCGCGAAGTGCCTGGCCTGCGAGAACGGCGGCAGGTTCGGACTGGCCAACCGCAGCGACCAGAGCACCAGTGGCGGGTCGAGCGAGAGCGAGTTGAACGAGTTGGCGGTCAGGCCGACGCGCGCGCCTTCGGCATCGAGGCAGGTGACGATGGTCACCCCGGTGGCGAAGCGGCCGAGCGCCTGCCTCAGCTCGCGCCCGTCGACGGGGGGCGCCTCGACCGGCGCGGACGGTGCGTCCGTCGAGAATGCGTCGGTCGCCTCAGGCATTTTCCGCCCGGATGCCCCAGCGGGCCAGGGCTTGGTCGTCGGAGACGCGCGCGTCGACCCAGCGCGCGCCCTGCGGCGTCAGCTCCTTCTTCCAGAATGGCGCCTGGGTCTTCAGGTAGTCCATCAGGAACTCGCAGGCCTGGAAGGCCTGCCCCCGGTGCGCCGAGGTCACCGCGACGAGCACGATCTGGTCGCCAGGGACGAGTCGGCCGACCCGGTGGATGACCCGCACGGCGCGGATCTCGAAGCGCCGCCGGGCCTCGTCGACCATCGCCTCGACGGCGCGCTCGGTCATGCCGGGATAGTGCTCGAGCTCCATCTCGGCCACGCCCTGGCCGTCGTTGCGGTCGCGCACCGTGCCGACGAAGCTGGCCACCGCGCCGACGGCCGGATCGCCCGAACGGAGCGACGCGACCTCGGCCGAGAGGTCGAAGTCCGCCGTCTGGATGCTGACGCAGGCGCCCATCGCAGGATTGTGGCATCGGCGCCCGGCGCGTTCAGCCGCCGGTCACCGGGGGGAAGAAGGCGACCTCGGCCCCGTCGGCGACGACGGCCGACTCGTCGCTCATCACCTGCGCGAGCGCGCAGCGGACGGCGCGCCCGCGCGCGAGCACCTCGGCATGGCGGCCGCCGCGCGCGATCAGCCGGTCGCGCAGGGCGCCGAGCGTGCTGCCTTCGGGCAGCTCGACCTCCTCCGACGGCCCCAGGGCCTCGCGCAGCGACGCGAAGTAGCGGACATGCACCTTCATCGCGGCTTCATCGTGCGATCAGGTCGGCCAGCGGCAGGTAGCGCACGGCATCGCCGGCGCGGATGACCTGCCCGGGCGGGTTGTCGACCAGGCCGTCGCCCCACACCGCCGAGGTCAGGACGCCCGAGCTCTGGTTCGGAAAGAGCTCGAGCCGGCTGTCCGGGCCGACCCGCACGCGCAGGAACTCGCGCCGCCGGTCGGGGCGCGGCCAGTCGAAGCCGGCGGCCATCGGCAGCGCGCGCGGCAGCCCGCCCTCGCCGCCCTGCATCACGCGCAGCAGCGGCGCCACGCACAGCAGGAAGGTCACGAAGCTCGACACCGGGTTGCCCGGGAGCCCCATGAACAGCGCGGCCGACGCGTCGGCACGGCGCACCTCGCCGAAGACCAGCGGCTTGCCCGGCTTCATCGCCACCTGCCAGTGCTCGAGCCGGCCCTCGGCCTCGAGCGCGGGCTTGATATGGTCCTCCTCGCCGATCGAGACGCCGCCGCTGGTGAGGATGAGGTCGTGGCCGGCCGCCGCCTCGCGCAGCGCGGCACGCGTGGCGTCGAGCCGGTCGGGCACGATGCCGAGGTCGCCGACCTCGCAACCGGCGGCCTGCAGCAGGCCGCGCAGCGTGTAGCGGTTGGAGTTGTAGATCGCCCCCGGCGGCAGCGGATCGCCGGGCATCACCAACTCGTCGCCGGTCGAGAACAGCGCCACGCGCGGACGGCGCATGACCTCGACCGTCGCCGCGCCCACCGACGCGGCCAGACCCATCGCCTGCGGCGTCAGGCGCTGTCCGGCGTGCAGGACGACGGCGCCGTCGCGCACGTCCTCGCCGCGGCGGCGGATCCACTGGCCCGCCGTGGGCACGGTGTCGACGCGCACCGCGCCGAGCCTGCCGCCGTCGGCAGCCGGCAGCGCGACGCACTGCTCCTGCATCACGACCGCGTCGGCACCCGGCGGCACCTGCGCCCCGGTGAAGATGCGCGCCGCTTCGCCGGGACCGATCGGCTGGCCGACCGCGCCGGCCGGGATGCGCTGCGTCACGGCGAGCACCGCGCCCGGCGTCGCGGCGTCGGCGGCGCGCAGCGCATAGCCGTCCATCGACGTGTTGTCGGCGGGCGGCACGTCGAGCGTCGAGCGCACGTCGGCGGCGAGCACGCGGCCGAGCGCATCGGAGGTCGCGACCCGCTCGACGTCGCGGATGCGGTGCAGCGCGGCGCCGGCCGCGAGGCGCGCGAGCACGTCGTCGAGCGGGCTCAGTGCCGAACGGGGGTCAGCCATGGTCGTGTCGGTAGTCGAGGCGATCGCCGGCCGCGTCGAGCACGGCCAGCAGACCGTCCACGTCGTCCAGCGCGAGCACCGGCCGCAGCGTCGACACGGGCAGCGCGTCGGGCCGGTCGGTGGCGATCGCGACGACGAACGGGTCCTCGGGGTAGATCGGCACGTCGCCGCGCGCGGCGGCGACCGACTCGCGCCAGACCTCGACGCGCATGATGTCGGCGTGGCCGAAGCCCTCGACCAGCACCCAGTCGGCCGGCGCCAGCTCGGCGATCAGGTCGTGCACCGAGTAAGGCACCGAGGCGCCGAACTCGCGCAGCAGCGCCAGCCGGTCGGGCGCCGCGAGCAGCACCTCGAAGGCGCCCGCCTCGCGAAAGCGCGCGCTGTCCTTGCCGGGGCGGTCGAGCTCGAAGCCGTGGTGCGCGTGCTTGATCACCGACACGCGCTCGCCGCGCGCGCGCAGCCGCGCAACCAGCCGCTCGAGCAGCGTGGTCTTGCCGCTGCCCGACGATCCGCAGAAACCGACGACCTTCATCGCGCGAGCCTCAGACGGCGTACGTCTCGATGTAGCGCTTCACCGCGCCGGCATCGGGCGGCATCACGGTGAAGCGCCGCGGCAGCGACTCGAGATCGGCGAGCCCAGCCGGACGACCGGGCTCGCAGCCGGTGGCCTCGCGGATGGTGGCGGCGAACTTAGCCGGCAGCGCCGTCTCGAGGACGATCATCGGCACCCCGCGCTCGAGGTGGGCCCGCGCGACCTTCAAGCCATCGGCGGTGTGGGTGTCGATCATCTGCCCGAAGCGCTGCCAGGTGTCGCGGATCGTCGCCAGCCGGTCGCCATGGGTGCTGCGTCCCGAGACGAAGCCGAACCCCGCGACGCGCGCGAACTCGTCGGCGGCGAGCCTGAAGCCGCCCGACCGCGCGATCGCGTCGCCGAACAGCGCCCGGGTGCGCGCGGCATCGCGGCCCAGCAGGTCGAAGACGAAGCGCTCGAAGTTGCTCGCCTTGCTGATGTCCATCGAAGGGCTCGAGGTCTCGACCGTCTCGGCGCCCGCGCGCACGCGGTAGGTGCCGGTGCGGAAGAACTCGTCGAGCACGTCGTTCTCGTTGGTCGCGCAAACCAGCCTCGAGATCGGCAGCCCCATCATGCGCGCGACGTGGCCGGCGCAGATGTTGCCGAAGTTGCCCGACGGCACCGCGAAGCTGACCTTCTGCCCGTTGTGCGTGGTGGCCTGGAACCAGCCCGCGAAGTAGTAGACGACCTGCGCCAGCAGCCGCGCCCAGTTGATCGAGTTGACGGTGCCGATGCGCCAGCGCCGCTTGAACTCGAGGTCGCCGCTCACCGCCTTGACGATGTCCTGGCAGTCGTCGAAGACGCCCTCGACGGCGAGGTTGTGGATGTTCGCGTCGGGCAGGCTGAACATCTGGGCCTGCTGGAACGGACTCATGCGGCCGTGCGGGCTCAGCATGAAGACGCGGATGCCTTGCTTGCCGCGCATCGCGTACTCGGCAGCGCTGCCGGTGTCGCCGCTGGTCGCGCCGAGGATGTTGAGCTCCTCGCCTCGGCGCGCGAGCTCGTACTCGAACAGGTTTCCGAGGAGCTGCATCGCCATGTCCTTGAAGGCCAGGGTCGGCCCGTTGGACAACTCCTCGATCAGCACCCCCTCGTCGAGCGGCCGCAGCGGCGCGATCTGTGGTGTGCCGAAGACGGCCTCGGTGTAGGTCGCCTCGCAGAGCCGGCGCAGGTCGGCGGCCGGGATGTCGTCGATGTAGAGCGACAGGATCTCGTAGGCCAGCTCGGCGTAGCGCAGGCCGCGCCAGCGGGTGAGCGTCGCGTCGTCGACTCGCGGGTAGCGCAACGGCAGGTACAGCCCGCCGTCTGGCGCCAGGCCCTCGAGCAGGATGTCGGAGAAGCCGCGCTCGGTCGCGTCGCCGCGGGTGCTGACGTACTTCATCGTCGGGCCGCCGCGCCGCTCAGCTGAGGTCTTCCTTGCGCAGGCGCACGATCGGCGCCAGCACCGTCGGCAACGACTGCATCTGCGCCAGCGCCGCCTTCATCCGGCCCTCGACCGTCTCGTGGGTCAGGATGATGAGGTCGGTCTGCTTCTCGCCTTCCCCGCTCTCGCGCTGAAGCACTGCGTCGATGCCGATGTCGTTGTCCGCCAGGATGCCGGTGATGCGCGCGAGCACGCCGGTCTGGTCGGCAACCTGCAGGCGCAGGTAGAACGAGGTCACGACCTCGTCGATCGGCAGGATCGGCGTCGGCGCGAGCGAGCCCGGCTGGAAGGCGAGGTGCGGCACGCGGTGGTCGGGGTCGGCGGTATGCAGCCGCGTCACGTCGACGAGGTCGGCGATGACGGCGCTGGCGGTCGGCTCGGAGCCCGCGCCCTTGCCGTAGTACAGCGTCGTGCCGACGGCGTCGCCGTGCACGACGACGGCGTTCATCGCCCCCTCGACGTTGGCGATGAGCCGGCTCGCCGGCACCAGCGTCGGGTGCACGCGCAGCTCGATGCCGCGCTCGCGGCGGCGCGCGATGCCCAGCAGCTTGATGCGGTAGCCGAGCTGCTCGGCGTAGCGGATGTCGGCGGCCTGCAGCGCCGTGATGCCCTCGACGTGCGCCTTGTCGAACTGCACCGGGATGCCGAAGGCGATGGCGCTCATGATCGTCGCCTTGTGCGCCGCGTCGACGCCCTCGATGTCGAAGGTCGGGTCGGCCTCGGCGTAGCCCAGTCTCTGGGCCTCGGCGAGCACCGCCGCGAAGTCCAGGCCCTTCGCGCGCATCTCGCTGAGGATGAAGTTGGTGGTGCCGTTGATGATGCCGGCCACCCACTCGATGCGGTTGGCCGTCAGGCCCTCGCGCAGCGCCTTGATGATCGGGATGCCGCCGGCGACGGCGGCCTCGAAGGCGACCATGACCCCCTGCTGCTGGGCGGCGGTGAAGAT
>JALORQ010000230.1 GCA_025458805.1 Rubrivivax sp.
GTCGACGGTCTCGATTTTGGCGAGCCATTCGGCAAATTCGCCGAGACGCCGTGGTGGCGGGTGTACGTCTCAGCCACCGATGACAAGACTGTCTATTGCCAGGATCGCGTTGGCGACACCTGGGGCGAGCCGGTCGTGATCCAAGCTGACCCCGAGCTGGGCGGCTACAAGGGCTTCTGGGCATTTGCGGCCCCACGCTGATCCTGCGGCTGACCCGAACGCTCGGCGCCGGCGGCCGGATGCGGGCGGTCGAGCGCCCGAGAGGCTTCGATGATCCTCGCGGACGCGGTAGGCTCCCGACCATGGACGACCGCCACCGTCAGAGCGACCTGCAGAGCCTGCTGCTCAACCAGGCCGCGATCGAAGCGCTGCGCCGACAGCCGGAACGGCTGGCCGCGGTCCAGGCGGTCCTGGACCACTGGGACCGCGTGGCCCCGCCCGCCTCGAAGCCGCTGCGCGACGAGTGGCGCGACATCCTGTCGAGCGGCACCTACGAGCGCGCCCTGGCGCCCGACGAGCACGGGCAGCAGCTGAGGCAGGCGTCGCCGCTGGGCCGGGCCTTGTCGCCGCAGGCGCGGCTGGCGATCATCCGTTCATGCAAAGGTCGCATCTCGAGCACCTGATCCGGGCCGCCGGCGAGATCACGAACGAGTACGAGTTCGTCGTCATCGGCAGCCAGTCGGTGGTCGGCGCCGTCGACTCGCCTCCGCCGGAGTGCACGGTGTCGATGGAAGCCGACCTCTACCCGTTGCATGCGCCGGAGCTGGCCGACCTGATCGACGGCGCGATCGGCGAACTGTCGATGTTCCACGATCATTACGGCTACTACGCCCAGGGCGTCGGACCGCAGACCGCGCGGCTGCCCGCGGGCTGGCAGCAGAGGCTGGTCCGCCTGCAAACGCCGGCAACGAACGGTCGCGTGGCGTACTGCCTCGACCCGACCGACCTCTTCGTGTCCAAGGCGTGCGCCGCACGCGAGAAGGACGCGGCCTTCAACCGCGCCCTGCTCGCTCACGGGCTGGTCGATCTCGACACGGCCGTGCGGCGGGCATCGATGCTCGAGGACGCGGGCGAAGCGCAGCGCGCCATCGCCTGGATACGCCGGCTCGGCGCCTCGCTGCCGCGAGGCTGACCGGGCGCGTCCGCGCAGCGGCCGACCTCAGCGCCGCGCCAGCACCGGCGCGAGCGCGCGCCCGGTGTGCGTGCCGGCGTCGACCACCGCCTCGGGCGGGCCGGCGGCGACGATGTGCCCGCCCTCGGCGCCGCCCTCGGGCCCGAGGTCGATGACCCAGTCCGCCTCGGCGACGACGTCGAGATCGTGCTCGATGACGACCACGCTGTGGCCGCCGTCGACCAGCCGGTGCAGCACGCGGATCAGGCGCTCGACGTCGGCCATGTGCAGGCCGACGGTCGGCTCGTCGAGCACGTACAGCGTTCGCGGGGCCCGGTTGCCGCGGCGCGTCACGTCGTCGCGCACCTTGCTCAGCTCGCTGACCAGCTTGATGCGCTGCGCCTCGCCGCCCGACAGCGTCGGGCTCGGCTGGCCGAGCGTGAGGTAGCCCAGGCCGACGTCGCGCAGCAGCTGCAGCGGATGCGCGATCGACGGCATCGGGGCGAAGAACTCCACCGCCTCGTCGACCTCCATCTGCAGCACCTCGCCGATGCTGCGCCCGCGCCAGGTGACGGCCAGCGTCTCGGCGTTGAAGCGCCGGCCGTGGCAGACGTCGCAGGGCACCTTGACGTCGGGCAGGAAGCTCATCTCGATGGTGCGCACGCCCTGCCCTTCGCAGGCGTGGCAGCGACCTTCGCCGGTATTGAACGAGAAACGCGCCGGACCGTAGCCGCGCGCCTTGGCCTCGAGCGTCTCGGCGAAGAGCCGCCGGATGGCGTCCCAGAAGCCGATGTAGGTGGCCGGGCACGAGCGCGGCGTCTTGCCGATCGGCGTCTGGTCGACCTCGAGCACGCGGTCCAGCGCCTCGAAGCCGGCGAGCGAGCGGCAGCCCTGCCAGGCGACGCCGCCTCCGGAGGCGAGCGCGTCGCGGCCGGCCTTCGTCTGGCGCTGCGCGACCGCGGCCGCGACGTTGGCCAGCAGCACGTCGCGCGCCAGCGTGCTCTTGCCCGATCCGCTGACGCCGGTGACCGCGACCAGCCGCGCCAGCGGCACCTCGACATCGACCGACTGCAGGTTGTGCAGCGTCGCGCCGCCGAGCGCGAGCGCCGCGCCGCCCGGCGCCACCGGCCGCCGCGGCTGCAGCGGGTGGCAAAGCGGCCGCGCCAGCATGCGCCCGGTGACCGACGCCGGGTGCGCCGCGATCTCGGCCACGCTGCCGGTGGCGACGACGCGGCCGCCGCGGCGCCCGGCACCGGGGCCGATGTCGATGACGTGGTCGGCGCGGCGGATGGTGTCCTCGTCGTGCTCGACGACGACCAGCGTGTTGCCGCGCGCGCCCAGCCGGGCCAGCGCATCGAGCAGGATGCCGTTGTCGCGCGGATGGAGGCCGATCGTGGGCTCGTCGAGCACGTAGCACACGCCCTGCAGATGGCTGCCGAGCTGCGCCGCGAGCCGGATGCGCTGCGCCTCGCCGCCCGACAGCGTCGGCGCGGCACGGTCCAGCGTCAGGTAGCCGAGGCCGACGTCCTCGAGGAACTCGAGCCGGCTGCGGATCTCGGCGACGACGTCGCGCGCGATCTCGGCGTCGCGCCCGTCCAGCGCCAGCGCGTCGACCCAGCGGCGCACCTCGCGCACCGGGCGCTTCGCGATCTCGCCGATGCCGATGCCGGCAAAGGTCACCGCGCGCGGCGCCGGCGCCAGCCGCGTGCCGCCGCATTCGGCGCAGGGCTGGTCGCCGACGCCCTCGACCTCGGGCTCGTCGGACGGGAAGGCCTGCTCGCGGCCGCGCGCGTCGTCGTCGCGCACCGAGTCGTCGTAGGCCTTGCGCTGCTCGCGCGTCAGCGCCAGCCCGGTGCCGACGCAGGCGGTGCACCAGCCGTGCCGGCTGTTGTAGCTGAACATGCGCGGGTCGAGCTCGGGGTAGCTCGTGCCGCAGACCGGGCAGGCGCGCTTGGTGCTGAAGACGGTGACGGTGCCGATGCCGACACCGCGCCCGCCCGCGTCCATCGACTCGGCCAGCCCGTCGAGCGGCGCCAGCAGGTGCAGCACGCCGCGCCCGTACTCCAGCGCCCGCGACAGCGCCTCGCGCAGCGCGGCCTCGTCGTCGGGCGAGACCACCAGGTCGGCGACCGGCAGCTCGATGGTGTGCTCGCGGAAGCGGTCCAGCCGCGGGAACGGGTCGAGCGGCACGAACTCGCCGTCGACGCGCAGGTGCGTGTGGCCGCGCGCCTTGGCCCAGCGGGCGAGGTCGGTGTAGACGCCCTTGCGCGCGACGACCAGCGGCGCCAGCAGCCCGACGTGCCGCCCGCGGTGGTCGCGCAGCAGCTGCGCCGCGATGCTCTCGGCGCTCTGCGCGCGCACCGGTGCGCCGTCCTTCGTGCAGTGCTGCAGCCCGAGCTTGACCCACAGCAGGCGCAGGAAGTGCCAGACCTCGGTCGTCGTCGCCACCGTGCTCTTGCGCCCGCCGCGCGACAGCCGCTGCTCGATCGCGACGGTGGGCGGGATGCCGTAGACCGCGTCGACCTCGGGCCGCCCGGCCGGCTGCACGATGCTGCG
>JALORQ010000092.1 GCA_025458805.1 Rubrivivax sp.
CGCACCGGCAACTCGATGCCGAAGCGGTCCCGGATCAGCTCGGCCACCGCCTGCCGCGTCCACAGCGCGTAGACCATCTTCAGCTGCTCCGGCGTCTTGTCGGCGATGAGCTCGCGCACATGCGCCGACGGATGGGCTAGCAAGACCGTCTTCGCTCGGCACGCTGAACGAGTCCCGGGCTGTCGTCACGGTGCGCGCACCTGTATGCGCGTCTCCGGGTTCAGATCTTGTCTCGGATCGGTGAGGTGTCCGGCCGGAAAGACCACCGACCGCGGCGAGCCCGCCACATCGAGGCAGAGCGCGTGATTGTTGTCACCGTCACCGAGGTCGGCAAGCGCGAACGGCGTGACCGTGACCGTCGCACCAGCTGCGGTCTCGATCGTCACCTGGTACAGCCGGCGCTCGTCGTCTCCGACCTCCGTGCCGCCGGGCTTGGTGACCCCACCGGACCACGTGACGCGAAGCACGATGGTCGTGCCTACCGGGCAGCCGCTTCCGCCGCCCCAAGGCAGCGCGGTTGCGGGCTTGCCAAGCGCGCGTTGCGCCTCGGGAACGACTTCGGCCAGGATCATCGACGGACCGTCTTCCAGCCGCGTCGGTCGGACATGTGCGCCCTTGAAGTTGACCGACCCGTCGATCGACAGCAGGTGGCCGACGATCTCAACGTCCACCGGTTGGTCATCGATGCTGCCGAACTCGCCGGCGAGCAGTGCCGTGCGCAGCTCACCGGGGTCATCTGCGGGCGCGAGCGTCACGCAGACAATGCGCCCCATCCTGCCGGAGGCCGTGATGACCTTGAAGTCGCCGGCCTGCATCGTGCGGACATCGATCTCGTGCGAGAAGATGATCGGCATGCCGTCTTGCGCCCCGGCGCCCTCGCACACCGCCCGATTCGCGGTGCGGGGCAGACCGTTGTCGAGGCCGAAGAAGGCCGAGAGAATCTGCGCGTCTCGTCCCTGCGCGTCCCTTCCGGCGGTCACGTTCGTCACGGTCGTGTCCACGGGGCTCGAGTTCGCGAGCGTCGGCTCGTAGGCGCTGAGCAGCGCGAGGGTTTTCGCAGCACCACATCCGCCCAAGGCGAGGGCCAGCAGCAGAATCGACGGACTGCGAATGTTCATGGGGCTGTCGGCCGTTTCGCGAGAGCGTAGTGGCGTTGGAGTAGCGGGCTAACGGAATTCCCCGACGATCGAACCGAAACGGCGCTGCAGAGGCTACCGATCGGCCCGATGCTATTCGGATCAGGCCCGCTACGTCCCGCGGGTAAGTGCGCGATCGATGTGGCACGCGAGCGACCGGTCGGAGTGCTGACGGTTCGTCGACCGCGTTCTCAGAAGGCGCCGACGATCTCGAGTCCGCGCTTGATGTCGTCCGGCCCTCGATGCGCCTGACGGCCGAGGTGCTCGCGCCGCTGCCCGAGGCATTCCAGGCGGAACAGCGCAAGTTGCGCAGGAACGGCTGCAGCGCTGGGCGACGCCTTTGCGGCGGCAGCCGCCTTCCATCGCGCACGCACGATCGCGCCGGACGGCCCGGCCGACCAGCGATTGGAGGCGATGCTGCCGGCGCTGCAGGGCTGGCGTCCGCTCTTCGTGCACGCCGACGAATTGCGCCAGATCCGCTACGCGCATTGGCCTGGCCGAGCGCCATCGGTTGAGACACCTGATCGACGCCGCCGCGCTGGCGACGATGAAGCGCGGCGCGATGCTGATCAACACCAGCCGCGGCGCAGTCGTCGACACGCGCGCCGTCATCCGCGCGCTGAAGTCGGGCCACCTCGGCAGCCTCGGGCTCGGCGTCTACGAGCAGGAAGGCGACCTGTTCTTCCGCGACCCGTCCGACGAGGTGCTCCACGACGACGTGTTCGCGCGGGTGCTTACGTTCCCCAACGTCGTCGTCACCGGCCACCACGCGCTCTTCACCGAGGACGCGCTGACCGCGATCGCGCAGACCACGCTGCCCAACCTCGACACCTTCGAGGCCGACGGGCGAGCGGATTCATCCCGATTCGGCGCAGGGCCGGTGTGGTCGATGCGCGCCTCGTCCCGCGAGCCAGCAGCAGCCCCAGCACCAGGCCGGTCACCCCGTCTAAGCCGATTCGGCTGCCTCCCGGCAGCGGGATCACGCTGTGGAGCAGCCAGGGCAGATTCGGTCCCGGCATCGAAGGTCAGCTCCCTGGCGGGGCCACCGATTCACACTGCCGGCCATCAGGAGACACTCGGTCGAAGCGACAGCTGCCGTTTCGCCTGTCGATAGATGCCCAGCCCAGCCTTGAAAGTATTACCATGCAAGATGTCGGTAACACTTGAGGAGTGCATGCATGGCGACCACGGTGACCAGTAAGGGACAGGTCACGATCCCCAAGCGCATCCGCGATGCGATGCAGTTGGTGCCAGGTGCACCTGTGGAGTTCTCGGTGAACGCGGCTGGCGAAGTGGTACTCCACCCAGCGCGACCTGCTGGACGCACGCGCAACCCGGTTCGCGACCGTTTCGATGCAGTTCGCGGTCGCGCTGACGTGCCCTGGCGGACCGATGCATTGATGAAGCTGCTGCGCGCCGACGATTGATGTTGCTCGTGGACACGAACGTCCTGGTGGACGTGCTACAGAACGATCCGCAGTGGGTCGACTGGTCCATCGCGCAGTTGCGCGCGCAAGCCCACCTGCATGCCTTGGCCATCAACCCGGTCATCTACGCCGAGATGTCGCTGTCGTTCTCGACGCTTGAAGCCCTCGACGAGGTAGTGCTCACGATGGCGCTGGAATTGCGCGAGATTCCTCGGCCAGCTCTCTTCCTGGCAGCCAGGGCCTACACGATGTACCGCCGGCGCGGCGGCAGGAAGGAGCAGGTGCTGCCCGACTTCTTCATCGGAGCCCACGCCGCCGTCGAGGGTTGGCCATTGCTGACCCGGGACGCAAGCCGTTTCAAGACCTACTTCCCGACGCTCGAGGTCATTGCCCCTTGATGCAGCACCTGAGACAGCGCATCGGTCGTCGACACGAGCGTCGGGTGTGGTGTCGGAAGTCGAGTGATTCCAACGGGTCGATCTCTGGCCGTCAGTGGCTGCGGTTGCAGACTCTCAAGGGAATCGCTGACTTATCCGGGCACGCCACGATGGCGGGTACCGCGTCGAGTTGCGACGATCCTGCCATGAAGCAGACCAGCTTTGCCGGCGCCGAGTTCGCCGGGAAGAAGAGGAAGACGCGGCGCGAGCGCTTTCTCGCCGAGATGGATCTGGTCGTGCCCTGGACACGGCTGGAGGCCCTGATCGAGCCGCACTACCCAAAGAGCGGCAAGGTCGGCCGCCCACCGATCGGCGTGCCGCGCATGCTGCGGATGTACTTCCTGCAGCAGTGGTACACGCTGGCCGACGAGGCGCTGGAGGACGCGCCGTACGACAGCCTGGCCATGCGCGAGTTCGTCGGCATCGACCTGGGCCGGGAGAATGTGCCAGACGCCACCACGCCGCTGAAGTTCCGCCGCCTGCTGGAGCAGCACGACCTGACGGCGACGATCCTGGCCGAGGTCAACGCCCACCTGAGCGAGCGCGGGCTGCTGATGCGCCAGGGCACTGTGGTGGACGCCACCATCATCGCCGCGCCGAGCTCGACGAAGAACGACGAAGGCAAGCGCGACGCCGAGATGCACCAGGTCAAGAAGGGCCAGCAGTGGCACTTCGGCATGAAGATGCACACGGGGGTGGACGCCGAATCGGGGCTGGTCCACAGCGTGGTGTGCACGGCGGCGAACGAGGCCGATGTGGTCCGTGGGCATGAGCTGCTTCACGGGCAGGAGACTGCGGTCCACGGCGACAGCGGCTACACCGGGCTGGACAAGCGCGACGAGGTCAAGGCCGCGCAGGACGAGGGGCGGCTGCGCCCGAAGATCGACTGGCTGATCGCGATGAAGCGAGGCCAGTTGAAGGCTATGCCCGAGGGGCCGGGGCATGGGCCCGATGCTGCCGCAGCGTGGCGGCGGCACGGTTCGGCTCGCCCTCAAGCAGCAAGGGCCGGAGAACGCCGGCCCTTGCGGTGGCGGTGCGCAGCCGATCAGCCGTGGGCGCGCCGGCGGCGGACGATGCTGCCCGCTGTCAGCAGACCGGCCAGCATCAGCGCGTAGGTCTCGGGCTCCGGCACCGGGGTGGCGTAGAACGCGCCGCCCATGCTGGACTGGACGCTGTAGCCCTGCAGCTTGCTCGGCACGTTGTCGAAGAAGCTGTTGGCCACCGTGTACCCGCTGTCCTGGTCGAACGAGGCCTCGAATAGCCAGTGCGCCCGGTAGTCGCCCAGCACCGGCAGCACGCCGCCCAGCTCGGCGGGCATTCCCAGCGGCGCGGGGCTGCTCAGCTCCAGCGCCACACCGCTGGTGTCGCTCACCGTCAGCGTGAGGCGCGTGTAGGCGACGCGGGGGCCCGTGGTTGTGTAGACGATCGAGGTGCCCGAAAAGGTCGCCAACCCCGACGCCAGGTTGCTGGCGCTGCCGTTGAACAGCAGCACGTCCGGCGTGCCGTCGAAGGTGAGCGTCGGCCAGCCGGGCACGAACGCCCCGCCGACGTAGTTGCCGATCCCGTAGTAGAGCGAACCGTAGGCCGACGGATCGAAGCCGCCATAGGTCCACTCGATGCCGCTGCCCTGCGCCGGGCCGCTGCCCACGGCTGTCGCCGTGTTGCCTCCCGGCGCGGGGTAGGGCACGACCGTGGGGGCAACTGCCCAGGCCGCGGCCGGAAGAAGCAGCGCACCGGCCAGGGCGCAACGGCGAACGAACGAGCCAACGAATCCAGTGGCAGGCATGGAACCCTCCTTCGTGTGATTGCCGGACTTGCGGGAGGGAGGACATCCACCCCCGGCATGGCGGCGCAGACCGCCACGCCGAATTCAGTCCAGCGCCGAGCCTCTGGCGAGAATTGCGCGCGCTCAACAGCGAGTCGGACGCCTGAAACGACCGGCGGCGTAGGGTCACAGCGAAGACCCGAGGCGCCGCAGCAACGCGGTTCAAGTCGGCTGAAAAGAGGTAACTCTCCAGACAGGGGAACAGGCCGGGGGAACAGACTCGAGTTGTATCCGCCAGAACGAGCAGTGGCGCGGTCTCGCTGCAAGCGTTCAAGCCCCTCCGGGCAGGGCGAGGGCCGGCCCGGGTGCGGGCGCCGCCGGGGGCGGCGGCCGCGCACCGCTGCCGGCCCCGGCGGTCAGACGAGCGTGAACTCCTCGGACGACAGCGCCGCGGCGCCGCCGGCGATCCCGGCCACGTTGGCCACCGCGAACAGCACGCTGTCGCCGGCGGTCCCGAAGGTCGGGTTGTAGAAGATCTGCCCGTTCGTCGTGTTGACGTAGATGCCCGCCGCGTCGAACTGGCCCGCGCCGCTGAAGCCCGCACCCTCGAAGTAGTAGCCCGCTCCCAGCTGGCCGGTGCCGGTGCCGGCGGTGGACAGCAGCGCCGTGAAGATCGCGTTCTCGAGCACGATCTCGTCGTCGGCGCCCTCCAGTCCGGCGCCGAAGCTGGCGATGTCGATCAGGTCGACGTTGGTCGCCGCATTGAGCGTGGTCTCGAAGACGAACCGGTCCTCGACGCCGTCGTTGACGCCGAAGACGTTGTCCACCGCGCGCAGCACGTCGTTGCCGGTGCTGCCGGCCAGCGTGTCGGCGCCGGTGCCGCCCTGGATCACGTCGTTGCCGCCGCTGCCCCAGAGGTAGTCGTTGCCGCCCATCCCGAACAGCTGGTTGTTGGCGCCGTTGCCGTACATCCAGTTGGCCGACGCGTTGCCGGTGCCGTTGGTCGCCGCGGCGCCGCTGAGCGTCAGGTTCTCGACGTCGGGGTCGGCGAGCGTGAAGCTCACGCTGGACAGCACCCAGTCGGTGCCGGCATTGGCACCCTCGACGACGGTGTCGGCGCCGCTGTCGACGTAGTAGGTGTCGCTGCCTGCGCCGCCGGCCATGTAGTCGGCGCCGGCCTTGCCGTCGAGGGTGTTTGCGCCGCTGTTGCCGTACAGGCTGTTGGCAAGCGCGTTGCCGGTGGCGTGGATCGACGCCGTGCCCAGCAGCGACAGCGACTCGACCTCGGCGGCCAGCGTGTGCGTGACCGTCGAGTACACCGCGTCGTAGCCGCCGAGCGCGGCCTCGACGACCGTGTCGCCCGCGCTGTCGACGTAGTACGAGTCGGCGCCCGCGCCGCCGGTCATCGAGTCGCTGCCGGTGCCGCCGTCCATCACGTCGTTGCCGTTGCCGCCCTCGATGGTGTCGTTGCCGCCGTAGCCGTAGATCAGGTCGTTGCCGTCCATCGCGTACAGCCTGTTGGCCAGCGCGTTGCCTTCCATCAGGTTGGCCAGCGCATTGCCGGTGGCGTCGCGACCGCCGTCGGCGACCAGGATCGACCCGAACGGCGTCTGCAGGATCACCTGCTCGGCCAGCTTGATGTTCTCGACCTGGTCGTCGAGCGTGTAGGCCGACGCGCTCGAGATCACCTTGTCGGTGCCGGCGCCGGCCGCTTCGTCGGCGATGTCGGTGGACTGGTCGACGTAGTAGGTGTCGTTGCCGCCGCCGCCGTACATGCTGTCGCTGCCGCCCAGGCCGTTGAGCACGTTGTCGGCCCCGTTGCCGTAGAGGCGGTTGGCGAGCGCGTTGCCGGTCCCGTTGATCGCCGCGGCGCCGGTCAGCACGAGGTTCTCGACCTCGGCCGGCAGCGTGTAGGTGATCGACGAGTAGACCCAGTCGTCGCCCTGCCCGGCCAGCTCGACCACGCTGTCGCCGGCGTTGTCGACGACATAGGTGTCGCTGCCGAGCCCGCCACGCATCTGGTCGGCGCCGGCGCCGCCATTGATGTAGTTGTTGCCGCCGTTGCCGACGATGACGTTGGCGAGCGTGTTGCCGTAGCCGCTGATCGACGACGCTCCGGTCAGCGTGAGGTTCTCGACGTTGGCGCCGAGCGTGAAGCTGACCGACGACTGCACGAGGTCGACGCCGCCGCCGGCGGCCTCGACGACGATGTCGCCCGCCGCATCGACGACGTAGGTGTCGTTGCCGGCGCCGCCGGTCATGCTGTCGTTGCCGGTGCCGCCGTCGAGGGTGTCGTTGCCGGCGTTGCCGAACAGCGTGTCGGCCCCGGCGAGGCCGTTGAGCAGGTGGTTGGCGGAGGTCGCGGCGATCAGCGTGTTGTTGAAGCCGTCGCCGGTGATGATGATGGCCATGATGGTCTTCCTGGATGAAGTGGAACGGTGTGGAGAGGGATCGGAATCGATGGGGTCGGGTTGCGGCCTGGCCGCGGGCGCGTCAGCGCCCCGGGGCCGCGGGTCGTCGTTCGGACATGGCAGTCACCTCCTTTCCGGGTTCGGTCGTGGTTCGGTCGGCGCGTAGTGACGCGCCGGCTCAGGGTTCGCGCATCGCGCGGCCGGCGAACAGGCCGAGCGGCTCGAGCAGGTAGGCCAGCAGGCTGCGCGGTGCGGTGCTGACGAACACCTCGGCCGGCATGCCGGCCTGCAGGCGCAGGCCGGGCTGCGCGGCCAGCGCCTCTGCGCCGATCTCGAGTCGCGCGCGGTACCAGGCCATGCCGGACTCGTCGCGCTCGGCGTCGGGGGCGACATGCGCCACGAGGGCCGGCAGCGGCGCGGTGCGGCGCGCGTCGTAGGGCGCGAGGCGGACCTCGGCGGCACCTCCGGCGACGACGTGGTCGATGTCGCGCGGCGCGACGAGCGCCTCGACGACCAGCGTCTCGTCGGACGGGGCGATCTCGAGCAGCGTCTCGCGCGGGCCGACCGCGGTGCCGACGGCGCCGACACGCAGCGACATCACGGTGCCGTCGGCCGGGGCGCGCACGACCTGGCGCCCGACCTGGTCCTCGGACGGTCGCAGGCGCTCGTCGAGCTCGCGCAGGCGCCGGCCCGCGTCCTCGAGCTCGTCGGCGGCACGCTGCTGGTAGGCCGAACGCGCCTGCGCCTCCTGCCCGGTCAGCTGGGCGAGCTGCTGCTGCACCTCGGACACCTGGCCGCGCGCGGCCTCGACCCGCGCCAGCGCGTCGTGGGCCGCGCGCTCGAACCCGATCAGGCGGCCACGCTGCACGAAGCCGGCGGCCAGCAGCTCCTGCTGCATCGCGAGCTCGTCGCGCGCCAGCGCGGCGGCGCGGTCGGCGGCGGCGTGCTGCGCCTCCAGGGCCTGGAGCCGCGTGCGGGCCTCGCGGCGCTGCGCGCCGAGAGCCGCGAGCTGCGCGTCCAGCGCCTGGCGGCGCGCATCGAAGAGTGCACGCTCGCGCGCGCCGGCGTCATCGGCGGCCATCGGCGCGTCGAAGTGCGCGGCGAGCACGAGCTCGGCGCGGGCGCGTGCCTCGCGCACCCGCTCTGCGGCCTGCTGCCTGCGCATCAGGTCGAGCGAGGCATCGCTGCGGACGTCGCCGACGACCAGCAGCGCGTCGCCGCGACGAACGACCTGGCCTTCGCGCACCCGCAGCTCGCGGACGATCCCGCCCTCCTGGTGCGACACCGGCTTGCGGCCCATCGCGGTCTGCACCTCGCCGGCGGCGATCACGGCCCCGGACAGCGGCGCGATCGCGGCCCAGGACAGCATGACGGCGGCCACCGCGAGCGCCGGCATCACGAGCTGGCGGCGCGTGCGCGCCTGCGCTGCGAGCGACGCGGTCGAGGGCGTGGATCGGGCGAGCAGCCCGGCCAGGGTGTCGCGCCGGCGCGGCGGCGAGAAGACGGTGATCTCGTTCAGGGACATGGCGTTCTCCGGGTTCCGGTCGTTGGCGATGGAGCGACGGCGGGCGCGGGACGCATCAGCCGCGGGCCGAGAGGCCGGCGATCGGGGTGACCGTCGAGGCGGCGCCCGCGCCTTCGGCGAACGCCGCCGGTCGGCGGCGCGGATGCACCGCCGGCGGGTCCAGCCGCGCCAGCATCTCGTCGCGGGGCCCGATGGCCTCGACGGCGCCGTCGCGCAGCACCGCGATGCGATCGGCCTGGCGCAGCAGCGAGGCCCGGTGCGAGACCATCACGACGGTCGTGCCGGCGGCCTTCAGCGCCGCGAGCGCAGCCGCGAGCGCCGCCTCGCCGTCGCGGTCGAGGTGGGCATTGGGTTCGTCGAGCAGCACCAGGCGCGGCCCGCCGTACAGCGCGCGCGCCAGTCCCAGCCGCTGGCGCTGACCGCCGGACAGCCGCGCGCCGGCGTCGCCGAGTTCGGTGGCGTAGCCGTCGGGCAACCGCGACACCATCTCGTGCACGCCCGCCGCCTGCGCGGCGGCGAGCACGGCCGCATCGTCGACCACGCCCAGCCGCGCGATGTTCTGCGCCACGGTGCCGTCGAACAGCTCGACGTCCTGCGGCAGGTAGCCGATCGCGCCGGCCAGGTCGTCGTCGCGCCACTGGGCGAGGTCGACGCCGTCGATCCGCACGGCGCCGGCGGTCGGCGTGCGCAGCCCGAGCAGGGCGCGCAGCAGCGTCGTCTTGCCCGACCCGCTCGGGCCGACGATGCCCAGGCATTCGCCGGCGTCGACGGTGAGGCTGACCTGGCGCAGCAGCGGCGGGCGCTGCGGATCCTGCAGCAGCGTGAGCCGCTCGGCGACCAGACGCCCCTTCGGCGCAGGCAGGTGCAGCGCGTCGTCGTCGCAGGGCTCGACCATGGCCTCGCGCAGCCGCGCCCAGGCGGCGCGCACCTCGAGCAGTTGCTTCCAGCCCGCGACGAGCTGCTCGACCGGCTGCAGCGCGCGCGAGACCAGCACCGTCGCCGCGACCATCACGCCGGGCGTCGCGTGCCCGGCCACGACGAGCCAGGCACCCAGGGCGAGCATGGCCACCTGCACCGCCTGGCGCAGCCCGCGGCCGACGGCGCCGAGCGTGGCCATGCGGCCGGTCAGCCGGTCCTGCGCCTGCTGCAGCCGGTCGTGCTGCACCGCCCAGCGGCCGAGGGCCTCAGGCACGATGCGCATCGCGGCCAGCACCTCGGCGTGGCGCAGCAGGCGCTCGACCCGGGTCGTGCTGGCGCGCGCCGCCGCGGTCGCCCGCTCGCTGTCGGCGCGCAGCAGGCGCTCGCTGAGCACGCCCAGTGCCGCCAGCGCGAGCGCGGCGCCGAGGGCCGTCGCGCCGAGCACCGGGTGCAGCGCCCAGATCAGCGCCAGGTACAGCGGCACCCAGGGCGCGTCGAACAGCGCGGTCACGGCCGGTCCGGCCAGGAAGCCGCGCAGCCGCGCGATGTCGGGCAGCGCAGAGTGTCCGTCGGCGTCGGCGCCGCGCCGCGCCACGGCCTCGATCTGCGCGGCGAGCGCGGCACCGGCCAGCGCCTCCTCGACGTCGCGACCGGCGCGCGCCAGCCACAGGCTGCGGGCGCGGTCGGCGGCCAGGCCCAGCGCGAGTGCCAGTGCCGCGAACAGAGTCAGCATCGCCAGCGTCTCGATGCTGCGGCTGGCGAAGACGCGGTCGAAGACCTGCAGCATGTACAGCGACGGCACCACGAGCGCGAGGTTGAGCAGCAGCGACGCGAACGCCGCCCAGGCGACGGCACGGCGCAGCGGCGGGAGGAACAGCCAGTTCATCGGGCGCATCTCCGGGGGCCGGCCGCTGCCGCGGGGATCGCGGCGGGTGGCGGCTTCGGCATGGCGCCATTGCATCGATCGCCGGGTCCCGCTTCGACGGCATGTGGAGGGGCCACGATCTCCCCCGCGGCGAGACGATCGGCAGACGATCGAGAGTCGATCCCGGACCGCGAGGGCCGCCTGCCTGGCTGGGCGCCGTCAGGAGCGGATGGGCGCGTTCGGGTTCCGGCACCCGTCGGCGCGCGCCCGGCGACCCCGAGCACGGACGCGGGACCGCGCCCGCGCCAACCGGGCGCAGGAGACGAGCGGGGAAGCGGCCGCAGCGCGCGCGGGTCGCGCGCCGGGCGGTCAGCGCTTCGGGATCGGCACGCCGTCCTTCTGCGTGCGGTCGAACACCGGGTAGTCGGGGATCGCTGCCGGCCTCAGGCCCTTGAAAGGCGCGTCGCGGTGGTACTCGATGACGAAGCGTGCCCACGCGGCCGACGCCTGGAACGGCGTGATGCGCGGCTGCACCGCGCTCGGCAGGACGTGGAGGTAGTACGGGGAGCGCCAGTCCCACCAGCCGAGCAGTCCCGGGTCCGGGCACAGCAGGTTCATCGCCAGGTCCGGGCTCGTGAAGTCCCAAGGCGTGCCGTCGAAGCGCGTGAAGCGCTGGGCCATGCCGAGCACGTCCACCAGTTCGTCGGGCACGTCGAGCCGCTGCGGCGCGAGCGTGTCGTACTGCTGCGCGGCCTCCAGGGCCTTGCGGATCTTCTCGACCACCGCGGGCCGCGCCGACGCGGTGGCGCCTGCCAGCGCCGCCGTCAGCGCGTCGGCGAGCGCGTTGAGCCGCGTGAGGATGCCGGGAAGCCTCGACAGCGCGACCACGCCGCCGGTCGTCGGATGGTTCCGCTTGCTCGCCAGCACGTCGGCATTGCCCTGCGCGAGCCAGCGCGCCAACTGCTCGCTCGTCGCGCCGCCCGCGTTGCGCAGCCGCGCGAAGGCCAGCGGATAGGCCGCGCCGGCGGTGAAGAAGTTGTAGTTCATGTAGCCGGCCGCCCACTCGGCGACTGGCTGGCCCGCCAGCGCGACCGCCACCGTGTGCAGCAGTTCGACCGACATGTTGAAGCAGTTGTCGAAGTGCAGCACCGGGTACGGCGCCGCACCCGCCGGCGTCCCGGCCGCCAGGCCCTGCGCGAGGCCCCAGGTCGTGAGCGGCATGTGGTCCACCGGCAGCAGCGGCGAGCCCATCGGCAGCAGGGGCGAGCCCATGGGCAGCAGCGGCGAGCCCATCGGCAGCAGCGGCGACGCGCCCTCGACCGTCAGCTCCCACTCGACGCTGCCACCCTGCGTCAGGCCCTTGCTGTCGAGTTGCGCGACGTCGAGCTCGGGCAGGAATCCGGCCCCGTGGCCCTCGAGCGCGACCACGACCGCGGTGCCGGGGCGGCGGCTTCGCGTGTGGCGCAGGAATCCGGCCAGCGTACGCCAGGACGACATCTGTTGCTTCCAGCGCGACGTGAAGCGGGGCGACGCGCCCTTCAGCGCGTCGATCTCGACCAGCCAGGTGTCGTCGTCGACCAGGTCGACCAGCGCCGAGACGTGCACGCCGCAGTCGGCGACCTGCCGCAGGTTGAGCACCAGCGGGTGCTGCGCGACCGACAGCGGGGCCTGCCCGGGATACCGGCTGAGCACGGCGTCGGTGCCGAAGGGCGCATACACGGCCAGCGTGACCCCCGCGGTGGGCGCTGCCACGCCGGCGGGCAGTTTCTGGAACCGGATCGTCGGCAGGCTCATCGTGCTCTCCCCGAGCGTGCGGCGCTCGTCACTACACTCGCACCGCGGGTGGTCCCATGGCCACGCAGACCTTCGCGCGCCCCGCCCGCGGCAGCGAGACGATCGGCGGATGATCCGCGAAGCCGAGGGCGAGTCCCCCCCTAGTTCGAGGCCGGAAGCTTCGGAGCCCGCTGCGCCGGCTCGCGCGGGCCGCCGGGACCTCGTCCTCGGCATGGTGCTCGGCGCGCTGCGCGAAGGCACGCTCGAGGCGCTCCTTGCGCAGCGGCCGCGGCTGGCCGGACGGCTCGGCGCGCGGCTGCTGCAGCCCCTGTGGGGTCTGGCGGGCGACGCCGTGCCGCGCGACCCGCTGCATCCCCTGCCGTGGCGCCTGCTGCTGCGCGCGACGATGGCGCGGCTGCGGCTCGACGGCCGACCGGGACTCGGGCGCATCGAACGCAGCGACTGGCTCGACCGGCCGGCCTGGCGCCCCTGGCTCGCACTGGCCGGCCACGCCGGCTTCGTCGAGGTGCCCGCCTTCCCCGACCGGCATCGGGCCGCCCCGGACGACTCGCCTGCCGACCGGCTGTGCGGGTTGTGGGACATCGGCGCCAGCACCTTCTACCGGCACCTCGAGCGAGGGCGGCGCCAGCTCGCCGCCGCGCTCGTGGAAGGGCGCCGGCTGCAGGGCGAGAAGGCGCTGGCCCGCGATGCCCTGCTCGACGACGAGCTGATGTCGCACCTGGGTCACCGCGACCCCGCGGCTCGGCGCGCCTGGCACGCACGGCAAGCGGCGCGTGCGATCGAGTCGGCCGCGCCGCGCGCCGCGCTCTGGCACCTTCTGCAGGCCGGCGACGGCGTCGGGGCCGCCACCACGGTGCGCCGTCACGCCGTCGAGCTGGCCGGCGATGCCGAGGTCGATCTGCTGCTGGCGCGTGCGCTGGCCATGCCGATGGCGCTGCGCCAGCGCGTCGATGGCTGCCTGGCACGGGCGGCCCTGCAGCGCGCGCGTGGCGACGACGCGGGCGAACTCGCAGCCTACGACGACGCACTGCGCATCGCTTCGGCAGCGCCGGCCGCGCGCGACCGCGCGCTGGCGCTGGGCATCGTCTACGGCGCGCTCGGCCGCTTCCACGAGACGCGAGATGCCGACCGCTCCTTCGCGTGCATGCAGGAGAGCGCCGATTTCCTGCAGCGCGCCGGGCTCGGCGACGATCCGGCGGCGGCCGAACCCGCGCTGCGCATCGAGTACCTCGCGACGCTCGTGCGGCTGGCTTGGCTGCTCGTCCTGCGCAACGACCCGCGTTGCCGCGACCTGCTCGAGCGCGCAGACGCGCTGCGGCCGCACCTGCCGGCCGCCGACCCCATTGCCGACGAGGCCGTCGCGATGCTCGAGCAGACATGGGGCGAGGTCTGGCGCCGCGCCGGCGACCTGCGTCGCGCGCTCGAGCACAAGCTGCGCGCGCTGCACCTGTACGAACGCCTCGGCGACCGGCCGTCGATCCTGAAGACCTGGGGCAACCTGGCGCTGATCTATGGCGACGCGAAGGACTTCGCGCGATCGATGGAGTACTCGAGGCGCGTCCTCGAGATGGCGGCGCGCCACACGGTCGAGCCGGAAACCATCGCCGCGACGCACCTGCACATGGGCGCGACCGCGTTCTGGCAGGGCCGTTACGACACCGCGATCGAGCACTACCGGACCGCGCTGGCAATCGCGCACGACCGCCGGCTGCGGCTGCTCGCCGGCCGCGCGCACTACAACCTGGCCGAGGCGCACTACAAGCGCTTCCAGGCCGGCGACGACCCCGACGACGAGCGCGAGGGCGACGCCCATGCGGCGGCGGCGCTGGTGGCGTGGCCCGACGGCGTCGACCCCGCCGCGGTGGAGGCGACGCGCGCGCTGAAGGCCGGCATCCTGGGCCCGCGCGGGGAGGAATTCGTCGACCGGCTGCTGCCGGCCGAGCGCGCGGCGCACTTCGCCGAGACCGGCGAGGTGCAGCGCCATCGCGCCGCCCTGGCGTTGCCTCAGCCGCCCGCGGAGCGCGCGGCTTCGCATCTGGCGATCGCGCAGGCCTATCTCGAGATCGCGGTCAAGGAGCGCGAGGCGGCGCTGGCGCTGATCGCCGAGCACCGGCTCGGTCCCCGGTTCGACGAGGCCGTCGCACGGCTGCGGAGCACCTTCGATCGCGCGCTGACCCGCGAGGAGCGGCTGGCGGCCGAATGGGAGCGCACGGCCGCGGACCTGCTCGACGCGGCGACGCGCGACGCGCTGCTGCGCCGCCTGCTCGACGCCGGATCGATCGGCAAGAGCGGCTATGCGGATCTGTGCGGCGTGGGCCTGGCGACCGCCTCCAAGCACCTGGGCCGCCTGGCCGCGCTGGGCCTGCTGGTGCAGACCGGCAAGGGGCCGAGCACCCGCTACCGGCTGCCATGACGCGGGTCGTCGACGTCGGGCGCGCGTCTTGCGTGCGCGAGGCGGCATGACCCAGACGACACCCGCAGGCGCATCCCGTGGCGGCCACGCGCCGCCGCCTCCACGCTGGCGGCGGACGCTGGGCGCGGCCGCCACCGCCGCGTCCGGAGCCGCCACGCACGCGCCGGAGAACGCCGCCTACGGGCTGATGGCGCTCGCGCCGCTCGGTGCGGCCTTCGGTCCGCCGGCCATGGGGCTCGCGCTGCTCGGCGCCGCGGTCGCGAGCGCGACCGCGTCGATCGCGGGGGGCGGCCGGCTGGTGGGCGACGCGGGCGCGGCGCTCGCGCTGCTGACCGCGACTCTGGTGGCCGCGCTGCTGCCGCTGGTGCCCGGCCCGCCCGCCGAGGCAGGGTGGACGGTGCTGGCGCTGGTGGCGGTCGGCATCGTCGGCGCGGGGCTGCTGATCGCGCTGTACGGCCTGCTCGGCATCGGCGCGCTGGTCAAGTTCACGCCGTACCCGGTGCGACTCGGGCTGTCGACCGGGGTCGGCCTGCTGCTCGTGCTGAGTGCGCTGCCGGCGATGCTCGGCCAGCGCTTCGGCGTGCCGGTCGATCCGGCCCAGCCGCTGCAGGCCGGCGCGGTCGCGGTCGCCGCGGCCACCGTCGGTGCGACCGCGCTCGCCACGTGGCGCCGCACCCGAGTGCCCCCGGTGCTGCTCGGACTGCTGGCCGGCGTCGCGCTGCAGTCGGCTCTGGCGCTGGCCTGGAGCGGCGCGACGCTGTCGGCGACGGTCGGCGTGCCCGAGTTGCCCGCCGCGTGGTTCGGCGGCGCCCTGCCCTCGGCGCCCTGGACGAACGCGCTCGCGCAGCCGGCGGTGTGGGGCCTGCTGGGCGGCTTTGCGTTCACGGTTTCGGTGATCGCGAGCCTCGACACGCTGCTCGCGGCATCGGTGATCGACGGCCGGCTGAGGCGCTCGCGGCCCGCAGGACGCGAACTGGTCGCGCAGGGGCTGGCCAACGTCGCGTCGGCCGTGGCCGGCGGGCTCCCGGCGTCGCCGTCGCTGCCTGCATCGCTGGGCCAGGCCACGGGCAGTCCCGAGCGCCACATCGTTCTCGGCTACGCGGCCGTGCTGGCGGCGATCCTGCTCGTCGTCCCGGGGGTGCTGGGCGTGCTGCCGCTGGCCGCGGTGGGCGGCGCGCTGGCCTTCCTGGGCGCGCGGATGGTGTCGCCGACGTTGTGGCACATCCCGGTGGACCTGGCGCGCGGCGTGCCGCGCTGGCGCGCCGCGAGCCGCCGCGAGCGCGGCCGCTGGGGCCACCTGGCGGCCGACTGGGCGGTGACCGCCGCCGTCGCAGGCAGCGCCGTTTTCCTCGGGCTCGCCGAGGCGGTGCTGATCGGCGCCGCGCTTGCCGTGCTGCTCTTCGTGCAGTCGAACATCCGCGACGTCGTCGGCGCCGTCTGGAGCGGGGCGGAGCGGCATTCGCTGAAGACGCGGCCGACCGCGATTGCCGAGATCCTGCAGCGCGAGGGTCGTCGCATCGCGCGCGTCGAGATCGAGGGCGCGCTCTTCTTCGGCACCGCCGACGCGCTGCGCGACCGGCTGCAGCGGCTCGCGCCGACCGTCGACGCCGCCATCGTCGACCTGCGCCGCGCGGGCGACGTGGACGTGACGGCGGCCCGCATCCTGGTCGAGACCGCCGAGGACTGGCACGCCACGGGCAAGCGTCTCGTGTATGCCGAGTGGGCGGCGCACGATCCGCGGCGCGACCTCGTCGAGACGCTCGGCGCGGCCGCCGCGCCCGGTGCACTGCACTTCGAGGACGACGCCGACCGTGCCGCCGAGCAGGCCGAGGACGCGCTGCTCGAGCGGCTGGGCGTCGATCGGCACGACGTGGCGCCGCTCGCGCTGGCCGAGACCACGATCGCGCGCGGGCTCGACCACAACGAGCGCGCGCTGCTGACTGCCGGCTCGGCGACGCGCACCTTCACCCGCGGCGAGGTGCTGTTCCGGGCCGGCGATCCGGCCGATGCCCTCTACATCTGCCTGCGCGGCGAGATCGGGCTGAGGCTGCCCGGAACGACGCGGCGGCTGGCCTCGTTCGCGCCCGGCGTGACGATCGGCGAGATGGCCGTGCTCTCGGGCGCCCCGCGCTCGGCCGAGGCCTTCGCCGAGACCGACGTGACGGCCCTCGCACTGCCGGTCGACGCCTTCGAGCGTCTCCGGCGCGACCACCCGGAACTCGCCGGGAAGTTGCTGGGCAACATCGCGCTGCAGCTGTCCGACCGCGTGCGGATGCTGACGGCGGACCTGGCGGCACGCGAGGCGCGCGAAGGCAGAACGCGGGACGCGGCGTCCGGCGCGTGACGCAGGCGCGGTGCCTGCAGGCCGGCGACGGGTCGGCTGGTCGGGGTGAAAGGATTCGAACCTTCGACCCACTGCTCCCAAAGCAGTTGCGCTACCAGGCTGCGCTACACCCCGACGTGAGGGTCATTGTAGGCGGCGGGCGGCGCCGATCCGGCTGCGCCGGGCGCGGCAACCGCACCGCAGGCCGCACGGCGTCACGCCGCTGTCACCGTGGAGCCCTAGCGTCCTCCGACCGGGTCGATCCCGACCGCGCCAGGAGGACGCATGTCACCACGCCGCACCCCGCGATCCTTCAGCCTGGCCCTTTGGGCCGTCTGGGCCGCCGCGCTGCCGGCGCTCGATGTCGGTGCGCAGACGATCGAGGTCAACGGCAGCACGCTCACGGTGAAGGAGCTGGCAGGGGTCGGTCGTCTGCCCGCGAACCTGCGCGACCGTCACGGCGAGACCTTCGGCTCGATCTCCGGCCTGGTCGCCGACCCGTCGCGCTGGCAGCGCCGCGCAGACGGCAGCTACACCGGGACGTTCTACGCCGCCCCGGACCGCGGCTTCAATCTGGCGGGGACGATCGACTACGCGCCGCGCCTCAACCGCCTCGATTTCCGCTTCACGCCGGCGCCTGCGAACGCCGGCGGCCTGCCTCAGGACCAGGTGCGGCTGGTGCTGACGAACTCGACGCGCTTGTTCGAGACCCTGGACGGCACCGTGCGGCCGCTCAGCGGCCTCGATCCGGTGCCGGGCGGCGTGGCTGCCGGGGGCGCGCGTGTCGTTCCCGGCTGGCCCGAGCTCCCGCAGGCCTTCAATGGCAAGCTGTCGCTGGATGCCGAGGGCATCGTCATCCTGAGTGACGGCAGCCGCCTCGTGAGCGACGAGTACGGGCCGTCGATCTACCGCTTCTCTCGCGCCGGCCGGCTGATCGGCGCGCTGCCGGTCGCCGATTCGGTGCGGCCGCTGCGCAACGGCGTGACCGACTACAGCTCGAACAACCCCGCCACCGGTCAGCCGGCGCCGGTGCCGGCCAACCCGACCTACGGCCGCAGCAACAACCAGGGATTCGAGGGCCTGAGCCTGACGCCCGACGGCCGCACGCTCTTCGTGGCCCTGCAGAGCGCGGCGAGGCAGGACGGCGCCTCCACCAGCGCCTCGCGGCGCGACCACACGCGCCTGTACACCTACGACGTGAGCGACCCGGACGCCATCGTGCTGACCGGCGAGTACGTGGTGCAGCTGCCGAAGTTCCAGCAGGGCAGCAGCACGCTGGTCGCGGCGCAGAGCGAGATCCTCGCGCTGTCGCCGACGCAGCTGCTGATCCTGCCGCGCGACAGCAACGGCTTCCTCGTCGGTACGCAGCAGTCGCTGCTGCGCCGCGTCGACCTCGTCGACATCGCGGCCGCGACGAACGTGCTCGGGCTCCCGGTCGAGGCCAACATCGCGCCCGGCGGCGTGCTCGACCCGTCGATCACGCCGGCGCTCTACACACCGTGGCTCGACATCAACGACAACGCGCAGCTCGCGCGCTTCGGACTGGTCAACGGCGTGGTCGACGGGCTCGTCAACCTGTCGGAGAAGTGGGAGGGCCTGGCGCTGCTGCCGGCGCTGGACCCGGACCACCCCGACGACCACTTCCTGTTCGTCGCCAACGACAACGACTTCGCCACGACCGACGGCTTCCAGGCCGGTGCGGCGTACGATGCCGGCTGGGACAACCCGACGACCTTCCTCGTCTGGCGCGTCGGCGTCCGCCTGGGCCCGGTGTCGGACGCACGGCCCGCGGCTGGCGCGCGCTGAGCCGAACCCTAGGCCGCGTCGCGATCGACCGTCGCGGCGGGCGCCGGCAGCTGGAGCTGCCTGGCGATCGCCATGCACTGGCGGATGTGCTGCTCGCAGACGTAGTTCAGCGCCGTGAAGGTGAGCGCCGCGGAGGCGGCCTGTCCGGCGATCGGCACGTACTTGGCGGCCTGCTGCGCGGTGAGCCGCACGCCGACGATCCTGAGCATCCCGATCACCAGCTCGCGCGTCACGAGACGGCCGATGAGCAGGCCGCCGCCGGCGCTGATCGCCTTGTAGACGACGAGACGGCGGTCCGGCGCCAGACGCTCGATCTGCTCGTTCGTGAGCCCGAAGGCGGCGTTGATCTCGGGCAGGACCTTGACGAGCACGCCGACGTCGGTGACCCAGTCGAGGCCCGGCACCGGCACCATCGCGACGCCGGCGGCCAGCAGCGCGCGCTTCTTCGCCAGCCGCCGGCACTGGGCAGCGACGGCCTCGATCTCCGGCTCGCTGCCGGGCACGACGACCCAGTCGTCGCCGGCTTCGCCCGCCCTGGCCATCGCAGCGCCCTCCTCAGCCGGCCGGCGGCATCACGACGATGCCGTCGGCGTCGGCGACCAGGCGGTCGCCCGGCCGCACCCAGACCCCCTGGATCTGCACCGGCACGTCGGCCTGGCCCTGCCCGCGCTTGATTGTGGGCAGCGGGACGTGGCCGAGCGCGCGGATGCCGACCTGCGTAGCGGCCAGTTCGGCGCGATCGCGCACCGCGCCGTCGATGACGATGCCGGCCCAGCCACTGCGCGCCGCCGCGGCGGCGAGGTTGCCGCCAACCAGCGCGCGGCGCAGCGAGCCGCCGCCGTCGACGACGAGGACACGGCCTGCGCCCGGCGACTCGACCGCCGCCTTGACCAGCGAGTTGTCCTCGTGGCACTTGACGGTCGCGACGGGGCCGGCGAAGGCGGTGCGCCCGCCGTAGTCGTGGAAGACGCCAGGAAGCACGCGGAAGTCGCCGTCGGTGTCGGCGACATGGGCGTCGCACAGGTCGCAGGTGCTTTCGATGCTCATCGTGAGGGATCCGGAGTCGTCGCGAGCGGGACGCAAGCCCCGGCCGCACTTCCGCAGCCGGCAGGCGATGCGGTCGAGGATCTGGGGCAGAAGGCAACGTCCGCCGGGTCCGGACCGCCAGGCCGGGTCGCCGCCCCGGCACGCGTACGATGCCCCGGTGTCCTCGTCCATCGCTGCCGCGTCCGCATCGCTGCGCGCGCTGCCGCCGCTGATCGTCGCCTGCCTGGCCGCCACCTGGCTGATCTGGGGTTCGACGTACCTGGCGATCAAGTGGGCGCTGGTGAGCCTGCCGCCGTTCTTCCATCGTGAGGGATCCGGAGTCGTCGCGAGCGGGACGCAAGCCCCGGCCGCACTTCCGCAGCCGGCAGGCGATGCGGTCGAGGATCTGGGGCAGAAGGCA
>JALORQ010000231.1 GCA_025458805.1 Rubrivivax sp.
GCGCTGGCCCGCCGGCACGTGCGCGGCGAGAAAGTCGGCCAGCCGCTGCACCTGGCGCACGCGGCTGCGGTGGGCGAGCCCGAAGTGCACGACCACCGCGTGCACGCGCTGCCCGTTCCACTGCACCGGCACGTGCAGCAGGCCGCGCTGCTCGAAGCGGTGGTCGCTGACGTCGTGGTGGCCGGCCTCGCCGATCGGCCAGCGCGACAGCAGCGCGTTGCCGTGCTCGCCGTGGCGCGTGACGGCGTTCGTGCGGTAGGCCACGTCGTAGCCGTCGGGCGCGAGGAAGTGCGCCTGCCCGCCTTCGGGCCAGCCGAACCAGGTGCGCTCGAAGTGCCGCGCGTCGCGCGCGTGGAACAGCCGCACCTCCTGCAGGAACACCAGGTCGGCGTCGAGCGCCTCGATGCCGAGGCCCAGGTTGTGGATCTCGAGCCGCTTGCGCGGCCCGACGCCGCGCACGCCCTTGTGGATGTTGTAGGTGGCCACACGCAAGGTCTCGGGCAGCATCCCGCCCGACGCGGCGAAGGCCGGCGACGCGTACGGATTCATGCACCGCCGCCCGGCACGAAGCGCGGCAGCTGCAGGATCGCCTCGGCGTTGCTCGGCGAGAAGCAGCGATCGGCCGCCTCGCGCCACGGCCACCAGCCGAAGCGCAGGTGCTCGCGCGGGTTCAGCCGTACCGGGGTGTCCGCCGGCACGGTGAGCCCGAAGACATGCTCGGTGTTGTGCGTGACGCCCGGCGCATAGCGGTGGCGCCAGACCGGGTAGATCTCGTAGACGTTGCGCAGGCCCCAGTCGCGCAGCGCGGCGCGCGGCACGTCGGCGCTGCCGATCGCGATGCCGGTCTCCTCGGCGACCTCGCGCACGCAGGTCCGCTCGAGCGGCTCGTCCGGCGTCTCCCGCGAGCCGGTGACGCTCTGCCAGAAGCCGGGCTTGTCCGCGCGCTCGATCAGCAGCACCTGCAGCGCGGGCGTGTGCACGACCACGAGCACCGACTGCGGAATCTTCGGCGGGCGCGGCGCGGCGGCGGTGTTCATGGGGCGCAGCATAGCGTCCGCGTTCCGCGGCGGCCGCGCGCCGGCGCGCTCAGGCCGGGTCGGCCCCCGTCAGGCGGCCGATGCCGTGGTATTCGATGCCGGCGCGGCGCACGGCCGCCGGCTGGAACATGTTGCGGCCGTCGAAGACCACCGGCTCTCGCAGCGCCGCGCGGATGCCGTCGAAGTCGGGGCTGCGGAACTCCTTCCACTCGGTGACGACGACCAGCGCATCGGCGTCGCGCAGCGCGTCCATCGCGCTGTCGGCGTAGCGCAGGCCGGCGGGTTCGCCGAGCGCGCGCCGCGCCTCGGCCATGGCCACCGGGTCGTAGGCCGCGACGCGCGCGCCGCGCGCGAGCAGGCCGGCGATGACCGTGCGGCTGGGCGCCTCGCGCATGTCGTCGGTGTTCGGCTTGAAGGCCAGCCCCCACAGCGCGAAGCAGCGCCCGGACAGGTCGGCGCCGAAGCGGCGCACGACCTTGTCGACGAGCACGCCCTTTTGCGTCTCGTTCGCCGCCTCGACCGCGTGCAGCAGCTGCAGCGGCTGGCCGGCCTGCTGCCCGGTGTGGATCAGCGCCTTCACGTCCTTCGGGAAGCACGAGCCGCCGTAGCCGGCCCCGGCGTAGAGGAAGTGAAAGCCGATGCGCGGATCGCTGCCGATGCCCACGCGCACCTGCTCGATGTCGGCGCCGACGCGCTCGGCGAGCAGCGCGAGCTCGTTCATGAACGAGATCCGCGTGGCCAGCATGGCGTTGGCGGCGTACTTGCTCAGCTCGGCCGAGCGTGGATCCATCACCATCAGCCGCTCGTGGTTGCGCTGGAACGGGGCGTACAGCGCGCGCATCAGCTCGATCGCGCGCTCGTCGCTGGCGCCGACGATGATCCGGTCGGGGCGCATGAAGTCGTCGACCGCCGCGCCTTCTTTCAGGAACTCCGGGTTCGACACGACCGAGAAGTCGATCGCGGCGCCGCGCGCGGCGAGCGCCTCGGCGACGACGGCGCGCACGCGGTCGGCCGTGCCCACCGGCACCGTGCTCTTGTCGACGATCACGCGGTAAGCGTCCATGCGCCGGCCGATCTCGCGCGCCGCGGCGAGCACGTGCTTCAGGTCGGCCGAGCCGTCCTCGTCGGGCGGCGTGCCGACCGCGATGAACTGGAACAGGCCGTGGGCCACCGATTCGGCGACGTCGGTGCTGAAGCGCAGCCGCCCGGCGGCGACGTTGCGCGCGACGACCGCCTCCAGCCCCGGTTCGTGGATCGGCATGCCGCCGGCGCGCAGCGTGGCGATCTTCGCCGGGTCGAGGTCCAGGCAGAGCACGTCGTTGCCCATCTCGGCCAGGCAGGCCCCGGAGACGAGGCCGACGTAACCGGTGCCGATGACGGAAATCTTCATGGTCGATCTGGTGAACGTGGTCAGGGGTTCGACGCGCGGCCCGGACGGCGGATCGGGGTGCGGCGGCGGCCGCCGCGACCGTGCGCCGCGGCTCAGCCGCGCCCGTAGCGGTCGTCGAAGCGGACGATGTCGTCCTCGCCGAGATAGCTGCCGGATTGCACCTCGATGATCTCGAGCGGCACCTTGCCCGGGTTGGCCAGGCGGTGCACCTGGCCGAGCGGGATGTAGGTGCTCTGATTCTCGCCGAGCAGCGTGACCTGGTCGCCGTTGGTCACTTCGGCGGTGCCGGAGACGACGATCCAGTGCTCGGCACGGTGATGGTGCTTCTGCAGGCTCAAAGACGCGCCGGGCTTGACCATGATGCGCTTGACCTGGAAACGCGGCCCGTGGTCGATGCTGTCGTACCAGCCCCAGGGCCGATGCACCTGCCGGTGCAGCGCCGGCTCGCTGCGGCCGCGCGCCTGCAGCTCGGCGACGATGCGCTTGACGTCCTGGCTGCGGCGGCGGTCGGCCACCAGCACCGCATCGGGCGTCTCGACCACGACCACGTCGTCCAGGCCGATCGCGCCGACCAGCCGGCTCGTGGCATGCACCAGCGTGCCGCGGCAGTCGTGCAGCAGCGCGTCGCCCCGGCTGGCGTTGCCCTGCGCGTCGCGCTCGCTGACCTCCCACACCGCGTCCCACGCGCCGAGGTCGGACCAGCCCGCGTCCAGCGGCACCATGCGCACCTCGAAGCGGCCGGAGCCCGGGCACTTCTCGAGCACCGCGTAGTCCACCGAGTCGGCGGGCACGGCGGCGAAGCGCGCCTTGTCCGGGCGGACGAAATGGGCGTCCAGGCTGCGCGCCTGCCAGGCCGCGCGCGTCGCCTCGAGCAGCTCGGCCCGGAAGTGGCCGATCGCGCGCAGCCAGACCGACGCACGCACGACGAACATGCCGCTGTTCCAGAAGTAGCCGCCTTCGGCCAGGTAGCGCTGCGCGGTCGCCGCGTCGGGCTTCTCGACGAAGCGCTCGACCTCGGCGGCGCCGTCGGCGGCGGCCGGGCGGCAGCGGATGTAGCCGTAGCCGGTCTCGGCCCGGTCGGGCACGATGCCGAGAATGACGAAGGCCCCGCCGGCGGCGGCGCGCACGGCCTGCTGCAGCGCGCGCCGGAACGCGGCCTCGTCGCGGATGGTCTGGTCGGCCGGGGTGACGACGAGCACCGGATCCTAACCGCCGTCGACGGCGGCGAGCGC
>JALORQ010000093.1 GCA_025458805.1 Rubrivivax sp.
CGATGACCGCTGCACGGTCGTCATGCGAGACTGCGTCGATGCTTTCGCCTGCTGGACGTTTGCCTTCTCCGGACGGTCCGACGCTGTGTTGCCTCGTCGCCGACTGCCCCGTCGGGTCCTCTCCCGGGGGCTGGCGAGCTTTCGAGTGTGGCGCTGCTGGCCTTCACGGCCACGCCGGTCATCGACGCGGCTTCGAATTCCGCACGGGGCGAGCCGATCGTGCGTCCGGTCGCCAAAGCGCGATGCAGAGGGTCGCAGACATCATCGTGCGTGATTGAATGAGCGTCGGTCGCGTGGAAGTTGATCTTCCGAACAGTTGCAGATTGACTTCGGTCGACGAAGTGGTCGCACTCGTTCAGCGTGCACGGCGGGAGCGAACCCCGTTGTACCCGGTCTCGACGGGGATGAATTGGGGCTACGGCTCCCGATCGCCCGTCGTGCCCGGCTGCACGGTGGTTGACCTCAGCGCGATGAATCGCATCCGCAACGCAGAAGCCATCTCGCCCGAGAATCCTGTTGCCGTGATCGAGCCCGGAGTGACTCAGCGTCAGTTAACGGACTACCTTCGAAAGCATTGCCCTTCGCTCGCCTTCAACCCGACAGGCTCTGCGGTGGACACCAGCATCCTCGGCAACGCGCTCGACCGCGGCGTGGGCTACCTCGGTCCGCGCGTGGCGGACGTGTTCGGGTTGGAAGTGGTCACCGGGACGGGCGAGATCCTGCGTACCGGTTTCCGCCGCCTCGGCGACCGCTCGCCGCTGGCTACGAGTCACCCTTACGGCCTCGGGCCGATGCTCGACGGCCTCTTTTTTCAGGGCAATTTCGGGATCGTCACCAGCGCCTGCCTGCGACTCGTACCCCGGCGACCGAGGCGGGTGGCGGTGTCAGCCGCACTCCGGCGCGAGGCGGACTTGGCTGCATTCATCGACGCCTTGGCGCGACTGAAGCGCGAGGGGCTCCTGACCTCGGTCACGCACATCGGCAACCGGCAGCGTACGCACGCGACGCTGATGGCCGGCCTGGTGCACTACTTCGAGCGCGAGTGCGGCTTCGAGGCCGAGCGGGCGCGGCACGAGGCGGCGACCGCACTGAATGTCGTGGCCCCCAACGAGTGGACGAGCATCGCCGGTGTCACCGGCACCGATGCGCAGGTGCGCGCCGCGCTGGCCGAGGTGCGTGCGCGGCTGCGCGGCATCGCCCGGGTGCGCGTGGTCACGGATCGGGTCCTCGAGGTGGGCTACCGCATCGCGCACGCGCTGCGCTTCCTGAAGGGCGCGCGGGCGAACGCGGCGGCGATCGCAGCGATGCGTCCGCTGCATGGCCTGGTCAACGGACAGCCGACCGACGTCGCGATCGACAACCTGCTGTGGCAGTTCGGTCGCGCCGATCTGCCCGCCGCGCAACTCGACGCGTCGAACTGCGGCTTGCTCTACGTCAGTCCGGCATTGCCGCTCGACGGCGGTTTTGTTGCCCGCTTCGTCCATAGCATGCGCAGCGAGGCCGCCAGGTTCCGCTTCGAGCTTCCGATGACGATCAATGTTGAGACCGAGACGTCACTGGTGGTGGTGGCCAACCTGCTGTTCGACCGCTCGGTGCCGGAAGACGTGGAGCGCGCCCACACGTGCGCCCGCGCGTTGCACCGTCTGATTCAGGACGAAGGCTTGGAGGTCTACCGTGCCCGGGTCGACATGATGGCCGACATCGTGGGCCGCGACCCGCAGTACTGGAAGACGGTACGCGCGCTGAAACTGGCGCTGGACCCGGACAACATCATCGCGCCTGGACGTTACAACTTGCCTGACTGAGGGGCTCCCCTTTGCCGGTGACTTGACCCGCAAGGCCGCCCGCGGCAGTCACGGCGTCGCCCCGTTGCCGGCACCGAATCCGTGACGGGTTCGGCATCAGCGATCCCGATGGCCCACCCCGGAAACCGCGCACCGAACGCCTGCTGTGCGATCATTCTCACGTTCTCGATCGTCTGCCGTGGCTGGCTTCGGCCGGCTTGCGAACGTCCATTTTCCAGCGATGAGTCCGACATGAAGAAGACTGCGCCTCGCCGCCTCTCGCAGATCGTGATGCGTGTCGCTCCGATCCTCACCGCCGCTGTGCTCGTGGGCTGTGCCTCCACGGGCACCAGCTTCCCCCCCGCCCCCGCCACCGCCCCCGCCAGCGACTACACCTACATCATCGGCGCCGGCGACAGCGTCAACATCATCGTCTGGCGCAATCCCGAGCTGTCGACCTCGGTGCCGGTGCGCCCGGACGGCAAGATCGCGACCTCGCTGGTCGACGAGCTGCCGGCGCAGGGCAAGACGCCGACGCAGCTGGCGCGCGACATCGAGCAGGCGCTGTCGAAGTACGTGCGCGACCCGATCGTCACGGTGCTGGTGACCGGCTTCGTCGGGCCGTACAGCCAGCAGATCCGCGTCGTCGGCGAGGCGGCGCAGCCGCAGGCGCTGCCGTTCAAGAGCAAGATGACGCTGCTCGACGTGATGATCCAGGTCGGCGGGCTGACCGACTTCGCGGCCGGCAACAGCGCAACCATCCTGCGCACCTCCGAAGGCGCGACCAAGCAGTATTCGGTGCGGCTGACCGACCTGATCAAGCGCGGCGACGTCTCGGCCAACGTCGAGATGCTGCCGGGCGACATCCTGATCATCCCGCAGAGCTTCTTCTGACGCCGGCGGCGGCGCGCCCCGGCGTCGCCGCCCGCCCCGATGCCGCGGCGCGCCGGTCGCGCCGCAAGCGAAGACCCCCATGGAAGAGATCCTCCGACAGGTCACCACCATCTTGCGCGGCATGTGGCGCTTCCGCTGGCCGGCGCTCGCCACGGCCTGGGTGGTGGCGCTGATCGGCGTGATCGCGGTCTTCCGCATCCCCGACCAGTACGAGGCGCAGGCGCGCATCTACGTCGACACGCAGTCGATCCTGAAGCCGCTGATGGCCGGCATGACCGTGCAGCCCAACGTCGGCCAGCAGCTGGCGATGCTGACGCGCACGCTGATGAGCCGGCCCAACCTCGAGAAGCTGGTGCGCATGGCCGACCTCGACCTCGGCGCCAAGACCAAGGCCGAGCAGGACGCGCTGATCGACGAGCTGGGCCAGGACCTCAAGATCCAGAACACCGGCCGCGACAACCTGTACACGCTGGCCTACCGCTCCGACGACCAGGAGGAGGCCAAGCGCGTCATCCAGTCGATGGTGTCGATCTTCGTCGAGTCGAGCCTGGGCGCGACGCGCAAGGATTCGGACACGGCGATGACCTTCCTCAACGAGCAGATCAAGCAGCACGAGGCCAAGCTCGAGGAGGCCGAGGCGCGGCTGAAGGAATTCCGCATCCGCAACATCGACCGCCAGTTCACCGAGGGTGGCGACGCCGCGTCGCAGATCGCGACGATCCAGAACCAGCTGCGGCAGGCGCAGCTCGAGCTGCGCGAGGCCGAGAACTCGCGCGACGCCGCCAAGGCGCAGATCGAGGCCGAGCTGAAGGCCGCCTCGGCGGCGCCGGCCGGCGGCGGCGGCACGGCGCCGGTGCCCGAGATCCCGATCGCCACGCCCGAGCTCGACGCGCGCATCAACGAGCAGAAGCGCGTTCTCGACGCGCTGCTGCAGCGCTACACCGACCAGCACCCCGACGTGATCCTGACGCGCAAGCTGATCAAGGATCTCGAGGAACAGCGCACCAAGGAAGTCGAGGAACTGCGCGCGGCCGCGGCCAAGAACCCGGCGGCGGCGCCGGCGGGCGGCGGCACCAGCCTGGCCAACATGATGGCGCAGGAGCTCAACCGCATGCTGGCCGCGTCCGAAGTGCAGATCGGCGCGCTGCGCGCGCGCGTCGCCGAATACCAGCAGCGCCTGGCGCTGGCGCGCGAGGCGCTGAAGACCGCACCGCAGGTCGAGGCCGAGGCCGCGCAGCTCAACCGCGACTACGGCGTCATCAAGAGCAACTACGACAACCTGCTGGCGCGCCGGCAGTCGGCGATCATGTCGGCCGAGCTCGAGACGGCATCGGGCGTCGCCGACTTCCGCCTCATCGATCCGCCGCGCGTCTCGCCCAAGCCGGTGGCGCCCAACCGCCTGCTGCTGCTGCCGCTGGCGCTCGGTGCCGCGCTGGCGGCGGCGCTCGGGCTGGCCTTCCTGCTGAGCCAGCTCCGACCGGCCTTCACCGACGCCGACGAGCTGCGCACCAAGACCGGCCTGCCGCTGCTGGGCGTCGTGTCGCTGGTGATGACCGACACCGACCGACGGCGCGAGCGCATGGGCCTGATCCGGTTCGCGGGCGCGTCGGGCGGGCTGGTCGGGCTGTTCGCGCTGGGCATGCTGGCGATGGCGCTGCTGGCGCAGCGGGGATGACGAGGGCGCGATGAGCAGCTTGATCGAACAGGCCGCGCAGCGGCTGGAGCAGCTCCGCGCCGCCGGCGTCGCGGTGCCGGAGGAGGCCGTTGCGGCAGGGGGCGGCGCGGCGGTCGCCGAGGCGCCTGCGCGTCGTGCCCCCGAGGCGCCGGCGCGTGCCGAGGCGATGCCGGTCTCGCGCAAGATCGACCTCGACCTCGCGACCATCGCCGCGTCGGGCATCGTCACGCCGAGCTCGCCTCGCAGCCACTTGTCCGACGAATTCCGCGTCATCAAGCGGCCGCTGATCGCCAATGCCACCGGCAAGGGCGCGGCCATGTTGACGCACGGCAACCTGATCATGGTCACCAGCGCCATGTCGGGCGAGGGCAAGAGCTTCACCTCGGTCAACCTGGCGATGAGCATCGCCGCCGAGCTCGACCACACGGTGATGCTGGTCGACGCCGACGTCGCCCGGCCGTCGCTGGTACGCATGCTCGGCCTGCCGGCCGGCCCCGGGCTGCTCGACGTGCTCGAACGCAAGGCCTCGCTCGCCGACGCGCTGATGCGCACCAACGTCGACAAGCTGACGATCCTGCCGGCCGGGACGCCGCACCCGAAGGCCACCGAGCTGCTGGCGTCCGAGGCCATGCGCGAGCTGCTCGACGACATGGCCACGCGCTACCCCGACCGGATCATCATCTTCGACTCGCCGCCGCTGCTGCTGACCACCGAGTCGCGCGTGCTCGCGTCGCACATGGGGCAGATCGTGGTCGTCGTCTCCGCCGGGCGCACGATGCAGGCGCACGTTCAGCAGGCGATCGCGACGATCGAGGCCTGCCCGGTGAAGATGGTCGTGCTCAACAAGGCGCGCAGCGACCTCAAGGGCTACGGTTACGGCTACGGATACGGCTACGGCTACGGTTACGGATACGGCCGCGGCGGCGGCCAGGACGCCCAGCCCCAGGCCGGAGGCTGAGCGGTCGTGGCTGCGCGGCGTCGACCGACCGGGCCCCTGCCGCTGAAGACGCGTCGCGTCGCGGCGGCGGCCGCCGGGCTCGTGCTGGGCACGCTCGCCTGGCCGCTGGGCGCCGGGGCGCAGGGTGCCGCAGGCGGCGGCGGGGGTGGCACGGGCGCCGGCAGCCCCACGGTCGGCATCCCGGGGGCGGGCACGTCGTCCGGCGAGGCCTCGCCCGACGCGCCGGCCGCGGTGGTGCCGATCCGGGAGGCGAGCCGCACCTACCGGCTGACGCCGACCTTCGCCATCGAGCAGACCTTCACCGACAACGTCGACCTGTCGTCGACCGACCCGCAGTCCGATGCGATCACGAGGCTGAGCCCGGGGGTCCGCATCGACAGCCGTGGCGGCCTGGTCAACTCCTTCCTTTCGTACACGGCCGACCTGCTGTTCTACGCCCGCGACAGCGACCGCAACGAGATCCAGAACTCGCTGTCGGCGGCGATGACCGGGGCGGTCGTCGACGACCGCTTCCGGATCGATGCGCTGGCCCGCATCTCGCAGCGCAGCATCTCGGCCTTCGGCACGCAGACCTTCGACCCCGCGCTGCGCAACGACAACCGGACCGAGGTCTCCGAGTTGACGATCTCGCCCGCCTTCCAGGCGCCGCTCGGCGTGAACGGCAGCGTCAGCGCACGCATGTCGTGGACGGGCACCAACGCCTCGTCGACCGACGAGGGCGACTCGCAGTCGTTCGTCGCCGAGATGGCGGCGGGCGCCAGCTACGGGCTCTACAGCTGGAGCTTCTCGGCCTCGCGCGTCGTCGACGACTTCAAGCTGCGCGAAAGCGAGGTCACCACCGACGACGTGCTCGCCACGGTCGGCGTCTCGCCGATCTCGACGCTGCGGCTGTCGCTGCGCGGCGGCTGGAAGTCCGACGACCTGGTCGACGCCGGCATCACCTCGGGCGAGTTCTGGGGCGTCGGCGTCGACTGGCAGCCCCACGACACGCTGCGCATCGGCGTCGCCACCGACGACACCTACTTCGGCCGCGCGCAGAGCGTCGACATCGGCTTCTTCCCGACCGAGCGCACGCAGCTCACGCTGACCGCGGCCGAGGAGGTCTTCGGCAACACCTTCGCGCTGCGCTTCAGCCACCGCATGCGCCGGTCGCTGTGGACCTACACCGACACGCAGGGCCAGAACGGCGGCGACCTGCTCAATGCCGACGCGCAGCAGATCCTGCAGCAGTACCGCCGCGCCTACGACGAGTGCCTGCGCACGATCCGCGACGCGGCGCTGTGCGACCAGCTCGCGCGCCTCGTCGTCGGCCTCGACCCGGGCGGCACCGGCGGCTTCCTCAACTCGGCGTCGTCGATCCAGCGCGACCAGATCGCGTCGGTCACCCTGACCGGCATCCGCACGACGCTGAGCTTCGCCGCTTTCCAGCAGGAGAACCGCGCCATCACCGGGGTCAGCACCAACACCGGCGACCTCTCGCAGACCGACCGCGTGCGCCAGAACGGCGGATCGATCGTGCTGTCGCACCGGCTCACGCCGACCTCGTCGCTGTCGCTGCGCACCTCGCTGCGGCGCACGCTCGATTCGGGCCCGCTGATCGGCAACGAGCTGCGCGAGGCCGGCATCGTCTACAACCTCTCGCTGGGCGCGCGCACCAGCGCCAGCGTCGAGCTGCGCCACAACGATTTCGACAGCCCGACCAACCCGTACGACGAGACGGCGCTGATCGGCCGGATCGCCTTCACCTTCTAGGCCATGTACGAAGCCTTCTACGGTCTGGCGAGCAAGCCGTTCCAGCTCAACCCCGACCCCAGCTTCTTCTTCGGCAGCAAGCAGCACCGCCGAGCCAAGGCCTACCTCGAGTACGGCGTCTCGCGCAACGAGGGCTTCATCGTCATCACCGGCGAGATCGGCGCCGGCAAGACGACCGTGCTGCGCTCGCTGATCGAGGGGCTGCACGGCAGCAACGTCGTCACCGGCCACCTGGTGACGACGCAGCTCGGCGCCGAGGACACGCTGCGCATGGTCGGCGCGGCCTTCGGCTTCCGCGTCAAGGACGTGCCCAAGAGCGAGCTGCTGATCACGCTCGAGGCCTTCCTGATCAGCCAGACGAGCAAGGGCAAGCGCTGCCTGCTCATCGTCGACGAGGCGCAGAACCTGACGCCGAAGGCGGTCGAGGAGCTGCGCATGCTGTCGAACTTCCAGTTCGGCAACCAGGCGCTGCTGCAGAGCTTCCTGATCGGCCAGCCGGAGTTCCGCGAGATCCTGCAGCGGCCCGAGATGGAGCAGTTCCGGCAGCGCGTCGCCGCCACCTGCCACATCGGCCCGCTCGACCAGGACGAGACGCAGCGCTACATCGAGCACCGCCTCAAGTGCGCCGGCTCGACCGGCAAGCCGACCTTCGAGCCGGCGGCCTTCGAGGGCATCTACCGCTTCAGCGGCGGCATCCCGCGCAAGATCAACACGGTCTGCGACCGGCTGCTGCTGCTCGGCTTCCTCGGCGGTCGCAGCCACCTGACCGCGGCCGACGTCGACGAGGTGGTCAAGGAGTTCGCGCAGGAGAATGCCGTGCCGCAGCGGCCGGCGCCGGTGGCCGCCACGGTCGGCGGCGACACGGTGGCGGTGGCGGCCAGCGCCGAGCTCGACCTCGACCTGACGAAGCTGAAAGTCGACCCGGCCGAGGCCGAGGCGATGAGCCGCCAGCTCGCGCAGCTCACGGCCGACCAGCGCGGGGACCAGCTCCAGCGCCTCGAACGCAGCCTGCTGCGGCTGGAGCGCATCAACGTGCAGACCCTCGGGCTGCTGCAGAAGCTCGTCGCGGCGCTCGCCAAGCCCGGCGCCGAGCCGCCGCGCCAGCCCTGAACAGGCCGGCCTGCCCGCTGTCGCCGCCGCCATGCTCGCCCCCGTCCGCACCCCGCTGCCCGCCGACGCCGCGCCCCGCGCCGCGTCCGGCGCTGGCGGCATCGTCAATGCGCTGACGATCGACGTCGAGGACTACTTCCAGGTCTCGGCCTTCGCGCCCTACATCCGGCGCGACGAGTGGGACCACCGCGAGTGCCGCGTCGAGCGCAACGTGATGCGCATCCTCGAGATGCTCGACGCGCACGGCACGCGCGCCACCTTCTTCACGCTCGGCTGGATCGCCGAGCGCCACCCGCAGGTGGTGAGGGCGATCGTCGCCCAGGGCCACGAGCTGGCGAGCCACGGCTACGGCCACGAACGCGCGAGCGACCTCGACCGCCGCGCCTTCCGGCAGGACGTGCTGCGCGCGAAGGGGCTGCTCGAGGACCTGTCGGGGCACGAGGCGCGCGGCTACCGCGCACCGAGCTTCTCGATCGGCACTCGAAACCTCTGGGCCTTCGACGTGCTGGCCGAGGCCGGGCACCGCTACAGCAGCAGCATCTACCCGATCCGGCACGACCACTACGGCATGCCCGACGCGCCCCGCTTCGCGCACCGCGTGCCGGCCGGCCTGCTCGAGATCCCCTGCACCACGGTGCGCATGGGCCGGCGCAACCTGCCGTCGAGCGGCGGCGGCTACTTCCGTCTGCTGCCCTACGGGCTGAGCCGCTGGCTGATCCGGCGCGTCAACGAGCGCGACGGCGAGGCCGCGGTCTTCTACTTCCACCCCTGGGAGATCGACCCGGCGCAGCCGCGCGTGGCCGGCATCGACGCGAAGACGCGCTTCCGCCACTACGTGAACCTCCCGCGCACCGAGCGGCGGCTGCGCACGCTGCTGGCCGATTTCCGCTGGGGCCGGATGGATGACATTTTTCTCGGGCAGGCTTCGTCACATCCTGCAACGCAGGCCGTTTCTGCGGTCTGATTCGGCCCCGTGCCCGAACTGCTGCGTCTCGCCCCCGAGGACGCCCGCGACCATGCGTCGTGGGACGACTTCGTCATGGCGCATCCGAAGGCCACCTTCTTTCACCGCGCTGGCTGGCAGCGCGTGCTGCGCGACGCGTTCGGCCACGACACGCACTTCCTCTACACCCGCACCGCCAGCCGCGTGACCGGCGTGCTGCCGCTGGCGCACGTGCGCAGCCTGCTCTTCGGCAGCTCGCTCGCGAGCCTGCCGTTCGCGGTGTATGGCGGTGCGGTGGCCGAAGACGACGAGAGCCGGGCGCTGCTCGAGGCCGAGGCCGACCGGCTCGCCCGCCGGCTGGGCGTGCAGCACCTCGAGCTGCGCCAGCTCGAGCGCGCGCACCCGGACTGGCCCGAGCAGGACCTCTACGTCACCTTCCGCAAGGCCATCCTGCCGGACGAGGAGGCCAACATGCTCGCCATCCCGCGCAAGCAGCGGGCGATGGTGCGCAAGGGCATCAAGAACGGGCTGCAGAGCGCGGTCGACGACGGCGTCGACCGCTTCTTCGCGCTGTATGCCAGCAACGTGCACCGGCACGGCACGCCGGCGCTGCCGAAGCGCTACTTCCGGCGGCTGATGCAGGAGTTCGGGCGCGACGCCGAGGTGCTCACCGTCTCGGCCCCCGACGGCCGGCCGGTGAGCAGCGTGCTCAGCTTCTATTTCCGCGACGAGGTGCTGCCGTACTACGCCGGCGACGACGAGGCCGCGCGCGATCTGGCGGCCAACGACTTCAAGTACTGGGAGCTGATGCGCCGCGCCTGCGCGCGCGGGCTGAAGACCTTCGACTACGGGCGCAGCAAGCAGGGCACCGGGTCGTTCGCGTTCAAGAAGAACTGGGGCTTCGAGCCGCAGCCGCTGCACTACGAGTACCGGCTCTACAAGCGCGAGAGCGTGCCGCAGCACAACCCGAGCAACGCGAAGTACAGGCTGCTCATCGAGGCCTGGCGGCGCATGCCGCTGGCGATGGCCAACTGGCTCGGGCCGTACGTGGTCCGGTCCCTCGGGTAGCGCACGATGTCCAATCTGCTCTACCTCGTCCACCGGCTCCCGTATCCGCCCGACAAGGGCGACAAGGTGCGCTCGTACCACCTGCTCGAGCACTTGCGCGCGCGCCACCGGGTCTTCGTCGGCACCTTCGTCGACGATCCGGCCGACCGCGCGCACCTGCCGGCGCTGCGCGAACGCTGCGCCGGGCTGCACGCCGAGCCGCTCGACCCGCGCCGGGCCAAGGTCGCGAGCCTGGCGGGGCTGGTCACCGGAGACCCGCTGACGCTGCGCTACTACCGCAGCGCGGCGCTGCGGCGCTGGGTGCAGGCGACGGTGCGCGAGCAGAGCATCGATGCCGTCGTCGTCTTCTCGTCGTCGATGGCGCCCTATGCCGAGGGGCTGGGCCTGCCGGTGCTGGTGGACCTGGTCGACGTCGATTCGGCCAAATGGGCCGACTATGCGCCGCGCCACCGCTGGCCGCTGTCGTGGCTGTACCGCCGCGAGGGCGAGCGGCTGCTCGCCTACGAGCGCGACGTCGTCGCGCGCGCGGCGCACGCCTTCCTCGTCACCGACAAGGAGGTCGCGCTGTTCGAGCAATTGGCACCCGAGTGCCGCGGCCGCGTCGAGGCGCTGGGCAACGGCGTCGACGCCGAGGTCTTCGCGCCCGACCCGGCGCGCGTATCGCCGTTCGCGGCCGGCGAGACGCCGCTCGTCTTCACCGGCGCGATGGACTACTGGCCCAACGTCGACGCGGTCACCTGGTTCGCGCACGAGATCCTGCCGCGACTGCGCGAGCGGCACCCGGCGGCGCGCCTGCACGCCGTCGGCCGCAGCCCGACGCCGGCGGTGCGCGCGCTGGCCGGCGACGCGGTCGCGGTCAGCGGCACCGTGCCCGACGTGCGGCCCTACCTGCAGCACGCGGCCGTCGTCGTCGCCCCGCTGCGGCTGG
>JALORQ010000232.1 GCA_025458805.1 Rubrivivax sp.
ACGCCGCCGCTGGATCGCGCACCTCGACATGGACGCGTTCTATGCGTCGGTCGAGCTGCTGCGCTACCCCGAGCTGCGCGGCCGGGCGGTGGTCATCGGCGGCGGCCGGCGCCACCAGCCGGAGCCGCTCGCCGACGGCACGCGCCGCTTCGCGACGCTGCGCCACTATGCCGGCCGCGGCGTCGTCACCACCGCCACCTACGCGGCGCGCGCGCACGGCGTGCACTCGGGGATGGGGCTGATGAAGGCCGCCGCGCTGGCCCCCGACGCGGTGCTGCTGCCGACCGACTTCGACGAGTACCGGCGCCATTCACGGCGCTTCAAGGAGGCGGTCGCCGAGGTCGCGCCGGTCATCGAGGACCGCGGCATCGACGAGATCTACGTCGACCTGACCGATCTGCCCGGCGCGCAGGACGCGGTCGGCCACGATCCCTGCGGCGGCGTGCGCGCGCTCGCGCAGGAGATCCGCAACAACGTGCGGCGCACCACCGGCCTGACCTGCTCGGTCGGCGTGACGCCGAATAAGCTGCTGTCCAAGATCGCCAGCGAGCTCGACAAGCCCGACGGCCTGGTCGTGCTGACCGAGTCGGACATCCCGACGCGCATCTGGCCGCTGCCGGTGCGCCGCATCAACGGCATCGGGCCCAAGGCCGGCGCCCGGCTGCAGGCGCTGGGCATCGAGACCATCGGCCAGCTCGCCGCCTGCGAGCGCGGCTGGCTGGTCGGGCAGTTCGGCCGCGCCTACGGCAGCTGGCTGCACGACGCGGCGCACGGCGTCGACGACCGCCCGGTGGTGACGCACAGCGAGCCGGTCTCGGTGAGCCGCGAGACGACGTTCGAGCGCAACCTGCACGCCGCGAGCGATCGTGCCGAGCTCGGCGCGATCCTCGACCGCCTCGTCGGGCGCCTGGCCGCCGACCTGCAGCGCAAGGGCTATGCGTCGCGCACGATCGGCATCAAGCTGCGCTACGACGACTTCCGCACGGTGACGCGCGACCTCACGCTGCCCGCGCCGGTGGCCGACGCGGCGGCGATCCGCCGCGCCGCCGGGCTGTGCCTCAAGCGCGTCGACCTGTCGCGGCCGCTGCGGCTGCTGGGCGTGCGCGCCGGGTCGCTGGCGCGGCCGGGGCTCGACGCGACGCCATCGACGGCCGCATCGCCGGCACCGGACGGGGGGCGCTGATGCACGCCGTCGCCGGTGCGGGGTTGCGCTACTTCGCGATCGTGTTCGCGGCCGGCTTCGTGCTCGGCACCGTGCGCACGCTGCTCGTCGTGCCGCGCTGGGGCGAGTTGCCGGCCGTGCTGGCCGAGCTGCCGCTGATGCTGGCGATCTCGTGGTGGGCGAGCGGCCACGTGGTGCGGCGGTACGCGCTGACACCGCCCGCCGCGCTGGCCGCCGGGGCGCTCGCCTTCGCGCTGCTGCTGGTCGCCGAGGCGGCGATCTCGGTCGCGCTGGCCGGGCGCAGCCTGGGGGAGCACCTGGCGCTCTACGCGCTGCCCGCGCACCAGGCCGGGCTGGCGGCGCAGGCAGCCTTCGCGCTGATGCCCTGGCTGCGCGCGTCCCGGGGCCGGCGCGTCCGATGAGACGGCACACCCCGCGGGCCGGAGCGCCGCGTCAGTCGGGCCGCCGCGTCGGCAGCCGCCACATCCAGACGCCGACCGCCGTGCACACCAGCGCCGGCAGCCAGCGCCACGGCGACGGCAGCACCCAGGCCGACCAGGCCGACCCGACGGCCATCATCACCCACGCGAGCTGCTTGGCGCGCATCGGGATCGCGCGTGTCATGCGCCAGTCGCGGATCATCGGGCCGAAGCGGGGGTGGTCGAGCAGCCAGCGCTCGACGCGCGCGCTGCCGCGCGAGAAGCAGAACGCGGCCAGCAGCACCAGCGGCGTCGTCGGCAGCAGCGGCAGGAAGATGCCGACGACCCCGGCCGCGAGCGCCAGCCCGCCTGCCGCGGACCACAGCGCGCGCTGCCAGGGCGGGCGCTCGAGGGCGCGCGGCGGGATCTCGACCATCGCGGCATCGTAGCGGCCCGCCACCGGCCCGGGGCGGGCGGGGCCGGCTAGCATCGCGGCCGCAGGAGACCGCACCATGCCCGTGATCACCAACGTCGAGGACCTGCGCTTGCTGGCGAAGAAGCGCGTGCCGAAGATGTTCTACGACTATGCCGACAGCGGCAGCTGGACCGAAGGCACCTACCGTGCCAACGAGGCCGACTTCCAGGCCATCAAGCTGCGCCAGCGCGTCGCCGTCAACATGGAGAACCGCACCACCGCGGTGACGATGGTCGGGCAGGCGGCGAAGATGCCGGTGGCCATCGCGCCCGTCGGCCTCACCGGCATGCAGCATGCCGACGGCGAGATCCTCGCCGCGCGCGCGGCCGAGAGGTTCGGCATCCCGTTCACGCTCAGCACGATGAGCATCTGCTCGATCGAGGACATTGCCGAGCACACGAAGGCGCCGTTCTGGTTCCAGCTCTACATGATGCGCGACCGCGACGCGATGGCGCGCATGATCGACCGCTGCAAGGCCGCCCGGTGCAGCGCCCTCGTGCTGACGCTGGACCTGCAGGTCATCGGCCAGCGCCACAAGGACCTGAAGAACAAGATGCGCGCGTCGGTCGTGCCGTCGTTCGGCAACATCGTCGACATCGCGACCAAGCCGCGCTGGGTGCTGGGCATGATGGGCACGCGCCGGCACACCTTCCGCAACCTGGTCGGTCACGTGCAGGGCGTCAGCGACGTGAAGAGCCTGGCGTCGTGGACCAACGAGCAGTTCGACCCGCGGCTGTCGTGGCCCGACGTCGACTGGGTCAAGCAGCGCTGGGGTGGCAAGCTGATCCTCAAGGGCATCATGGAGGTCGAGGACGCGAAGCTCGCGGTCGAGCACGGCGCCGACGCCATCGTCGTCAGCAACCACGGCGGCCGCCAGCTCGACGGCGCGCCCAGCAGCATCCGCGCGCTGCCGGCCATCGTCGATGCCGTCGGCAGCAGGACCGAGGTCTGGATGGACGGCGGCATCCGCAGCGGTCAGGACGTTCTCAAGGCCTGGGCGCTGGGCGCGCGCGGCACGATGATCGGGCGCGCGATGGCCTACGGCCTGGGCGCGATGGGCGAGGCCGGCGTCACGAGGATGCTCGAGATCCTGCACAAGGAGCTCGACGTGACGATGGCCTTCTGCGGCCACACCGACCTGAAGAAGGTCGACCACCGCATCCTGGTGCCGGGGACCTATCCGACCGTCTGAGGGCCTTGCGGCCGTGTCGGCGGCCGGGCCACTCACCGCGGGCCGGCGCGGCCGCTGCCGCCCCAGAACCGCTCCATCGAGAGGTAGGTGAACGAGGCGGTCCAGGCGATCAGCAGCAGCCCGTTGAGGGCCTCGACGCCCGCCAGGAGCCGCACCGGGCCGATCGGCGCGACGTCGCCGAAGCCGAGCGAGGTGTAGGTCTCCGCGGACAGATAGAGACAGTTCGAGAACAGGGATCCCCTGGCGCCGACGAGCTCGCCCGCACCGAGGTGCGCGACGAGCACGTAGATCGCGATCCCGTAGAGCAGGATCTCCAAGGCGTGCGCCACGAACGCCGCCGCGACGACGAACAGCAGCTTGAACCGGTTCGGCACGCGCAGCGCCGGCAGCCTCGTGTTGAGGCC
>JALORQ010000005.1 GCA_025458805.1 Rubrivivax sp.
GCTTTCCGGGGCGATGTCGGGTGCCCATGGCGGCGGCGTACGGCCGGCCCCTCGCGAGCGTCCCGCCTCCCAGCGGCCCTGCACTGCGACTTGCCACGGGGGCGGCAGCCCGTGCCTGTGGAGCCGCACCCTCGGGTTCAGTGCCGGTCGCGGGAGGCCTTCCCGGGAGCCGAAGCCGGCGCCGCACATGGCCATTGACCTGCATCAATCGCTGCCGGGCTGGCCACCACGGACGGTCGTCTACAGTCGGCTCGCTGCATCGTCGAGCGGAGAACCCGATGTCCAGGATCGTTCGTTGGCTGCGCCTCTGCCTGCTCGGGGTCGTGCTCGGCACGCCGCTGGTGGCCTTCTCGCAGTCCTCCGGCGCGCCCGTCTTCAAGGACGAAGAGCTCGACCAGATGCTGGCGCCGATCGCGCTGTATCCGGATTCGCTGCTGTCGCAGGTGCTGATGGCCAGCACCTACCCGGCCGACGTCGCCGACGCCGCGAAGTACGTCAAGGCCCACCCCGACGACAAGGGCGAGGCGGCGGTGAAGAAGGTGCAGGCCGACCCGCAGGGCAAGGACTGGGATCCCTCGGTGCAGTCGCTGGTGGCCTTCCCGCAGGTGCTGGCGATGATGGGCGAGAAGCCCGACCAGGTGCAGCGCCTCGGCGACGCCTTCCTCGCCGACCCGGCGCGTGTGCTCGACCGCGTGCAGGTGCTGCGCAAGAAGGCCCAGGACGCAGGCAACCTGAAGACGACCGAGCAGCAGAAGGTCGCGACGACGACGCAGGAGAGCAAGCAGGTCATCGTCATCGAGCCTGCCCAGCCGGCCACCGTGTACGTGCCTGTCTACCAGCCGACCGTTGTCTACGGCGCATGGCCGTATCCGTCGTATCCGCCGTACTACTGGCCACCCCCCGCCTACTACTACCCCACCGGCGGCTTCGTCGCCGGCGTGTTCTGGGGCGCGGCGATCGTCGGCATCGGCAACGCGTTCTGGGGTGGCGTCAACTGGGGCCGCGGCGACGTCAACATCGACATCGACCGCTACAACAACATCAACGTCGGCAACAAGATCAACAGCGGCAACTTCCAGCACAACGCCGAGCGACGGCGCGACGTGCCCTACCGCGACCAGGGCAGCCGCGACAGGTACGCCCGTCAGAACGCCGGCGCGCAGGACCGCCAGGCCTACCGTGGCAACGACAGCCGCGATTCCCAGCGTGCGCAGGCGCAGCAGCAGCTGGCCCAGCGCGGCGCCGACCCGGCGGCCAGTCGTGACCGGCTGCAGACGACCGACCGCGCGGCAGCGCAGCAGGCGATCGAGCGCGGAGGCGCCGACCGCGGAGGCGCCGACCGCGCAGGCGCCGACCGCGGCGCGGCCGGCGCCGGTTCGCGCGACCTCGGAGCCGGGGCCGGCACGCGCGATGCGGGTGGCGCCCGGGCGGGCACGGCCGATCGCGGCAGCGGCAGCTTCGGCTCGTCCGGCGCCGGCAACAACGCCTTCTCGGGCGCCAGCCGTCCCGATGCCTCGCGCGCGCAGGCCAGCCGCGGCAGCGCCAGCGCGGGGTCGATGCAGCGCAGCGCGCCGTCGCGCCCGGCGGGCGGCGGGGCGCGTGGCGGCGGCCGTCGCTGATCGGGGGACCTGACCATGACGAAAGACATCTCCCTTCGCAGGCTGGTCGCCGGATCGCTGCTGGCCGGCGCGGCCGTGTTCGCGCCGCTCGCGGCCCAGGCGCAGGCGGCCTACCCGGACCCGGAGTCGGCCGCCGAGGACTTCGTGCGCGCCGTCGACTCCGGCGACGACGCGTCGAAGACCCGCGTGCTGGGCCCGGGCTGGCCGTCGGTGATCCCGCCCGGCGCCGTCGACGACGCCGACCGCGACGCCTTCCTGCGCATGGCACGCGAGCGGCTCAACGTCAGCGCCGTGCGTGCCGGCGTCGCGGAGATCACCGTCGGCGCGATCGAGACCTGGACGCTGCCGATCCCGCTCAAGGCCGACGCGCAGGGGCGTTGGTTCTTCGACCTCGACGGCGCGCGCGAGCAGATCCGCGAGCGCATCATCGGCCGCAACGAGCTCGCGACCATCCAGGCGATGCTCGCCTTCGTCGACGCGCAGCGCGAGTACGCGCTGGCCGATCGCAACCGCGACGGCGTGCTCGAGTATGCGCAGCGGCTGGTCAGCAGCCCGGGCCGGCAGGACGGCCTGATCTGGGACGAGCGCCGCTTCGGCCCGAGCCCGCTGGGCCCCGACTTCCTGCCCAGCAAGCCGGGCGCCGGCTACCACGGCTACCGCTTCAAGCTGCTGACGAGCCAGGGTCCGACCGCGCCCGGCAAGGCGCGCGACTACAAGATCGGCGGCCGGCTGCTGACCGGCTTCGCGTTGCTCGGCTGGCCCGTCGAGTGGGGCGAGACCGGCGTGATGTCGTTCATGGTCGACCACACCGGACGCATCGTCCAGCGCGACCTGGGCCCGCAGACCGCGCTCATCGTGCAGCAGATCCTGCGCTACGAGCCCGACGCGGGCTGGGAACAGGTCGTGCCGGCCTCGCCCTGAGCCGCGGTCGCTGGACGGGCGGCGAGCGGGTCGGACACGGCCCCGCGGCGCCCGTCAGGCGCGCAGCAGGTCGAGCAGCGTGCGCGCGACGACCTTGGTGGCGCGCCGGAGGTCCTCGAGGACGATGTTCTCGTCGGCGCGCTTGGCGTTCGACTCGAGCACGGTGCGCGGCCCGGCCCCGTAGATCACCGCCGGGATGCCGCGCTCGCTGAAGAGACGCGCGTCGGTGTACAGCGGCGTCCCGCAGGCCTCGACCTTCTCGCCGAACACCTCGGTCGCGTGGGCGCACAGCGCGTCGACCAGCGGCCGGTTGCCGGGCAACGGCTGCATCGCATGGGCCAGCAGCAGCCGCCGGATGTCGACGCCTGCGCCCGGCAGCGAGGTCGCCGCGCGCTCGATCAGCGCGCGCAGCCCGGCCTCGACCTGCACCGGATCCTCCTCGGGGATCATGCGGCGGTCGATCTTCAGCACGACCTTGCCGGGGACGACGTTCGTGTTCGTCCCGCCGCTGATCTGGCCGACGTTGACGTAGCCGTGCCGGATGCCCTTCACCGCGCTGAGCGTCTGCCGCAGGCGGGTGTTCTCGTCGTAGAGCGCGACCAGCACCCGCGTCGCGGCCTGCAGTGCATCGACGGCGGTGTCCGGGACGGCGGCGTGGCCCATCCGGCCGTGGACGGTGGCCTCCAGCTGCAGGCAGCCGTTGTGGGCGGTCACGACCTCGTAGCCGAAGCCGGCGGCGATCTCGAGGTCGGGTGCCGTCAGCCCGTGGTCGAGCAGCCACTTCGGGCCGAGCTCGCCGCCGAACTCCTCGTCGTAGGTGAACAGCAGGTCGACGCCGCCCTTCAGCGCCACGCCCGCGGCCTCGAGCGCGCGCGTCGCGAAGGTGAAGGTCGAGAAGTCGCTCTTGCTGACCGCGGCGGCGCGGCCGTAGAGCCTGCCGTCGACGATCTGCGCGCCGTAGGGGTCGAAGGTCCACCCCTCGCCCGGCGGCACGACGTCGCCATGCGCGTTGAGCGCGACGATGCGGCCGCCGTCGCCGTAGCGCCGCCGCACGACCAGGTTGGTGATCGACTGCAGCCCGTGCCGCGCGACGACCTCGGGCGGCACCTCGACCGCCTGCGCGTCGAAGCCGAACGCGGCGAGCAGTTCGCGCGTGCGCAGCGCGTGCGGCGTGTTGTTCCCCGGCGGCGTGTCGGTCGGGACGCGCACCAGCTCCTGGAGGAACCGGACCTGCTCGTCGAAGTTCGCGTCGACATGGGCGTCGACGGCGGCGTAGAGGCTGGGCGCGGTCATCGGGTCTCCGGGGCGAGGTGGTCGAGCAGGGACTGGAAGGCCTGCACGCACAGGTCGATGTCGTGGCTGGTCGTCGACTCGAGCGGGTTGTGGCTGATGCCGGCGTTCTCGCCGCGCGTGAACAGCATGGCCTGCGGCAGGATCTCGTGCAGCTTCATCGCGTCGTGCCCGGCGCCGCTGGGCATGCGGTGGACCTGCAGGCCGAGCGACTGCACGGCGCGCTCCCATCGCGCCTGCCACGCCGGCGCGCTCGGCGCTGCCGATGCGCGCAGCGTCTCCTCGAGGCGGAAGGCCACCGCCCGTCGGTCGCAGATCGCGCGCAACTCGGCGAGGACGTCGGCGGCGCAGGCATCGCGCGCCGCGTCGGTCGTCGCCCGGATGTCGAGGCTGAACCGGCAGCGGCCCGGCACCACGTTGATCGATCCGTTCGGCACCTCGAGCATCCCGACCGTGGCCACCACGTCGGGCACCGCCGAGGCGCGGCGCTCGACGAAGAGCACGAGCTCGGCGACCGCGGCCGCGGCATCGCGCCGCCGGCCCATCGGGGTCGTCCCGGCATGGCTGGCCATGCCGGTCACCTCGCCGAGGTAGCGCACGCTGCCGTTGATCGAGGTCACGATGCCGAGCGGCAGGTCGAGCTCGTTGAGCACCGGACCCTGCTCGATGTGCACCTCGACGAAGCCGAGGTAGCGCTGCGGATCGCGCTTCAGCGCCGGGATCCCGGCCGGGTCGAGCCCGGCGTGCGCCATCGCGTCGCGCATGGTCACGCCGTCGGCGTCCCGCTGGTCGAGCCAGGCCGGGTCGAAGTGGCCGGTGAGCGCGCCCGACCCGAGGAAGACGGCCTTGAAGCGCTGGCCTTCCTCCTCGGCGAAGCCGACCACCTCGAGGCCGAAAGGCAGCCGGCGACCGGCCCGCGAGAGCTCGCGCACGCAGGCCATCGGCACCAGGATGCCGAGCCGGCCGTCGAAGCGGCCGCCGTTGCGTACGGTGTCATAGTGGCTGCCGGTGAGCAGCCGCGGCGCCTCGCGATCCGCGCCGTGATAGACGCCCACGACGTTGCCGACCGCGTCGATCCCGACCTCGTCGAAGCCGCAGTCCTCGGACATCCACTGCGCCAGCTGACGCGCGACGGCGCGGTGCGCGTCCGTCAGGTAGGTGACGGTGAGCTCGCCGCGCTCCGCATAGCCGGGGTCGCTGTGGACGGCCAGGCGCTCGGCCCAGTCCCAGACGCGGTGGCCTAGGGCCGGCTGGGTGCCGAACTTGTCGTCGAGGCGGATCTCGGCGATGCGGTGGATGTTGCGCAGCGCCTCGGCGAACTCGAAGTCCGCCGGGTGTTGCAGGCGGCGCTCGAAGGCGGCGATGATGGCGCGCCGGTCCAGGCCGGTGCCGCGCGGGCCGCGCACCGCGAGCACGAACGGAAAGCCGAACTTGTCGTTGTAGCTCGCGTTGAGCTGCTGCAGGCGCTCGAACTCCGCCGGCGTGCAGTGCGTCAGCCCGGCCCGGCCCTGCTCGTCGGTGGACTCGGCGGTCAGCGCCTTCGCGACCATCGCCTTGCCGGCCAGCTCGGGGTGGGCGCGGATCAGCGCCCGTTGCGCGTCGCGTCCGCCGTCGCGCACGGCCTGGACGAGCGCGTGCTTCAGCGCCGCGAGCGTGGCGAACGGCCGCGCGTCCCAAGCCCGAGCCGCGATCCACGGCGAATGCTCGTAGGTGCCGTCGAGCAGCGCCGTGAACTCGTCGCGCGATGCGCGATTGAGCCGATCGAGCGAAAGGGCTGCGGTCATGCGCGCTCCCAGACGAAGGCGCTGGCGGCGTCGAACGGGTGCACGCGCCGCCAGTGGCGCGCGATGTCGATGCGCCGGGCGATCCAGACGCGGTCGTGCGACTGCACGTGATCGAGAAATCGCTGCAGCGCCCGCAGGCGGCCCGGGCGCCCGAGCAGCCGGCAGTGCATGCCGATGCTCATCATCGTCGGCCGCTCGTCGCCCTCGGCATAGTGCACGTCGAAGGCGTCGCGCAGGTAGGCGAAGAACTCGTCGCCGTGCGAGAAGCCCTGCGGCAGCGCGAAGCGCATGTCGTTGCAGTCCAGCGTGTAGGGCACCACGAGGTGCGGGGCGAGCGCGCCGTCGCTGCGGCGCACCTGGAGCCAGAACGGCAGGTCGTCGCCGTAGTGGTCGCTGTCGTACTCGAAGCCGCCGTGGTCGGCCACCAGCCGTCGCGTGTTCGGGCTGTCGCGGCCGGTGTACCAGCCGACCGGCCGCGCGCCGCTCAGGCGCTCGATGGTCTGCATCGCGAGGCGCAGGTGCTCGCGCTCGACGTCCTCGGGCACGTTCTGGTAGTGGATCCATCGCCAGCCGTGGCAGGCGATCTCGTGGCCCAGCTCGACGAAGGCCGCGGTCACCTCGGGGCAGCGTTCGAGCGCCATGCCGACCCCGAAGACCGTGAACGGCAGGCCGCGCCGCTCGAACTCGCGCAGCAGCCGCCACACGCCGACGCGCGACCCGTACTCGTAGGTGCTCTCCATGCTCAGGTGACGCGCGGGGTAGGCCGCCGGGTTGAACATCTCGGACAGGAACTGCTCGCTCCCCGCGTCACCGTGCAGGACGCTGTTCTCGCCGCCTTCCTCGTAGTTGAGGACGAACTGCAGGGCGACGCGCGCGCGGCCCGGCCAGGCGGGGTCGGGGGCGCGACGTCCGTAGCCGCGCAGGTCTCGCGGGTAACGGTCCTCGTGCGGAGTGTTCATCGGGGTCATGCTCGGGAGGTCGTTGGGGCGCCGGGCCGGGCGCGCGACGGTCGCGGCGCGCGGTCCGTTTGGTGCGATGCACGTGACGTTCCACCCGCTGCGCGCGCGTCGTGCCGTCCGGAAGAGACGGCGACCACAATCGTATACAAGCCGGTCGCGTGCGGCCGGGGCGCCTTGACGGAGCCTCGCGCGCCGGTCCTAATGCCGGAGCACCTCATTGCCCCGACGGGCTGCCGGCCCGGCAGCCGAGCACCCCATGACCTTCGAGACCGACTACCTCGTGATCGGCGCTGGCGCCAGTGGGCTGGCCTTCGCCGACGAACTCGTGCGCCGCAGCGATGCCCACGTCACCCTGGTCGACCGGCGCGACGCACCCGGTGGCCACTGGAACGACGTCTATCCGTTCGTGCGGCTGCACCAGCCGGCCAGCTTCTACGGCGTCGAGTCGATCGAACTCGACCGCGGCGAACTCGAGGCGAGCGGGCCGAACGCAGGCTGGATGAGCCTGTCCGAGGGCCCGGAGATCGTCGCCTACTTCCACCGCGTGTGGCGCGAGAAGCTGCTGCCCACGGGACGGGTGCGCTTCATTCCGATGAGCGAGGCCGAGCCGGGCGATGCGCCCGGACCGGTGACGGTCCGGCATCGACTCAGCGGCGAGCGCACCTCGGTCACGGTGCGGCGCAAGGTCGTCGACGCTGCGCGCTTCACCAACGCGGTGCCGGCGACGCACCAGCCCGGGTTCGAGGTGGCGGCAGGGGTGACTTGCGTGCCGCCCAACGACCTGCCGCGCCGCGCAGCGGGGTTCGGCCACCACGTCGTGCTCGGGGCCGGGAAGACCGCGATCGACGCGCTGTGCTGGCTGCTCTCGCACGGGGCCCCGGCCAGCTCGATCACCTGGGTCGTGCCGCGCGACTCCTGGTTCTTCAACCGCGCCAAGGTGCAGCCGACCATGGCGCACTTCGACGGGACGTTCACGAGTGCCGCCGAGCAGCGCGAGGCGATGGCCGCGGCAACCTCGGTGCGCGACCTGGCGCAGCGCATGGAGGCCTGCGGCGCCTGGCTGCGCCTGGACCGCTCGATCGAGCCGACGATGTTTCACTTCGCGACGCTCTCGGAGGGCGAGCTCGGGCTGCTGCGCCGCGTCGGGCGCACGATCCGCATGGGTCGCGTGACCGCGGTCGAGCGCGGTCGACTCCGGCTGCAGCGGGGTGAAGTCGAGGTGCCGTCGGACAGCCTGTTCGTCGATTGCACGGCTTCGGCGCTGTCGTACAAGCCGCCCGTGCCGGTGTTTGCGGGGCCGCGCATCACGATCCAGATGGTGCGCATCCCGCAGCCGACGTTCAGTGCCGCGCTCACCGCGTTCCTCGAGACCCAGCCGGGATCCGACGACGAGCGGAATGCCTGCATGCGGCCGGTCGTGATGACCGATACCGTCGACGATTACCCGCGCTCCCAGGTCACCGACCTGGCCAACCGTCACATGGCCGCGCGCATCCCCGCGGTGCGCGACTGGCTGGCGCGCTCGCGGCTCGAGGGCTTCACGCACCTGCTGGCCGCGATCGGGCCCGGCGACGTGGCCCGCCAGGCGATCGTGCAACGCATCCGTGCAGCTTCGCCGCCGGCGTTCGAGAATCTGCAGCGGCTCGCGGCCGCAACCAGGGGCGCGTCGGCCTGATGCGGCCGCCGCTCGCGGCCGGCCCGACGGACGGCCCACGCCGACGCGGCCCGGAAACGAAAGAGGCGGCCCTCTCGGGCCGCCTCCGCGTGATCGGGCAAGTGTCTCCTCGTGCCCGCGTCAGCCCTTCTTCGCCCAGGCGCTGCACCAGCCCGGGCCGGCCACGAGCTTGGTTCCGAACAGCGGGCAGCCGGCCCAGGCGTCGGTCGGCTTGCCCTGGTAGAGCGCGCAGTTGTTGCACTTCTGGTCGTTGCTGTGCTTCGGATACTTGGTCTTGTCGGCCTTCGTCGTGTCGTGCACGTAGCCGAGCGCGACCGCCTGCGGGTCCTTCTCGTCGATGCGCTGCGCCTGAGCGAAGGCCTGGCCGGCGCCCAGCGCCGAGCCGGCGACGGCAGCATGAAGGATGAAGGTGCGGCGGGTGGTCATCGGAGTCTCCCTAGATGGAGCAGGGTTGAGAATAAGGGCGCACTTATATTAACGCGGGAAGCGCAGCCCGGGGAACAGGGGCAACGAGCCCCCGGGGAAATCAGCTGGCAGCTGTCGCGGCGACGCCGAGGCAGTTGTTGCAGCGCCCGAGACCGCGGAGACGCGGGTCGGGCTTGCCTTCGCCGGTCTTGAAGTTGGCGTGGCAGCGGATGCACACGTACATCTTCGAACTGGACATCAGCGGCTTCACGCCGGGCTCGGCGTGCGGACGCGCGGCCGTGTACTCGGCCTGGGTCTGACGAAGCTTGAGTCCGGTCGGGGATACGGCGCTCGGGGCAGGTCGGCGAGTGGCCATGGGCGATGTCGGCAGGGATGTCGCGTCGGACGACGCCTCACCGCGTATTGTCGCCTCAAACCGACGTGCCCCGGCCGGACGACCTCCGAACCCGAGCGCAGCGCAGGCGTCATCGCCCGAGACGCGGGGCATCCGGGCCGGCGCAGCTGTCGCGCGGATGCCGCTGTCTTGACCTCGATCATGAAGACTCGCCCCCTGCGGGTTGGCATCGCCTTCAGTCGGCCTTAACCTCTCGGCGTGCGCAACGTCACGCTTCGTCAGCTGCGCGTCTTCGTCGAGGTGGCGCGACGCCTGAGCTTCGCACGCGCCGCCGAGGCGCTGCACCTCACGCCGCCCGCGGTGACGATGCAGGTCAAGGAGCTCGAGGCGGCGGTCGAGATGCCGCTGTTCGACCGCCAGGGGCGCGGGGTCTCGCTGACCACGGCTGGCGAGTACCTGCTGGTCTACGCCAAGCGCATGCTCGCGACGATGAAGGAGGCCGAGGACGCGATGTCGCGCTTCCGACGCGTCGAGACCGGGGTCCTGGTCGTCGGGCTCGTGAGCACCGCCGAGTACTTCGTGCCGCGCCTGCTCACCGCGTTCAGCGCCGGGCACCCGGGCATCGACGTCCGGCTGCAGGTCGCCAGCAACCGCGAGCAGTTGGTGGCGCTGCTGCACGCGGGCGACGTCGACCTCGCGGTGATGGGGCGCCCGCCGCGCGAGATGGCCGCGCGCGCCGAGCCCTTCGCCGGTCATCCGTTGGTCTTCGTGGCGTCGCCGCGCCATCCGCTGGCGGCGCGGATCTCGGTGCCGCCGGCGGCGCTCGGCGAGCACGCGCTGATCGTGCGCGAGCCCGACTCGGGCACGCGCAAGGCGATGGAGGTGTTCCTGCAGGAGCACCGCGTGACGCCGCGCATCACGATGGAGATGTCCTCCAACGAGACCATCAAGCAGGCGGTGATCGCCGGCATGGGCATCAGCTTCCTGTCGCTGCACACGCTGGGCCTCGAGATCCGCAGCGGGATGCTCCGGATCCTCGAGGTCGACGGCACCCCGATCATGAAGACGTGGAACGTGGTGCACCTGATGTCGCGCGTGCTCTCGCCGGCCGCCGAGGCGTTCCGGCAGTACGTCCTGGCCGAGGCCGAGACCATGCTGCGCGAGCACGATGCGCCGCTGCTGCGCGGCGTCGCCGGGCCCCGGGCGGCCCACGCGAGCCCGGCCCACTGAACCCGTCGCGGACGCCGTGGCCATGCCGTCTCTGCCTGCCGACCATCCGGATCGCCGCATGCTCGCCGACGAGGTCCATGCGCGGCCGCCCGAGCCGCTCGAGACCCCGTCGCGCGCGACGCACGTGGCCGTGCTGGTCGACCCCGAGGAGCGCGAGGCCGAGCGCCAGCACATCGCGCGCCTGTTCGCACGCTTCGACCTCGCCGCGCCAGCGGCGGGCGCAACACAGTTCAGCGTGCAGCTCGGGCCGCTGCGGCTGAAGTGGGAGCGTCACGGCGAGTTCTCCGGCTACTTCTTCATCGTCGCCGGTGCGGGGGACACGCCGTTCGGCGAGCCGGCGACGCTGCTGCTGCCGGACGGCTGGCTGCGCTCGATCCCCGGCCGCACGGTGGCCGCGGCGCATGCGCGGCTGCTGCGTGCCGACGCCGGGACGCCCGATCCGCTGATGCTGGCGCAGCACTTCGGCGCGCGCATCGTCATCGGGTCCGAGATCGCCGACGGTGCCGGCGCGGCGTTCACCGACTTCCACGTCCACGACGACGGCTGCCTGCGCTTCGTGGTGTTCGACCGCGGCATGACGCCGCGGCAGGCCGGCCGCATGGTCCAGCGCCTGTTCGAGATCGACGTCTACCGCATGCTCGCGCTGCTGGCGCTGCCGATCGCGCGGCGGCAGTCGCCGCGTGTGCTGGCCATCGAGAGGTCGCTCGCCGAGCTCACCGACGGCATGGGACGCGGCGACGGCGAGGACGAGGCCCTGCTGCACGAGCTGACCCGGCTCGCCGCCGAGGTGGAGAGCGGGCTTGCGGCGAGCCAGTTCCGCTTCGGCGCCTGCCGCGCCTACAGCGACCTGGTGGCCACCCGGATCGAGGAACTGCGCGAGCGCCGCATCCAGGGCACGCAGACGATCGAGGAGTTCATGGCGCGGCGCTTCACGCCCGCGGTCGCGACCTGTGCCTCCGTGTCGCAGCGGCTGCGCAACCTGTCCGACCGCGTCGCGCAGGCCAGCTCGCTGCTGGCGACGCGGGTGGGCATCGCGCGCGAGAAGCAGAACCAGTCGCTGCTGGCGTCGATGGACCGCCGCGCCAAGCTGCAGCTGCGGCTTCAGCAGACCGTCGAGGGCCTGTCGATCGCCGCCATCGTCTACTACGCCGCCGGACTCGTCGGCTACGTGGCCAAGGGCTTCAAGTCGGTCGGCATCCCGCTCAGCGCCGACCTGGCCACCGGCATCGCGGTGCCGCTGCTCGCGGTCGCGGCGCTGTTCACCGTCCGCCGCGCCCGGCGGCATGCCACCGAGGGCTCCGAACGCGCGCGCACCCCGTGACCCGCGGCGGCGGCTCGCCGCATGCCGGTCCCCACCCGGATCACCCATGTCCTTCGCCTTTCCCTTCTCTGCCATCGTCGGCCAGGACGAGATGAAGCTGGCCATCCTGATCGCCGCGACCGATCCGTCGGTTGGCGGCGTGCTGGTCTTCGGCGACCGCGGCACCGGCAAGTCCACCGCCGTGCGCGGACTGGCTGCCCTGCTGCCGAAGATGAAGGTGACGGTGGGCTGCGCCTACCACTGCGACCCGGCCGACACCGCCGTCCGCTGCGACCAGTGCCCGTCGCTGAAGGGCAAGGGGGCCGCGAAGGTGAAGTCGGAACTGCTGCCGGTGCCGGTGGTCGACCTGCCGCTCGGTGCCACCGAGGACCGGGTCGTCGGCGCGCTCGACCTCGAGCGCGCGCTCGCGCAGGGCGTCAAGGCCTTCGAGCCCGGGCTGCTCGCGCGGGCGCACCGCGGCTTCCTCTACATCGACGAGGTCAACCTGCTCGAGGACCACCTCGTCGACCTGCTGATCGACGTGGCCGCATCGGGCGAGAACGTCGTCGAGCGCGAGGGGCTGTCGGTCCGGCATCCGGCGCGCTTCGTGCTGGTCGGCAGCGGAAACCCCGAGGAGGGCGAACTGCGGCCGCAGCTGCTCGACCGCTTCGGCCTTTCGGTCGAGGTCCGCACGCCGACCGACGTACCCACGCGCATCGAGGTCGTGCGCCGGCGCGACGCCTTCGAGCGCGACCCCGCGGCCTTCGTCGAGCGCTGGCATGCCGAGGACGAGCGGATCCGCCGGCGACTGGTCGCGGCGCGCAAGCGGCTGCCCGACGTCGAGGTGCCCGACGCCGCGCTCGAGCGCGCCGCGGCGCTGTGCATGAAGCTGGGCACCGACGGGCTGCGCGGGGAGCTCACGCTGATGCGCGCCGCACGCGCGCTCGCCGCTCTCGACGGGGAGCACGCGGTCGGCGACGCACAGCTGCGCCGCATCGCCGCCCCGGCGCTGCGCCACCGGCTGCGGCGCAACGTGCTCGACGACGCCGGCTCGACCGTGCGCGTCGAGCGCGTCCTGGCCGAGATGTTTCCGGCCTGAGCGTGGCCGGCGCCCAGCAACGCGGCGGCCCCGCGGGCGAAGCGGACCCGGCCGTGCCCGGCGAGGCCCCCGACGCATGGGCCGACGCCGCGCTCGTCGCGGCGATGCTGGCCGTCGACCCGGCCGGGCTCGGTGGCGTGCGCGTGCGTGCCGCGGCCGGGCCGGTGCGCGATCGCTGGCTGGCTCTGCTGCGGGCCTGGCTCCCGCCGGGGGTCCCGTGGCGGCGGTTGCCGCAGCACATCCGCGACGAGCGGCTGCTCGGCGGGCTCGACCTCGCCGCGACGCTGCAGACCGGGCGGCCGGTCGCGATGCGAGGGCTGCTCGCCGAGGCCGACGGGGGCGTCGTCGTCGTGCCGATGGCCGAGCGCATGTCGCCGGGCACTGCGGCCCGTGTGGCCTCGGCGATGGACCGCGGCGAGGTGGCGGTCGAGCGCGAAGGTCTGGCGCTGGCGCACCGGTCCCGCTTCGGCGTCGTCGCGCTCGATGAGGCGGTGCACGACGACGAGGTGCTGCCGGCGGCGGTCGCCGACCGGCTGGCCCTGCGCGTCGATCTCGACGCGGTGCGTCCGCGCGACGTGGCGGGGATCGACGGCGCGCCCGACGACGGCCTCGCCGACGCAGCGCGCGACGTCGCCGCGGCACGGACCCGGCTCCCCGCGGTGACGCTGCCGGACGAGGCCCTGAAGGCGCTGGCCGCCACGTCGGTCGTGCTCGGCGTCGGGTCGCTGCGGCCGCTGTTGCAGGCCGCGCAGGCGGCGCGCGTGCACGCGGCACTCGCGGGCCGCGAGGTCGCTGGCGCCGAGGACGCGGCGGCCGCCGCCCGGCTGGTGCTCGCGCCGCGCGCGACACGGCTGCCGACCGCCGACGCGGCCGAGCCACCGCCGGACGCCGCCGAGCCCCCGCCGCCGCCCCCGCCCGAGACGCCGGACGACGCACCGCCTGCCGATGCCGAGCCGCCGTCGCAGCCGCAGGGGCCGATCGACGATCTCGTGCTCGCCGCCGCGCTGGCGGCACTGCCGCCCGGCCTGCTCGCGCGGCTGCGCGCCGAGCAGGCGGCGCGCGACCGGGCCATGGGCGCCGGCAAGTCCGGCGCGCTGCAGAAGTCGGCCTCGCGCGGGCGCCCGGCCGGGGTGCGCCGCGGCGAACCGCGCGGCGGCCTGCGCCTCAACCTGCTCGAGACGCTTCGTGCCGCCGCGCCCTGGCAGCGGCTGCGCCGCCGAGGCGACGCGGCGCGGCGCGTCGAGGTGCGCGCCGAGGACTTCCACGTCACCCACCACCGGCAGCGCCGCGAGACGACGACCATCTTCGCCGTCGACGCATCGGGCTCTGCCGCGCTGGCGCGGCTGGCCGAGGCCAAGGGCGCGGTCGAGTTGCTGCTGGCAGACTGCTACGTGCGGCGCGACAGCGTCGCGGTGATCGCGTTCCGCGGCCGTGGCGCCGAGCTGCTGCTGCCGCCGACGCGGTCGCTCGTGCGCGCCAAGCGCGCGCTTGCGGGACTGCCCGGCGGCGGCGGGACGCCGCTGGCGGCGGCCATCGATGCCGCGGCCACGCTCGCCGACGCCGTGCGGCGGCGAGGTGCGACGCCCGTCGTCGTGCTGCTCACCGACGGGCGCGCCAATGTCGCGCTCGACGGCACCGGTGGCCGCGGCCGGGCCGAGGCCGACGCGCATGCGGCCGCCGCGCGCCTGCGCTCGCTCGGCTGCGCCGTGCTGGTCATCGACACCTCGCCGCAGCCGCAACCGCAGGGCCGGTCGCTCGCGGCGGCCATGGCCGCCACCTACCTGCCGCTGCCCTATGCCGGGGCGTCGCAGCTGTCGCAGGTGATGAAGGCCGGCGCCGGGTTGCGCTGAGCCATGCCGCGCCGGATGCCGCCTGCCGGGTGCAGCACCTGCGGGACCACGGCGCGATGACGCGGCCACTCGATTGGGCGATCGACGGCGCGCACTGGCCCTGGCGCGACGCGAGCCGGTTCGTCGACGCCGGAGGCCTGCGCTGGCACGTGCAGCGCGGGATCCCGGGCGCGGGCCGTCCGCGGCTGCTGCTGGTCCACGGCACCGGCGCGTCGACGCACACGTGGCGCGCGCTGTGGCCGCTGGTCGCCACGCGTTTCGAGCCGCTGGCGATGGACCTGCCCGGCCACGCCTTCAGCTCGGCGCCGGCGCCGCAGCGGCTCGCGCTGCCGGCGATGGCGCAGTCGGTCGCAGCGCTCCTGGAGGCGCTCGACTTCCGGCCGCACCTCGCGCTCGGACACTCGGCCGGCGCGGCGATCGTGGCGCGCATGGCCCTCGACGGACAACTCGACGGCGCGGGCCTGGCCGCGATCAACGGCGCCTACCTGCCATACGGCGGCCTCGCGGCGCCGCTGTTCACGCCGCTGGCGCGCGCGCTGCACGGCGCCGGTTGGGTGGCGCGGCTCTTTGCGCGCCGCGCGGCCGATCCCGCCGTCGTGCGACGACTGGTCGAAGGCACCGGGTCGCGGCTCGACGGGGACGGCCTCGCGCTCTATGGACGGCTCATGACGAGCCCGGCGCACGCCGCCGCCGCGCTCGGCATGATGGCGCACTGGGACCTGCGCGCACTGGCGCGCGAACTGCCCGCGCTGCCCGCGCCGCTGCACCTGCTGGTCGGCGCAGCAGACCGTGCGACGCCACCGCGGCAGGCGCGCCGCGTGGCAGCGTTGCGGCCGGGCAGCACGGTCGAGGTGGTGCCGCGCGCGGGCCACCTGGTGCACGAGGAGGATGCCGCGGCGGTCGCGCGTTGGCTGGTCGGTCTGCCCTGCGCGTCACCGGCCCCTCGGGTATAAACCGCGCTCTTTCGCCGCGCCGACGGGACGGAGACCCGGCGCCCGTCCTCGACGCTGGATTTCCGCTGGAGCATCCGATGACCACGACCCTGCAGGCCCTGCTGTCCCAAGGCGCGGACGACGCGCCCGCCCTGTCCGCACCCGGACGCCGCGCGCTCACCCACGGCGCGCTGCGCGCGCTGATCGGCGACACGCTCTCGACCCTCAACGGGCTGGGCATCGGCCGCAACGACCGGGTCGCCATCGTGCTGGCCAACGGCCCCGAGATGGCGGCCTGCTTCGTGGCCTGTGCCAGCGGGGTCACCAGCGCGCCCCTCAACCCGGCCTACCGGCTCGACGAGTTCGAGTTCTACATGTCCGACCTCGGGGCGAAGGCGCTCATCGTCGAGCAGTCGAGCACGTCACCGGCGATCGACGCCGCCCGCAAGCTCGGCGTGCGGCTGATCGACCTCGTGGTCGACGACGGCGCTCCGGCGGGTGCCTTCCGGCTGGTCGCGCGCGACGGCGCTGCCGGCGCCCCGGCGGCGCTGGGCGGGACTGCGCTGCCCGACGACATCTCGATGCTGCTGCACACCTCGGGCACGACGTCGCGGCCGAAGATCGTCCCGCTGGCCCAGAAGAACCTCGCGGCTTCGGCGGTGCACATCGGACGCACGCTGCGCTTCACGAGCACCGACTGCGGACTCAACATCATGCCGCTGTTCCATATCCACGGCCTGATCGCCGGGGTGCTGGCGCCGCTGGCTGCCGGCTCGCAGGTGTTCTGCACGCCGGGCTTCAATGCGCTGAAGTTCTTCGCCTGGATGGACGAGGCGCGGCCGACCTGGTACACGGCGGTCCCGACCATGCACCAGACGATCCTCGCGCGCGCGCCGAAGAACGCCGAGGTCATCGCGCGCCATCCGCTGCGCTTCATCCGGTCGTCGTCGTCGTCGATCCCGCCGCAGGTCATCGCCGAGATCGAGGCGGTGTTCAAGGCGCCGCTGATCGAGAGCTACGGCATGACCGAGGCGACGCACCAGATGGCCAGCAATCCGCTGCCGCCCGCGGTGCGCAAGCCGGGGACGGTCGGCATCGCCGCCGGCCCCGAGGTCGCGATCATGGGCGAGGACGGCACGCTGATGCCGCGCGGCGCCACCGGCGAGATCGTCATCCGCGGTCCCAACGTCACCGCCGGCTACGAGAACAACCCCAAGGCGAATGCCGAGGCGTTCGTCGACGGCTGGTTCCGCACCGGCGACCAGGGCGTGATGGACGAGGACGGATACCTCAGCATCACCGGGCGCCTCAAGGAGATCATCAACCGCGGCGGCGAGAAGGTCAGCCCGCGCGAGGTCGACGAGATCCTCATGGATCACCCGGCGGTGGCCCAGGTCGTGACCTTCGGCATGCCGCACGACAAGCTGGGCGAGGAGGTCGCGGCCGCCGTGGTGCTGCGCGAGGGGCAGACCGCGACCGAGCGCGATCTGCAGACCTTCGTCAGCAGCCGCGCGGCCGACTTCAAGGTGCCGAAGAAGATCCTCATCATGGACGAGATCCCGAAGGGCGCCACCGGCAAGCTGCAGCGCATCGGCCTCGCGGCGAAGCTCGGGCTCGCATAGGGGCTGCTAGGCGTTTTCACCGAGAACGCTTCAGAAAGGCTTAACGCCGAACGCCAGAACTTCTGAATTGCCGCGGTGGCGCGGCCTCCGTAAAGTCGGCGAGCTTGTCCTGGACAGATTTGCCTTTCTGTCCGAGGCATTTCGCGACACCGACATCGATCACGGAGACCAGCCGATGGCCACGTTCAGGGGTTTGCAGTCGTTCAAGGGCTCTCTCGCCGCGTCGGCTCTGCTCGCCGCGACAGCTGCGGTGCAGGCCCAGGCCTGGGAGCCGACCAAGCCGATCGAGTTCGTCGTGCCCGCGGGCACCGGCGGCGGCGCCGACCAGATGGCCCGCTTCGTCCAGGGCGTGGTGGCCAAGCACAACCTGTCCAAGCAGCCGATCGTCGTCGTCAACAAGTCGGGCGGTGCGGGCGCCGAGGGCTTCCTCGACGTCAAGAACGACAAGGGCAACCCGCACAAGATCGTCATCACGCTGTCGAACCTGTTCACGACGCCGCTGGCCACCGGGGTGCCGTTCAACTGGCGCGACCTGACGCCCGTCCAGATGCTGGCGCTCGACCAGTTCGTGCTGTGGGTCAACGCCGAGTCACCGCACAAGACCGCCAAGGAGTACCTCGATGCGGTGAAGGCCGCCCCGCCCAACACCTTCAAGATGGCGGGCACTGGCTCGCGCCAGGAAGACCAGATCATTACCGTGATGGTCGAGAAGGTCGCCGGCAAGAAGATCACCTACGTGCCGTTCAAGGGTGGCGGCGACGTCGCGGTTCAGCTCGTGGGCAACCACGTCAGCTCCACCGTCAACAACCCGATCGAGGCCGAGTCGCACTGGCGCGCCGGCAAGCTGCGGCCGCTGTGCGTCTTCGACAAGCAGCCCATGCCCTACAAGACCAAGCTGACCGCCACGCAGAGCTGGGCCGACATCCCGACCTGCACGAGCGCGGGCGTGCCGGTCGAGTACGTGATGCTGCGCGGCATCTTCATGCCCCCGGGCGTGACGCCGCAGCAGACTGCCTACTACCTGGACCTCTTCAAGAAGGTGCGCGCGACGCCGGACTGGAAGGAGTTCATGGAGAAGGGCGCCTTCAACCAGACCGCGCTCGCCGGCCAGGAGTATTTCGACTGGCTCGGACGCAACGAGCAGCTGCACCGCGAGCTGATGAAGGAAGCCGGCTTCATCGCCAAGTGACGCCGGCGTCGGCCCGCCGCAGGGCGCGGCCGACGATGCGTCGCAGTCCGTCCGTGCCGGGCCGCCCCTGGGGCCCGCCCAGCGGCGTCGCCCTTTCGATGCCCCGCCGCCCGCCCGCGCGGCGGGCTGGAGTCTTGCCATGAGCCAACCCGAGGATGCCGACTCCGTCGGCACGCGCTGGCCCGAAGTCGCGGTCGCGCTCGCGCTGCTCGCGGTCTCGGTGCTCGTCGTCACCGACAGCGTGCGGGTCGGCACCGGCTGGGCCGACGACGGCCCGCAGTCCGGCTACTTCCCCTTCTACATCGGCATTGCGCTCATGGCGTCGAGCGCGTGGGTCCTCGTCGGCGCGCTGCTGAAGTGGCGCCGGCACGAGCCCTTCGCCGAACGCGAGCAGCTCACGCGCGTCGTCGTCATGGCCATCCCGATGGCGGTCTACCTCGGGCTGATCTTCTTGCTCGGCATCTACCTGTCGTCGATGCTGCTGATCGCCTACTTCATGTTCCGCTACGGCCGCTTCGGGGCCGCGATCACGCTGCCGGTCGCGCTCGGCGTGCCGACGCTGTTCTTCCTCGTCTTCGAGCGCTGGTTCCTCGTGCCGCTCCCCAAGGGGCCGGTCGAGGCGCTGCTCGGCCTCTGACGCACGGGACGCCCGATGCAGGAACTCGCCAACCTCGCGCACGGCTTCTCGGTCGCGCTCACGCTCCCCAACCTCGGCTTCATGCTGGTGGGGATCACGCTGGGCGTGCTGATCGGCGTGCTGCCCGGCCTGGGCGGCGCCAACGGGATCGCGATCCTGCTGCCGCTGACGTTCAGCATGAACCCGACCTCGGCGATCATCATGCTGAGCTGCATCTACTGGGGTGCGCTGTTCGGCGGGGCGATCACGTCGATCCTGTTCAACATCCCGGGCGAGCCCTGGAGCGTGGCCACCACCTTCGACGGCCACCCGATGGCGCAGCAGGGCCGCGCGGCCCAGGCGCTGACCGCCGCCTTCACGTCGTCGTTCGTCGGCGCGGTGTTCGCGGTCGCGCTGATCACGTTCCTCGCGCCGCTGCTGGCGAAGTTCGCGCTCAAGTTCGGGCCGGCCGAGTTCTTCGCGGTGCAGTTGCTCACCTTCGCGAGCTTCATCGGGATGAGCAAGGAACCGCCGGCGAAGACCATCGCGGCGATGATGCTCGGCTTCGCGCTCGCGGCGGTCGGCATGGATGCGGTCAGCGGCCAGCTGCGCATGACCTACGGCTTCCCGGAGCTGCTCAAGGGCTTCGACTTCCTGATCGCCGTGATCGGCCTGTTCGGCATCGGCGAGATCCTGCTCACGATGGAGGAGGGCCTGGCGTTCAAGGGCAAGAGCGCGAAGATCCGCGCCAAGATCGTGATCGAGACCTGGGCCGGGATGATCCGCTACTGGAAGACCTTCCTGCGCAGCACCGCGATCGGCTGCTGGATGGGCATCACGCCGGGCGGCGCGACGCCGGCCTCCTTCATGAGCTACGGCATGGCGCGCCGCGTCTCGAAGAACCCGCAGGGCTTCGGCAAGGGCGACATCGAGGGCGTGATCGCGCCGGAGACCGCGGCGCACGCCGCCGGCACCTCGGCGCTGCTGCCGATGCTGACGCTGGGCATCCCCGGCTCGCCGACCGCGGCCGTGCTGCTCGGCGGCCTGCTGATCTGGGGCCTGCAGCCCGGCCCGATGCTGTTCGTCGAGCAGAAGGACTTCGTCTGGGGCCTGATCGCGAGCATGTACCTCGGCAACGTTGTCGGCCTCATCGTCGTGCTGACCACGGTGCCGTGGTGGGCGGCGATCCTGCGCATCCCGTTCTCGGTCATCGCGCCGGTGATCCTGGTGATCTGCGCCATCGGCGCCTACACCGTCAACAACTCGATGTTCGACGTCGCGATGATGTTCTTCTTCGGCGTCGTCGGCTACCTGTTCAAGAAGCTCAAGTACCCGCTCGCGCCGCTGGTGCTGGCGCTGGTGCTCGGCGACATGGCCGAGAGCAGCTTCCGCCAGGCGATGCTGCTGTCGCAGGGCAGCCTGTCGATCTTCTGGGCCAACCCGCTGGTCGGGTCGATCTTCGCGCTGTCCATCGTCATGCTGCTGTGGCCGCTGTGGGGCGCGGCCAAGGACTTCGCCCGCGCCCGGGAGCGCGCGCGTCCGGTCCAGGAGGTCAAGGGATGAAGATCACCGTCGTCGGCGCCGGCGCGATCGGCGGCTATCTCGGCGCGAGGCTGTCGGCCGCCGGCGAGGAAGTCACCTTCGTCGCGCGCAACCGCAACCTCGAGGCGATCCGCGCGCGCGGCTTCCGGCTCATCCTCGAGGACGGCAGCGAGCTGCACGCGCCAGAGGCGAAGGCGGTGCAGCGCATGGCCGAGGCCGGCCCGCAGGACGTCGTGCTGCTCACCGTCAAGGCGCACCAGGTGGGCGACCTGCTGCCCGAGATGACCGAGCTCTTCGGGCCCGACACCGTGGTCGTCACGATGATCAACGGCGTGCCTTGGTGGTACTTCGACCGGCTCGAGGGGCCTTTCGAGGGGCGACGCATCGAGAGCGTCGATCCCGGCGGCCGCATCGCCGCGCACATCGAGTCGCGCCGCGTCATCGGCAGCGTCGTCTATCCGGCCAGCGAACTCGTCGAACCCGGCGTCGTGCGCGTCATCGAGGGCAACCGGTTCACGCTCGGCGAGCTCGACGGATCGCGCAGCGAGCGCATCGAGCGCCTGTCCCAGTCGATGATGAAGGCCGGCTTCAAGGCTCCGGTGTCGCGCGACATCCGCAGCGAGATCTGGATCAAGCTGTGGGGCAACCTGAGCTTCAACCCGATCAGTGCGCTGACGCATGCCACGCTCGAGGACATCTGCCGCTTCGGGCCGACGCGCGAGCTGGCGCGACGCATGATGGCCGAGGCGCAGGCGGTCGCCGAGGCGCTTGGCGTGCGCTTCAAGATCTCGCTGGAGCAGCGCCTGGCCGGTGCCGAGGCCGTGGGCGCGCACAAGACGTCGATGCTGCAGGACGTGGAGGCCGGTCGCGCGCTCGAGCTCGAGGCGCTCGTGGGATCGGTGGTCGAGCTCGGCCGCATCGCAGGCGTGCCCACGCCCACCATCGAGGCCGTCTACGCGGCGACGAGCCTGCTCGGCCGCTCGATCGCCGCGCAGAAGGGCCACCTGCGCATCGAGCCGAACTGAGGGCCTGACGGCCCGAGGCCTTCAGCCTGCGGGGGGAGCGTCTCCGGGCGCCGCGACGGCAGCCGGCGCGGCACCGGGGCCGCCTTCGGAGGACAGGGCGTCGGCGGGCGCTGCGGCGACCGGCGCGGCGAGCGCGCGTTCGACGAAGGCGTCGACCAGCCGGTCGGCGATGCGGTCGAACACCGGCCCGGCCGCATGCGTCGCGATGCGGCTCTCGAACTCGTAGTCGAGTGCGAACTCGACCTTGCAGGCGTCGGCCGCCAGCGGGCGCAAGCGCCACTCGCCGAAGAAGTGCCTGAACGGCCCCTGCTCGAGGTGGATCGCCATGTACTCGGGGCGCTGCTTGGGGTTGCGGGTGCGGAACCGCAGGTGCAGCCCGCGCCAGCGGATGTCGATGTCGGCGCTCACCACCGCGTCGTCGCGGGACACGATGGTCGCGTCATGGCACCAGGGCAGGAAGGCCGGGTAGTGTTCGGCGCCCTCGATGAGGTCGAACATCTGAGCTGCCGGGCGGCCGACGAGCGCGGTCCGGCGGATCGACCTCATCGCGCGCATGCGTCCACTACTGCCGCGCCACGCGCCCTTCGGCGACGAGCGGGGCATAGAGCGCGAGGTCGGCCGCGACGCGATCGCGCAGGGCCTGGGGCGTCGACGGTGTCAGCTCGAAGCCGGCCTGCTCTGCGCGCTGGCGCACGCCTGCGTCGGCCAGCGCCTCGGAGACGTCCGATTGAAGCTGCTCGATCACCACGGCCGGGGTGCCCGCGACGGCGACCAGCGCGGCCCACGGATGCATCTCGACGTCGGGGGCCCCGGCTTCGCGCAGCGTGGGGATGTCCGGGTGGGCCGGCAGACGCTGCCGCGCGGCCACCGCCAGCGGCCGCAGCCTGCCGCGCTGGTACAGGCCCGCGACGGTGTTCATGCTGAAGGCCGTGAAGTCGACCTCGCCGCTGGCCACTGCGGTGAGCATCGTCGCGGCCTCCTTGAACGGCACGTGCATCAGGTTCACCTGGGCGGCGCGTGCGAAGGTCTCGACCGCGACCTGGCTCGCATGACCGTTGCCCAGCGAGCCGTAGCTCACGCCGCGGCCGGGTGCGGCGCGCGCCGCCTGGAGCAGCTCGCCGATCGAGCGCCAGCGGCTGTCGCCGCCGACCCAGATCACGAAGGTCGCGCGGAACAGCAGCGTCAGCGGCACGAGGTCGCGCTGGGGGTCGTAAGGCAGCTGGGCATGCACAAGCGGGTTGACGGCCATCGTCGCGGTGTCGGCGACGAACAGCGTGTGCCCGTCCGGGAGCGTGCGGCGCACCTCGGAAAAGGCCACGATGCCCGATGCGCCGGGCTTGTTGTCGATGATCACCGGCTGCCCCCAGCGCTGCGCCAGGCGATCCCCGAGGCTGCGCGCGATGACGTCCGGTCCGACCCCCACCGAGTACGGCACGACGATGCGCACGGCGCGCTGCGGGAACGCGGCCGCGCGCGCCGCGGGCAGCCCGACCCCGGCGGCCAGTGCCGTGATCGCCGCGAGACCCCGGCGCCGCGAGAGCAGCCGGCTCACGTCGGAGCCCCGAGGCGCCCGCCGAGCGCGCCCAGCGACAGCAGCGCCGCGTACCAGAGCTCCAGGCGGAAGGTGCGAAACAGCAGCGCGTTGAAGGCGACGCCGGGCGGGCAGCGCAGGAAGTCGCGCCACAGCTGCACGGCCGAAGGGGCCAGCAGCAGCGGCAGCAGCAGGGCCGGCGACGCGGCGAGCCACGCCATCGCCGGAAGCAGCGCGAACGGCAGTGCCAGCAGCAGCGCGTAGAGACGTCGCGAGCCGGCCTCGCCGAAGGTCACGGCGAAAGTGCGCCGGCCGACGAGCCGGTCGTGCGCGATGTCGCGGTGGTTGTTGACCGCCAGCGCCGCGGCGGCGATCGCGCCGACGGCCACCGCGGCGAGCACGGTCACCGCGCCGACGCCGCCAGTCAGCACCCAGTCGGTGCCCGTGACCGCGACGAGTCCGAAGAACACGAAGACGGTCAGCTCGCCGAACGGCGAATATGCGATCGGCCGCGGGCCGCCCATGTAGGCGAGGGCGGCCAGCAGCGACGACACCCCGATCGCGAGCACCGGCCAGCCGCGATAGGCCACGAGGGCCAGCCCGAGCGCCGTGGCGACCAGCGAGCAGGCGACGATCGCCGCGCGCACGTGGCCGACGCCCAGCCAACCGTTCGCCGTCGCGCGCGGCAACCCGGTGCGGGTGCCGCTCGAGTCGCCGCCGCGCACCGTGTAGCCGACGTCGTTCTGCATGTTCGTGACGACCTGCATCAGCAGCGCCGCACCCAGGACCAGCAGCGCGGCGACGATGTCGACGCTGCCGGTGCGATCGAACCCGAGGGTCGCGCCGACCAGCACCGGGCTGAGCGCCACCAGCAGCGTGCGTGGTCGCACGGCGACGGCCCAGGCCTGCCACGAGCCCGCGCGTACCGAGCGGTCGCCGCCGACCGTTCGTCCGGCGTTCATGCCGTCCCCTCGCCGGGGCGCCGGCCGTCGGGATCGAGTTGAGGGCGCACCGCCTGCGCGCGGCGGCCCGTGGTCGTTGGTGGGTGGTCCGTCATCGTGAGCCTATGGCCTTCGTAGGGCCTGCCTGCTGTCCCTCGGGCCGATTGTGGTCGCGCCGGCGCCGGCGTCGGCGATGGCCGACCGTGGCGTGATCCCACTCTGTCAGACACCATTGACATGTGTCAACCGGGACCATGCCCGGGCACCTAGAGTGCAGCGGCGGGGGCTGACAGGGCCCCGTGAGGAAGGGGAGACGGCGATGAGCATGCTCAGCGGCGGACCGGCGGCCCTGTTCGAAGCCGCGTCGCCCGCCGAGGTGATGGTCCGATGCGCATGCGAGCGCGCGTTCGTGCATGCGCGGCCGCCGCAGGCGGAAGCCGCGAGCGGGACGCAGGCCGTCGGGATGGTCGAGGACGCGCTCGCGAGGCTGTCGCATGCGCCCGAACTGCCCGTCGCGCTCGCGATCCGGCTGCCGTTCTGCGCGACGCATTGCCTGTTCTGCGAGCGCGACGTGCTGGCCGCGCAGCCGAGCGGCGTGATCGACGGCTACGCCGAGACGCTCGCCGGAGAGCTGGAGCTGCTGTCCTCGCGCGTCGGTCCGCGCAGACCGCTCGCGCAGGTGGTGCTCGGCGGCGGATGCGCCGACGAGCTGGGCGAGTCTGCGCTCGCCCGCCTGGCCTGCACGATCGAGCGGCGCTTCCGGGTGCTCGGAGAGACCGAGATGTCCGCCGAGTGCGACCCGCGGCGCGTCACGCGCGGCCAGCTGCAGCTGCTGCGCGGCCTGGGCTTCAGGCGCGTGACGTTCGGCGTCTTCGACCTCGACCCGGCCGTGCAGCGCTCGATCGGCCGCGTGCAGAGCGCGCGCCTGATCGACGACGCCTGTGCCGCGGCGCGCAGCAGCGGCCTGCGTACCGTCCAGCTCGACCTGATGACCGGGCTGCCCGGTCAGACGGCTTCCGGCTGGCGCGCGACGCTGGACCGCCTGCTGTCGATCGCGCCCGACCGCATCGGACTGCATCGCTATCGCCATCACCCGGAGCGGTTCGGCGGGCACGCGATGCTCGAGGCCGACGACGGTCCCGAAGACGGCGGCGAGTCGCTCGCCGCGCTGGCCGCCGAGCTGCTCCTCGATGCCGGCTACCGTTGGATCGGTGCCGGTCTGTTCGTGCTCGACGACGACGACCTCTTCGTCGCCGCGCAGCGCGGCAGACTGCGCTGCGGCGTGCTCTCGTACGGCGCCGGCGAGCCGGCGCCGGTGCTCGCCGTGGGCTCGGGCGCGCTGGGCGAGATCGGGGGCCTCCTGTACTGGAACATGCCGTCGATGCCGGCGTGGCGCTCGGCGGTGCAGCACGGTGGCCTGCCCGTCGCCGAGGCATGGCGTCCGGCCGCGCCGCAGTCGCGGCAGCGCGATGCCGTCGAGCATCTGCTGTGTCGTCTCGAGTTGCCGCGTGGCCTTTGCGAAGACGGGCTCGAAGCCGGCTGGCACCGGGTGGCGGGCCGCGCGACCGACGGCTTGGTGCGCGTGGTCGACGACCGGCTCGAACTCACGCCCAAGGGGCGGCTGTCGCTGCCGATGCTTTGCCGCGAGCTGGCGGTCTCGGCCGCCGTCGCCCGCGTCCAGGGGTTGCAATGACGGCCGGCAACCAAGACCTGCGCCGCGGCGGACCGTTGCTTCGGGCCGTCTGGCGGTTCGGCGCGGTCGTGCTCGGCGTGACGGCCATCGTGCTGTCCGCCACGGTGCCCGCGGCGGCAGCCGCCGAGGCCGCTGCGGCGTCGGCACCGGCCCCGACACACAGGCCGCTGCGGAGCCACGTGCCCGCGGAGCCTCCGCCGCCGACGGATCCCCAGGTGTTTGCCGGGTATCCGGGCGCGCCGGCCTTCACCGTGGTGCCGCGCAAGGGTGAACTGGTGTTCTATCCGTGCAGCAACTGCCACAAGGTGCTGCCGCTCAACCCGACCCCGCGCAAGCTCGTCGGCGCACCGCATCCGGCCGCGCTCGACCACGGCGCCGGACGCATGTGGTGTCTTGATTGCCACACCGGCACCGACCGCGACGTCCTGCACTCGATCGGCGGCGAGCGGATCGACTTCGATCAGTCCGACCGGCTGTGCGGGCAGTGCCACGGCACGCGCCATCGCGACTGGTTCTTCGGCGGCCATGGCAAGCGGGTGGCACAGTGGCAGGGCGAGCGGCGGATCTACTCGTGCACGCACTGCCACGACCCCCACAGTCCGACGCTGAAGCCCCGCCAGGCCAGCAAGCCGCCCCCGGTGCGCGCCGGGCTGGAGCCGATGCCACGGCACGAGCGCCATGCCGATCCGCTGCAGCGACTCGTCGGCCCGGCAGCAGGAGGGACGCGATGACGCAACACGACGAGTCGCCGGCGGCCGCGGGCGCCGAGACGGGCGCGCCGAAGGCCGCAGACGGCGGCGGCTTCGGCGCCTACCGGCGTCGCTTCCTTTCCGGCCTCGCCAAGGTCGGCGGTGCGATGGCCGCCGGCGGCGCCGCGGCGCAGGGGGCCTTCGGCGGCGCGACGCTGCAGGACGCGCTGGGCGGCTTCTTCCAGGACCACTACCAGCGCATGACGGCCGACGAGATCGCTTCGGCGCTCGAACGCATCGAGCGCCGTGCGCAGCGCAAGTTCGGCGTCGAGATCGACTGCAAGAACACGCCGCCGTTGCCGAACACGGTGTTCGGCTACGCGATCAACATCAGCAAGTGCAAGGGCTACCGCGACTGCGTCGAGGCCTGCGTGCGCGAGAACAACCTCGGCCGCGACTCGCAGATGCAGTACATCCGCGTGCTCGAGATCCCGCGCGGCACGATGGAGCTCGAGCACGGCGACCACTACTACGAAGGCGCGAGCGTTCCCGCGCCCGGCAAGTTCTACCTGCCGGTGCAGTGCATGCAGTGCGACAACCCGCCGTGCGTCAAGGCCTGCCCGACGAAGGCGACGTGGAAGGAGCCCGACGGCATCGTCGTCGTCGACTACGACTGGTGCATCGGCTGCCGCTACTGCATGACGGCGTGCCCGTACTGGGCGCGGCACTTCAACTGGACCGAGCCGCAGATCCCTGCTGCCGAGCTCAACCCGAACACGCACTACCTCGGCAACCGTCCGCGGCCCAAGGGCGTGGTCGAGAAGTGCCACTTCTGCACCCAGCGCACGCGCGAAGGCCGCCAGCCGGCCTGCCAGGAGGCCTGTCCGACCGGCGCCCGCATCTTCGGCAACCTGCTGGACCCGTCGAGCGAGATCCGCTGGGTGCTCGCCAACAAGACCGTCTTCCGGCTCAAGGAGGACCTGGGCACCGAGCCCAAGTTCTGGTACTTCACCGACGACCGCTCGACCGCGCCATGAACCTCGCCCTCCGTTTCGTCGCCGACGGCCTGCGCGAGATGTTCCGCGGCGGGCGCGCCTACTGGCAGTGGCTGGCGCTGCTCGCCGCGCTGATGGCCGTGGGCGCCTTCGCCTACCTGGGCCAGCTCGACCGGGGCCTCGTGGTCACGGGGCTGAGCGACCAGGTGTCGTGGGGCTTCTACATCGCCAACTTCGCCTTCCTGGTCGGCATCGCGGCGGCGGCGGTGCTGCTCGTCATCCCCGCCTACCTGTTCCACCGGCAGGACGTGAAGGCGGTGGTGCTGCTCGGCGAAGGGCTCGCGGTGGCCGCGGTGCTGTGCGCGATGCTCTTCGTGACGGTCGACCTCGGCCGGCCCGAGCGCGTGTGGCACATGTTCCCGGTGGTCGGCCGTTTCAACTGGCCGATGTCGCTGCTGGCCTGGGACGTCGTCGTGCTCAGCGGATACCTGGCGCTCAACCTGTCGCTGCCGCTCTACGTGCATTGGTGCCACTGGCGCGGGCGGCAGCCCGAGCTACGGCTGTACTTCCCGGTGGTCGTGATCGCGATGTTCTGGGCGATCTCGATCCATACCGTCACCGCGTTCCTCTTCTCGGCGAACGCGGGGCGCCCGTTCTGGCACACCTCGCTGCTCGGGCCCCGCTTCATCGCGTCGGCGTTCGTGTCCGGGCCGGCGTTGATCATCCTGCTGCTGCAGGTGATCCGCCGCACGACGCGCTATCCGGTGCAGCAGAGCGTCATCGACACCTTGGCGGTCGTGATGACGGTGGCGCTGCAGATCAGCCTGTTCTTCGTCGTCGCCGAGCTGTTCACCGACTTCTACAACGAGACGAGTCACGCGGGATCGATCCGGTACCTGTTCTTCGGGCTCGACGGGCTGGGCAGCCTGCGCGGCTGGATCTGGAGCGCGCTGGCGCTGAACGTCGTGGCGGTCGTGATCCTCTCGGTCAACCCGTGGCGGCGCCAGATGCCGCTGCTCAACGTCGCCTGCGTGCTCGCGTTCGTCGGGATCTGGATCGAGAAGGGCATGGGGCTGGTCGTGCCCGGCTTCATCCCGACGCCGCTCGGCGAGGTCTTCGAGTACTCGCCGAGCTGGCGCGAACTGGCGGTGGCCATCGGCATCTGGGCCTTCGGTGCCCTCGTGTTCACTCTGCTCGCCAAGGCCAGCATCGCGATCGAAACCGGGCGCGTGCGCGAGGCCGGCCCGGCGCCGGCCTGACCGTCACCCCGGCGGCTCTCCCACGGGCGCGACGGCGGTCAACCGCCCGTCTTGAGCAGCCAGGTCACGACCGTGTTGAGGTCGGCGTCGGACAGCCTGGACGCGTCGGTCGCCGGCATCGGGACCTTGCCCCACTCCCCGGTGCTTCCCTTGCGCACGCGCCCGGACAGCAGGGCCACCGCGTCGGCCCGGCCCTTGTAGCGCGCCGCGATCTCCTTGTACGAGGGGCCGAGGAGCTTCTTGTCGACGGCGTGGCAGGCGCTGCAGCCAGCGCGCGTGGCGATCGCCTCCGAGGCACGTGCCGCGGTCGTCGCCGCCAGCATCAGCGCGGCCACCAGCAGGGGCGACATCAGTTGCATCTTCAGTGGGTCGTCCATGACGGGTCTCTCCTCGTGACTGCTCGCTTGACAGGTCCGAAGCCGGTGTCAGAATGCATTGACACTCATGGTGACTCGATGACATGACACTCGTCGATCATAAGCCCCACCGGACCCGGAGCGCCAGATGAACCCCATGCCTCGCATCGAGCAAGCCCTGCAGGCCGCGATCGACCTCGGCGAGGCGCCCGGCTGCCCGCCACGGCTGGCCGCGGCCATGCGGCACGCCGTCTTCCCCGGGGGCGCCCGCATCCGCCCGCAGCTCTGTCTGGCCGTGGCGCGGGCATGCGGCGACAGCGATCCGGCACTGGCCGACGGGGCTGCTGCCGCGATCGAACTGCTGCACTGCGCATCGCTGGTGCACGACGACCTGCCTTGCTTCGACGATGCCGCGATGCGCCGTGGCCGCCCGTCGGTGCACGCCGCCTTCGGCGAGCGGCTGGCGGTGCTGGCCGGTGACGGTCTCATCGTTCTCGCGTTCCAGGCCCTTGGCGTTGCCGCTGCACGGTCGCCGCAGCGCCTGCCGCGCGTGATGGCCAGCGTGGCGCGTGGCGTCGGCATGCCGTTCGGCATCGTCGCCGGGCAGGCCTGGGAGTGCGAGCCGCGCGTCGCCCTCTCGGACTACCAGCGAGCGAAGACCGGTGCGCTGTTCGCCGCCGCGACGGCTGCCGGCGCGGAAGCCGCGGGCGTGGACGGCGAGCGCTGGCGGGCCCTCGGCGAGTGGCTCGGCGAGGCCTACCAGGTGGCCGACGACATCCGCGACGTGATGGCCGATCCCGCCGTCCTGGGCAAGCCGGTCGGGCAGGATCGTGCACTGGGCCGCCCGAGCTCGGCGATCGAGCAGGGGCTGTTGGGCGCCATCGAGCATTTCGAGCGCCTGGTGGCCTGCGCCATCGAGGCGGTGCCGCCATGCCGCGGTGCCTCCGGGCTGCGTGCGCTGGTGCGCAGCGAGTCGGAGCGCCTGGTGCCGAGGGCCTGGTGCGAGCGCGTGCAGCGTGGCGAGGTCGCCGAGCCGTCTGCACTGACGCCGACGACCGCGGGCTGAGGGCCGCGAGATGCGCGGTTCCGGACTGTCCGCAGGCCCGTTGCCCGCAGTGCCGCCGGCGACCACCTGGCGCGAGCGCTGGAACGACTGGCGCAACCGCACGGTTGCGCGGCCGGGCTTCCAGCGCTGGGCCGCAGCCTTTCCGCTGACCCGGCCGCTGGCCCGCTCGCACGCGCGCGAGCTCTTCGACCTCGTCGCCGGCTTCGTCTACTCGCAGGTGCTTCTGGCGTGCGTGCGGCTCGACCTTTTCGAGCGGCTCGCCGGCGGGCCGCTTCCGGAGGCGGAACTCGCGGGCCGTCTCGGGCTGGGCGAGGAGGGCGCCGAGCGACTGTTCGCCGCGGCCGATGCGCTCGAGCTGTTGGAACGCCGGCCGGGGGGGCGCATCGCCCTCGGTCGCGTCGGCGCGCCGATGGTGGGCAACCGGGCCGTGGCGGCCATGGTCGAGCACCACGCGACGCTGTACGCCGACCTCGCCGACCCGGTGGCGCTGCTGCGGCGCGAGACTCGGCCCGCAATGGCCGGCTACTGGCCGTATGCGGCCGTCGAGCCCGGCAGCTCGCCGGCCGCGCTGGCGCCCGACAAGGTGGCCGACTACTCGGCGCTGATGTCGGCCTCGCAGCCGCTCGTGACGCAGGAAGTCGTCGACGCCTACCGCTTCGACCGCCACTGCGCGCTGCTCGACGTCGGGGGTGGCGAGGGCAGCTTCGTCGCGGCGGTCGCCGCGCGGGCGCCGCGCCTGCAGCTGATGCTGTTCGACCTGCCCGCCGTCGCAGAGCGAGCGCAGGCCCGGTTGTCGGCGGCCGGGCTGGGATCGCGCGCCCGCACCTTCGGCGGTGACTTCTTTGCCGACGAGTTGCCGCGCGGCGCCGACATCGTGTCGCTCGTGCGCGTCTGCTTCGACCACCCCGACGAGCGCGTGTTGCGGCTGCTCAAGGCGGTGCGCCGGGCCTTGCCCGACAACGGCTGCGTGCTGCTTGCCGAGCCGATGTCCGACGTGCCGGGGGTCGAGGCGATGGGCGCGGCCTACTTCGGCTTCTACCTCCTCGCGATGGGGCGCGGCAGACCCCGGTCGGCGGCCCATCTGTCCCGGCTGCTCGTCGCGGCCGGCTTCGAGCCCGGGCGCGTCGTCCCGACGCGCATGCCGCTGCAGACCAGCGTGCTGGTGGCTCGTTGCCGGGCAGGACACTTCGACGGGGCATGATGTCAATTTGCCTTGACACGACTGTCAGTCAGATTAAGATGACAAGCGTCTCCCGAACCTGCCGTTCCCGATGAAGTTCCCTTCGCCGTCCTGTCTCCTCGTCGCGCTGGTCCTCCAGGCGAACCGTGCGACTGACAGGCTGCCTCGTCCGTCTTCAAGGAGTTCCGCGTGAAGACCCAGGCCATCGTGCTCGAGAAGCCCGAGCACATCGCATTCACGTCCCTCGAGCTGACCCCGCCGGGGCCCGAGGACGTCGTCGTCGACATCGAGTTCAGCGGCATCAGCACCGGCACCGAGAAGCTGCTCTGGAGCGGCCGGATGCCCGCCTTCCCGGGCATGGGCTACCCGCTGGTTCCGGGCTACGAGTCGGTGGGCCGAGTGATCGAGGCCGGCCCGCAGGCCTCGCACCGCGTCGGCGAGCGTGTCTTCGTGCCCGGGGCGCGCTGCTACGGCGAGGTGCGCGGGCTGTTCGGAGGCGCCGCGTCGCGCATCGTCGTCGGCGACTCGCGCATCGTCGCCGTGCCCGATGCGCTCGAGGACCGTGCCGTGCTGCTGGCGCTGGCCGCGACCGCTTACCACGCCGTGGCGGATGCAGGCAAGCGCTCGCCGATCGTCGCACCCGATCTCATCGTCGGCCACGGCGTTCTCGGACGGCTGCTCGCACGCATGGTCGTCGTGGCCGGCTATGCGCCGCCGACGGTCTGGGAGATCAATCAGCAGCGCAGCAGCGGTGCCGAGGGCTACCCCGTCGTGCGGCCGCAGGACGACCCGCGGCGGGACTATCGGGCGATCTACGACGTGAGCGGCGACTCGGGCATCCTCGACCAGCTCGTCGCCCGCCTTGCCCCCGGCGGCGAGATCGTGCTGGCCGGCTTCTACACCGAGCCGCTGCACTTCCAGTTCGCGCCGGCGTTCATGCGCGAGGCGCAGATCCGATGCGCCGCCGAGTGGAAGCGGCCCGACCTGCTGGCGGTGAAGCAGCTCGCCGAGAGCGGCCGGCTGTCGCTCGACGGGCTGATCACGCACCACGACCGGCCGGAGCATGCCGATGCGGCCTACCGCACGGCATTCGGCGACCCGGCCTGCCTGAAGATGATCCTCGACTGGAGGCACCTGCAATGAGCGGTACGCAAGCCACGGCCTCCAAGCCGGTGATCTTCATGCGCGACGAGCGCCTCAGGGCCGAGGCGGCGGTCGAGCCCGATCCGGTGGCCACCGGCCCGGTGACCAAGGAAACGCAGATCATCGCCATCTACGGCAAGGGCGGCATCGGCAAGAGCTTCACGCTTGCCAACCTCAGCTACATGATGGCCCAGCAGGGCAAGAAGGTGCTGCTGATCGGCTGCGATCCGAAGAGCGACACCACCTCGCTGCTGTTCGGAGGCAAGGCCTGCCCGACGATCATCGAGACCAGCTCGCGCAAGAAGCTCTCGGGCGAGACGGTGTCGATCGGCGACGTCTGCTTCAAGCGCGACGGC
>JALORQ010000094.1 GCA_025458805.1 Rubrivivax sp.
CCGCGCGTGCGCCGAAGCCGGGCGGGACGTGCAGGGCGTCACGCTGCTGGCAGTCAGCAAGACCTTCGGCCCCGACGCGGTGCGCGCCGCACATGCCGCTGGCCAGCACGCCTTCGGCGAGAACTACGTGCAGGAGGCGCTCGCCAAGATCGACGCGCTGGCCGACCTGCGTGCGTCGCTCGAGTGGCACCTGATCGGCCCGCTGCAGAGCAACAAGACGCGGCCGGTGGCCGAGGCGTTCGACTGGGTGCACTCGGTCGACCGCCCGAAGATCGCCGAGCGGCTGGCCGCGCAGCGTCCGCCCGGGCTGCCGCCGCTGCAGGTGTGCCTGCAGGTCAACGTCAGCGGCGAGCCGAGCAAGAGCGGCGTCGTGCCCGACGACGTGCCCGCGCTCGCGCGCGCCGTCGCCGCGCTGCCGCGCGACCGGCTGGTGTTGCGCGGGCTGATGTCGATCCCCGAGCCGGCGACCGGCCGCGAGGCACAGCGCCTGCCGCACCGCCGGCTGCGGGAACTGCTGGCGGCGGTCAATGGCCAGGGACTCGCGCTCGACACGCTGTCGATGGGCATGAGCGCCGACCTGGAGGCGGCGGTCGCCGAGGGCGCGACGATCGTGCGCGTCGGCTCGGCGATCTTCGGCGCCCGGCCGCCCGCGGCGCGCGGGTGACGGCCCCGGGGGCTCGGCCATAATCCCTCGCATCGTCGCCGCCGAGCCGAAGCACTTGTCGACCTTCTCCCGCCTGATCGCCGCGCTGGCCGTGCTCGCGGTGCTCCTGTCGGCATACTTCTGGGCCGCGCTGAGCTGGAGCTATTCGGAGGGCGAGCGGGCCGGCTGGGTGCAGAAGTTCTCCCACAAGGGATGGCTGTGCAAGACCTGGGAGGGCGAGCTCGCCCTCGTCTCGCTGCCGGGCACCACCCCGGAGAAGTTCTTCTTCACGGTGCGCGACGATGCCGTCGCGGCCGAGATCACGCGGCACATCGGCAAGCGAGTGTCGCTGCACTACGAGGAGAAGGTCGGCCTGCCGACCAGCTGCTTCGGCGAGACGCGGCACTTCGTCACCGGCGTCATGCTGACCGAGGAGATCCCGCTCGGCGCCGGGGTCGTGGTGCGCACGCCCGCCGCCGCGGCGTCCGCGCCGGCGTCGGCCGCGTCGCAGTGAGCCTGTGCGCCGGCACAGCGGCCCGCCGTCGCGCCGCTACAGCGGCAGGTGCGTGGTGGACTTGACCTCTTCCATCACCGCATAGGTGCGCGTCTCGCGCACTCCGGGCAGAGTCCAGATGACGCTGCCGATGAACTCGCGGTAGGCGGCCATGTCGCGCACGCGCGTCTTCAGCAGGTAGTCGAAGCCGCCGGCGACGAGATGCGCCTCGAGGATCTCGGGGCGCACGTGCACCGCGGCGCGGAAGTTGTCCATCACGTCGTGCACGGTGCGGTCGAGCAGCACCTCGACGAAGACCAGCAGCCCGGCGCCGAGCCGTGCCGGATCGAGCCGCGCCTCGTAGCCGAGGATGTAGCCGTCGCGGGTGAGGCGCCGCACGCGCTCGAGCACCGCGGTCGGCGACAGGTGCACCTCCTCGGCGAGCTTGAGGTTGCTGATGCGACCGTCGGCCTGCAGCACGCGCAGGATGCGGCGGTCGATGCGGTCGATGCCGCGGTCGCCGCCGCCGCGGCCGGAAGAGGCCTCGTCCATCGGCGCCGATTGTGGGCAGCCGGCGCGGCCGGCGCTAGTGGTACGGCGCCGAGGCGGGCACGCTGCGCAGGTCCTGCGCGATGCGCCCGTCCTGCAGCGAGACCACGCGCGACGCCGAGGCGATGGTCTCCGGACGGTGCGCGACGATGACGCGGGTCAGCGCGAGCTGGCGCACGGCCTGGTTGACGATGCGTTCCCGATCGACGTCGAGCGAGCTCGTGGCCTCGTCGAGCAGCAGGATGCGTGGCTGCTTGTACAGCGCCCGCGCGAGCAGGATGCGCTGGCGCTGGCCGCCCGACAGCGACGCGCCCATGTCGCCGACCAGCGTGTGATAGCCCATCGGCATCGCCGCGATCTCTTCGTGGACCGCGGCGGCACGGGCGCTGGCCTCGACGCGGTCCAGGTCGGCGCGCGCGTCGAAGAACGAGATGTTGTCGGCGATCGAGCCTGCGAAGAGCACCTCGTCCTGCATCACGGCGCCGACCATGTCGCGCCATGCCGAGAGCCCGAGCCGGGCCAGCGGAACGCCGTCGACGCGCACCTCGCCGCGCGTCGGCGCGTGGACGCCGAGGATGATCTTCAGCAGCGTCGTCTTGCCGCAGCCCGACGGCCCGACGATGGCGAGGGACTCGCCGGGCTCGATGCGCAGGTTCACGCCGCTCAGCACCTCGGGCTCGCCGTCGGCGTAGCGGAAGGCGACGTCGACCAGTTCGATGCCGGCCGCCGGGTCCCGGGCCGGCGGGGCGGCTGCCGCCCGCCCGTCGGCCTCGGGGGCAGTAAGCACGATGTCGGCCAGACGCTCGCCCTGCAGACGCAGCATCGACAGCTCGACCACGCGGTCGACGAGCGAGCTGACGCGCGTCGCGAACTGCTCCTTGTAGGCGATGAAGGCCAGCAGCATCCCGACCGACAGCTTCTGGTCGAGCACCAGCAGCGCGCCCGCCCAGATCACCGCGACGCGCTCGAGGCCGAAGATCAGCTTGTGCAGCGTGGAAGTCAGCAGCTCGAGCTTGCGCACCTGCACCTGCGCGTTCATCGTGTCGACGACGACGCTCGCGAAGCGGCTGCCGCGATCGGCCTGCGCGTTGAACAGCTTGATCGCCAGCACCCCGCGCAGCGACTCCAGGAAGTGCGTCGACTGCTGGGCCTCGAAGACCAGCGCTTCCTCGCTCGCCTCGCGCAGCGGGCGGTAGAGCACCCAGCGCAGCGCGCCGTAGGCTGCGACCGCCCCGAGCGCGATCGCAGCCAGCTGCGGGCTGTAGGCCAGCATCATGACCAGCGTCAGCAGCACGAGGAGGCCGTCGAGCAAGGCCTCGACGAAGCTGGTCGTCAGCGTGCGCTGGATCTGCTGCACCGCGCCGAAGCGCGACCAGACGTCGCCCGCGTGCCGCTTCTCGAACCAGTCGACCGGCAGGCGCAGCAGGTGGGCGAAGACGTTGACCAGCCACTGCAGATTGATCTGCGCCGACAGCACCAGCACCGCCCACGAGCGCACCGCCGACGTCGCGGCGATCGCCGCGACCAGCAGCACGAACCCGATCCCCAGCGTGGCCAGCAGGTCGCGGTCCGCGGCGACCACGACCTCGTCGACCACCCACTGCAGGAACAGCGGGACGAGCAGTGCAAAGCTCTCGAGCGCGACCGCCAGCACGAGGATCTGGGCCACCGAGCGCCGCCAGCCCTGGACCGGCCCGAGCAGTGCCCGCAGCGTCACGTGCTGGCGCTCGACCTTGGGCCGGAATCCGGGTGCAGGCTGCAACTCGAGCGCGACGCCGGTGAAGTGGCGCGACACCTCCTCCAGGCGCAGCCGCCGCAGCCCGTGGGCCGGGTCGTGGATCACCGCCACGCCGCGACGCACCGCGACCAGGACCACGAAGTGGTTCAGGTCCCAGTGCAGGATGCAGGGACGTGCCAACCGCGCCAGGTGCGCCATCTCCGCGCGCAGCGCGCGCGGCGCCAGGTCCAGCGCACCGGCCATGCGCACCAGGTCGGCGAGCGTGACGCCCTTGAGCGAGATCGAGAAGCGGCGGCGCAGCGTCGGCAGGTCGGTCTTCAGGCCGTGCGCCCCCGCGACCATCGCGAGGCAGGCCAGCCCGCACTCGGCGGCCTCGGTCTGCAGCACGAGTGGAACGCGCGCCGCGCGCGCGCCGAGCTGGAGGCGGTCACGCCAGTTCACGGCGTGCGCTCCGCCCAGCCGGCGAGCGGGGCCAGCATCCACTCGGCCAGGCGCCGCCGCTCGAGGTGCACGTCGGCCTGCAGCCTCATGCCCGCCACCAGCGGCAGCTGCCGGTCGTCGCCGAGCGCGACGGTGATGCGAAACAGCGGCTCGCCCGCCTCGGCGGGCCGGGCCGGCAACGGCAGCGCGTCCAGTTCGGCCGCCGCCAGCGGCGTGCGCGAGACCTGGACGACGCGACCGTCGATCTGGCCGAACTTCTGGTACGGAAAGGCCTCGAGCCGCAGACGCACTTCCTGGCCCTCGCGCAAGAAGCCGACGGCGCTCGACGGCGCGTAGAGATGGGCCTGCAGCGCCGACCCCGCCGGAACCAGCCCGGCGAGCGCCGAGGCGGCCGAGACCGACTGCCCGGGCTCGGCCAGCAGGGCGGTGACGGTGCCCGCCTGCGGCGCACGCACCACGAACCGCCGCTCGGCGCCCTGCTCGGCGGCCTCGCGCGACAGCAGCGCCAGATCGCGCTCGATCCCGGCCAGCGCGCCCCGTGCCGCGATCGGCAGTTCGCGGCGTTCGCCGTCGAGCTCGGCCGCCTCGCGTGCCAGCGTCGCCTGCTGCCGCGCGAGTGCCAGAGCCTGCGCCTGCAGGGAAAGCAGCTCCTCGCGCCGCGCCTGGACCTGGGCGGGGGAGACGAAGGACTCGCCCGCCAGCGCCTCGAAGCGCGCCAGCGACTGTTCGGCGCCGGCGAGTCGCTGGCGCAGCAGCGCCGATTCCGCCTCGACCTGCAGGCGCTCGACCTCGATGGCCTGCAGGCGGCGCTCGAGCGCGCCGCGCCGGGTCTCGGCCAGGGCCTGCTGCTGCCGCGCCGCGTCGCGCAGGCTGCGCTCGCGCTCGTCGAGGCTGCGCTGCACGAGGGACTGGGCGGGCTCGTCCAGCAGCGGCCGTTCGACCGCGATGACGAACATGACGTCGCCGGCCTGCACGGCCTGGCCTTCAGTGACGCGCCGCTCGATCAGCGTGCCGGCAGCGACCGGGACGATCCGGATCAGGCCACGGTCGGGCACGAGCACGCCCGCGACCGTGGCCTTCCGCGTGTATGCGGTGCCCACCACGAAGGCGACGAGGAGCAGCGCGAACACCACCACGGCCACGGTGAGCAGCGCGAGCGACGGCGGCCGGGCGATCTGGACGCCTCCGAGCCAGCCCTGCCGCTGGGCTTCGAGCGCCTCGGGCCGGAAGAGCCCTGCCATCGGTCACCCGGCCAAAAAAATGCGGACCGGCCGGGCCGGTCCGCCCGTGCGTCCCCCCTGTCCGACAGGGGAGCGCACCAAGATGCCTAAAGGCCTATCACCAGGTGCCTTTGGGCAAGTCGGTCTCGGCGCCGCGGCCGTCAGTGGCGGACCAGGTGCCCTTCGGCAGCGACGTGCTCCTGGACGCCCAGGTACCCTTGGGCAAGCCGCCGCCGACGAGCCCCAGCTCGGCCGGGTCGAGTTCGGTCGGCCCTGCGTCGGCGCCGGCCGCGTCGTCGGGCTGGGGAGCGGCCTGCGGATTCGTCGGGGTGCGGGACATGCTGGATCTCCTTGCCGGGCGCCGGGCGGACTGTGCGCGCCGTTGCAAGAATTGAAGCAGCCCAAGGTGACAGGGGACACTGTCAGCTCTTACAGGGTGGCGCAGGGACGCGCCGCACTCAGTGGATGAGCCCGAGCCGCAAGGCCTTGAGGACGGCCTGGTGCTTGTTGACGCAGCCCAGCTTGTGCATCGCATTGTTCACGTGCAGCACCGCGGTGCGCTCGCTGATCCCCAGGATGGTGCCGACCTCCCAGGCCGTCTTGCCCTCCATCGTCCAGCGCAGCGCCTCGAGCTCGCGCGGCGTCAAGGCCGGCTGCTCGGTCTGGAACGTGGCCGGCACGAGCAGACGCATCGCGGCCTCCTGAGCGTGCACCGCGAACAGCTGCAGGTCGGCGACCAGCCGCTGCAGCGTCGCGGGCTCCGACGGCAGCGCCCGGTCGCGGTCGACGCCGAGCACGAAGTGCCGGCCCTCGGGCAGGTGCAGCGCCATCGCGATGCCGGTGTGGTAGCCGTGGCTGGCCTGCTGCTCCCAGAGATCGCCGAGGCCGAGCGACACGTACGTCCCCTGGTCCCAGACGATGGGGAGGCTGTGGCGCCTGCAGTGCTGCATCACCGGATCGCGTCGTCCGACGCCCGGGTCAGCGTAGGTCCCGACGAAGTCGGCCGGCGTGTTGTCGACGCTGATGAACTCGCTGCGCCCGACGCCGCGGTCGATGACCGTCATCGCCGACACGGTGTCGAAGCCGAGGTGATGCGCGAAGCGCACCAACTCGTCTCGGAACTCGTCTCGGTTCCGCGCCTCGAGCACCGCGCTGAAGCTGCCGGGAAGCATCGATGGGTTCACGAACGGCACGAATGGCGGCCGCCCTGACAGGTTTTACAGCTATCGCCGGGCCGGCGGATGCCGAAACATAGCCGCATGCGCCCCGACACGTTGACGATCCCACAGCGGCCACGCGCCGCCCCGCGGCCAGCCGCAGCCCCCTGGGCGGTGCGCGCATGGCCCCCCATATTCTGGCAGGTCGCGCGGCCGATGCCCCTGCGGCTCGCCCATCTCGGCACGCGGGTCACCTTTGCCGGCGACTCCAGCCACGGGCCGGCCGGCCAGACGCTCTGGGCCGCGAGCGGTGACGACGGCGAGGCCGGGGTCGCCTGGGACTGGGTGCGCATCGAGCACGGCATCGTCGCGATGGCCGACCCGATGGCGGTGGTGACCAACCTGCGGCTGGTGGCCGACGACGGGACCGTGCTGACCGCGCTGCAGGCGGCTCGCGTGCTGACCGGGCTCGTCCACGGCCTGCCCTGGCAGGACGAGGTCGTGCGCGCGCTGCGGGCCACGCACTGAGAAGACGTCATTCGGCCGTTGCGCGGGCGAGCCGCCGCGCGAGGGCCACGAGCAGCAGCGCGGCCAGCAGCATGCACGAGACGGTCGGCACCGCCAGCTCCCAGCCGGCCGGCGGCTCGCTGCGCAGCACGCGCGACATCAGCACCACCTGGGACAGCACCGGCACCGCGAGCTGCCAGCGTGCGGCGCCACCCGGGTCGAGCATCTCGACCAAGGGCAGCAGCGACACGGCGAGCACGAAGACGGTCGATCCGGCCTGAGCCTCGCGCACGCTGCGGCAGGCCATCGCGATCGACATCAGCGCGGCCGCCAGCAGCGCGGCCAGCGGCATCAGCAACCCGACGAACAGCGCGGCCTCGGCCGGGCCGAAGCGAAACAGCGCGGCCAGCGTCTCGTTGCGCAGCAGCCAGGGCGCGGGCAGGAATCCGGCGCAGGCCAGCACCGCGACCAGCATCCCGACGCCGGCCACGGCCGCCCACTTGCCGAGCAGCAGCGCCCACGGCGCCACCGGATTGACCAGGAGCGGCTCCAGCGAGCCGCGCTCGCGCTCGCCCGCCGTCGTGTCGAGCGCCGCGTTGAGCGTGCCGTAGACCACCGCCATCAGCACGAAGAAGGGCAGCAGCGCCATCCACGGCGCCGCGCGCGCCGACGGGTCCGCGACGTCCTGCGCGTCGACGCGCAGGACGTCCAGCCCGGCGGGCGAGACGCCGCGCAGCGCCAGCCGCAGCGTCGCCTGCTCCTGCGCGAACGCCTGCAGAAGCTGCCCGGCGCGGCCCGCTGCGGCCTGCACGCGCGCATCGCCGCCGTGGACCCAGAGCGTCACCGCCGCGGGCTCGCCCGACGCCAGGGCGGCCTCGAAGCGCGGCCCGACGACGAGCACCGGCGCGTCGAGCCGCCTCTCGCGCAGCGCCCGCAGCGCATCGGGCGGCGCCTCTCGCACCCGCACGGTCTGGCGCTCGAGGAAGTTGACGAGCGACGGAGCGTGCGCTGTGCCCTGCACCCAGACGTCGCGCGCGGCCGCCCGCTCCTCGAGTCCGGTGACGAGCAGCGACAGGACCACCAGCACCGCCGGGCCGAGCGCGACCGATCCGAGCAGCACCGCGAGCAGGGTGCGCCGGTCGCGCAGCGCGTCGCGCCACTCCTTCGCGAAGACGACCCCGGCCGCGCGCAGCGACTGCACGAAGGCCGCCCGTTGCCGCGCCGGGGTCACGCCGCCGCCCCGCGCGACGCGGCCGCTTCGCCGTAGGCCAGGTGCACGAAGGCGTCCTCGAAGTCGCGCTTCGCGGTCTGCGCGCACAGCGCCGCGACCGAGCCCTCGGCGACGACGCGGCCGCGGGCCACGACGACGACGTGGTCGCAGAGCCGCTCGACCTCCTGCATCACGTGCGTCGACACGACGATGCACTTGCCGGTCTCGTCGCGCAGCCGGCGCAGGGCGTCGCGCAGCGCGCGCGTGGACGGCACGTCGAGCCCGTTGGTCGGCTCGTCGAGCAGCAGGTTCGGCGGATCGTGCACCAGCGCGCGGGCAAGCGCCGTCTTCATCCGTTCGCCCTGGCTGAAGCCCTCGGTGCGGCGATCGAGCAGCGGGCCCATCCCGAGTTCGTCGCCGAGCCGCGCGATCCGCGATGCGGCCGCGTCCGCGTCCAGCCCGTGCAGCCGCGCGAAGTACAGGATGTTCTCGCGCGCCGTCAGACGCGGGTACAGCCCGCCGCCGAGCCAGCCCAGCCTGCGCCGCGCGACCTGCGGCATGCGCGCCGCGTCGACGCCGTCGACCAGCGCGCGCCCGGTGTCGGGCACGACGAGCCCGGCCACCGCGCGCATCATCGTCGTCTTGCCGGCGCCGTTGGGACCCAGCAGCCCGGTGATGCAGCCGTCGGCGGCGCGCCAGCTCGCCCCGGCAAGCGCCTGCACCGCAGGCGTGCCACGCGAGCCGGGATACCGCTTGCCCAGCGCCTCGACGGCGATCACGATGCGGCGGCGGCGCCCGGCCGCGGTGGCAGGAACGGACGCGGCGACGGCACCGTTGCGAGGCAGGTCGCGTCGACCGAAAGCGCCGCGACGTCGTCGGCCGCGGCGACGAAATCGCGCACGACCGTCGTCGCGCATGGCAGCGCCATCACCCCGTGTCCCGCATGGGACACGACGAGATGCCTTGCGCGCGGACCCAGGGCGGCGGCCACGCGCTCGGCGTGGCGCGGCGGCGTCGCCGGGTCCAGCGCGCCGGACAGCAGCAGCGTCACCGCACCGGCCCGACCGGCCTCGTGCCAGCCCCGCGGCAACGCAGCGCGCGGCCAGCCGTCGCAGGCACGCCGGTAGAAGCCGGCGCCGCCGAGGTCGAGCGCAAGGACCCCGTCGGGCGAGGCCGAGGCACGCGGCCCGGCGCGCATCGCGCCGGTCGGCTCGCTGCCCTCGCGCCCTGGCGGCCCGGCGTCCTCGCTGCAGATCACCGACAGGTGCATGCCCCAGGCGATGCGTCCCGGCCCTTCGGCCGCCGAGCCGCCGGCGGCATCGGCCAGCCCGAGCAGCGGTGCGAGGCGATCGTGGGTCGCCTCGCCGAGGGCGTGCGGCAGCGCGGCGGCCAGCGCCGGCTGGTACAGCGGAGCACGCACCAGCGCGGCCACGCGGTCGCGGTCGATCACGAGCCGCTCGCGCGCGCCGTCACGCGGGTCCTCGGCGTCCAGCGTGCGCGGCAGCGCGGCGACCCAGCCGGCCCAGCGCGCCTGCAACCGGGGATGGCGCCGATCGCAGCCGGCGTCGGCGGCGCACGCAGCGAGCCAGCGGTCGAGCGCCGCCGCGGCGTCGATCCCGGCGCTCGACGGCAGCGACATGTCGCCCGGTGCGACGCCGTCCAGCACCATGCGCCGGACGGTGCCGGGGAAGAGTCGGTCCACCGCGAGCGCCACCCGCGTGCCGTAAGACACCGCGACCAGGTTGACCTGCGGCGCGCCCAGCGCCTCGCGCACGGCGTCGAGGTCCTCGGCCGCGCGCAGGGTGGTGTACTGGGTGAGGTCGCCGTGAGGCAGCGACCGCAGGTGCTGCCGGCAGGAGACGAGCGCGCCGAGCCGAAGCTCCGGGTCGAGCCTCTGCGCCAGGCCCGTTGCCGCCGGGGGCGCGCAGTCGAGCGGCGCGCTCTCACCGGTGCCGCGCTGCTCGACGAAGACCAGGTCACGTCGTTGCCGCAGCGCGTCGACCCGCTGCGACAGGGGCGCCGCGAGTCGCACCGCGCTCTGCCCCGGCCCGCCGGCGATCATCACCACGGGATCGGGCAGAGGGCGGCGCGCGAGCGACGGCAGCACGACGACGCGCAGGTGGATCGCCGGTCCCTCGGGTCGCGCCGGATCGAGCGGGCGCGGCCAGCGTCCGCACAGTGCCTCGGTCGGAAACGCGTCGACCCGGCAAGGGGCGAGCCAGGGCGGCCGCTGCGGCGCGGCATGTGCGGCTGCAGCGGCGACGGCCAGCAGCAGCGCGACGCCGGAGCAGGTCAGCCCCCGGATTCCCGGCGCGGCATGCCGCCGGCCTCCTCGGTCCGCATTCATGGCTCGGATCTTGACGGGCCGGACGCGTCGCCATTCGACCGAAAAGCGGGAGCGGCCGGGTCGACGCCGCGCTGCGCGCCGTACGTCCGGCGTCAGCGGCGATCAGCCGATCCGTGGCCGCGCGGCCCGAAGGCGTCGCGTGACTGCGACGTCCAAGCAAAAGACCGCGGCGTTTACTTCGTCCGATGCTTACGGCAAGATGACGCGGTCAGTGAACCGGCGCGAATCGTCCGGGGCGGCATTTGCGGGCCGAAGGGGCCGCATCACGGCCCCTGAGCGGTGGACAGCGGGCCCTACAGTGACCGCTGCAGTGTCCTTGTCCGCCCGTGGAGCCGCCCGATGGACGCCTTGCCGTTGCCAGAGACGCTGTTCACCGTCGCGATGCTGGCCGCGGCGGCCTTCTTCAAGCCCCTGCAGATGCTGCGCGGCAGCGCTCTGCAGCATCCCTGGCTGGCCGCGCTCGTGCTGCTGCCCTGGGGCTGGAGCGCCGCGGGCCTGTCGCCGGGCGGCGCCGCGATCCAGGTGTCGGGCGCCTGCCTGCTCGTGCTGATGGTCGGCTGG
>JALORQ010000095.1 GCA_025458805.1 Rubrivivax sp.
CGAGCAGCTTCAGCGTCTTCGTGAGCGCCGGCTGCGTCACGTTCATCGCCTGCGCCGCGGCGCGCAGGCTTCCGTAGGTCGACAGGGCCTGCATCAGCCGCAGCTGCTCGAGACGCATAGGGCAAACCCAGGGGCCGCGATAACCCATGGTAATCGACATCGAAAGATGTCAAGCGACAAGCGCGGCGCGGCTTCCTACGATGCGATCCAGCCTCGAAGGACCGACGGAGACCCGAGTGACCCGACGCGCGAAGAACATCCTCTTCGTCATGTGCGACCAGCTGCGTGCCGACCACCTGTCGTGCTACGGGCACCCGCGCCTGCACACCCCGCACCTGGACGCGCTGGCGGCGCGCGGCGTGCTGTTCGAGCGCGCCTACGTGCAGTCGCCCGTGTGCGGGCCGTCGCGCATGAGCTACTACACCGGCCGCTACATGCAGTCGCACGGCGTGAGCTGGAACTTCGTGCCGCTGAAGGCCGGCGAGATGACGATCGGCGACCACCTGCGCCCGCTCGGCATGCGCTGCGCGCTGGTCGGCAAGACGCACATGCGCGCCGACCACGCCGGGATGGCGCGCATGGGCATCGACCCGAAGTCGCGCATCGGCGTGCGCATCGCCGAGTGCGGCTTCGACCCCTACGAGCGCGACGACGGGCTGCACCCGTTCTCGGGCCACGACCCCGACCCGCACTACAACCGCTACCTGCGCGAGCACGGCTTCGGCGGCGACAACCCGTGGGAGGAATGGGCCAACACGGTGGTCGACCGCGACGGCTCGCTGCGCTCGGGCTGGTTCCTCAAGTACAGCCACCTGCCGGCGCGCGTGCCCGACGAGCACTCGGAGACGCCGTACACGACGACGCGCGCGATGGACTTCATGCGCGACGCGGGCGACCAGCCCTGGCTGCTGCACCTCAGCTACATCAAGCCGCACTGGCCGTACGTCGTGCCGGCGCCCTACGCCGGCATGTACACCCCGGCCGACGCGCTGCCGCTGGTGCGCAGCGACGACGAGCTGCGCGACCCGCACCCGGTCTACGCGGCGATGACGCGCCACCGCGTCTCGCGCACCTTCGCCGATCCGGCGGTGCGCGACGCGGTCATGGTGGGCTACATGGGGCTGATCAAGCAGATCGACGACCAGCTCGGCCGGCTGTTCGCCTTCATGCGGGAGCGCGGCCTGATGGACGAGACGATGATCGTCTTCTGCGCCGACCACGGCGACTTCCTCGGCGACCACTGGCTCGGCGACAAGGAGCTGTTCCACGAGCCGGTGGTGCGCACGCCGCTGATCGTCGTCGACCCCGACGAGCGCGCCGACGCGACGCGGGGCACGCGCTGCAGCGCACTCGTCGAGGCGGTCGACCTGGCGCCGACCTTCCTCGACGTCTGCGAAGGCCAGCCGCTGCCGCACGCGATGGACGGCCGCTCGCTGCGCCCGTTCCTCTTCGGCAAGCCGCCCGCGGCCTGGCGCGAGATCGCGGTCAGCGAGTGCGACTACTCGTTCCAGAGCTCGCGCATCGAGCTGGGCACGCCGTCGCGCGAGGCCTGGATGCGCATGGCGTTCGACGGGCGCTGGAAGTACGTGCTGACCGAGGGCTACCGGCCGATGCTGTTCGACCTGCAGCAGGACCCGCACGAACTGCGCGACGTCGGCGCCAGCCCCGCCGCCGAGCACGCCGCCGCGCGCGCAAGGCTGCACGAGGCGCTGTTCCGCTGGGCGCGGCAGCCGCGGCAGCGCGTGACGATCGCCGACGACCTGATCGAGAACACCGACGTGCAGTCGCGCGTCGCCGAGGCCGGCATCCTGATCGGCTATGCCGACGAGGCCGACCTGGCCGCGCAGCGCCGCGCCTTCGCGCCGCGCTACGCCTCGAGCAACCCGCTGGTCAAGGCCACGCTGGACCGGCTCACCGCGAAGGCCGACCGATGAGCACCGTCAGCATCCCCGACGTGCCGCTGACCCCCGAGGGGCTCGACGGCGTGGCCTGGAACGTCCTCGGGCAGGTCTACCTGCCCAAGGAGATCGGCACGGACCGCTTCGTCTGGTACGCGATCTTCCCCGAGGAGACCTTCGTGCCGCCGCACACGCATGCGGCGCAGGACGAATACCTGATGCCGCTCGACGGGCCGATCGACATCGTCGTCGGCGGCCGGCCGGGCGTGGTGCAGCCGCACGAGGTCGGCCACCTGCCGCGCGGCATCCCGCACGCGTTCTTCAACAACAGCGGCAAGCCCGTGCACGCGCTGTTCTGGGCCACCCCGGCCGGCGACCTGCCGACGCTGTACCGCCGGCTCCACAACATCGGCAGCCCGGCCCGGGCCGTGGCGATCGCGCCGACCTGCGGCGTGGTCTTCGAGCCGCCGGTGTCCTCGGGGGCCTGACGCGCCTCGAAGCGCAACGACGAAGGCCCGCACGGGCCGACGCGACCGACAACCAGAGCCAGGAGACAGACCCATGTTCACACGCCGTTCCCTGATCGCCGCCGCCGCCGCGTCGGCGCTGCCGATGGCCGCGCGCGCGCAGGCCACGCTGCTGTTCAACAGCTTCATCCAGCCGCAGCACCCGGTGAACACGCGGATCTTCAAGCCGTGGGCCGACGAGATCGGCAAGGCCACCCAGGGCCGGATTCGCATCGACATGCCGCCCAGCAGCCTGGCCGCGCCGCCGCAGCAGATGGACGGCGTCGCCAAGGGTGTGTTCGACATGGCCTACCAGTTCCACGGCTTCCTCGCGCCGAAGGTCAAGCTGACCCAGGTGGCGATGCTGCCGGGCGTCAACACCAGCGCGCGCGGCAGCTCGATCGCGCTGTGGCGCACCTACGAGAGGTTCTTCCGGCAGGCCGACGAGTTCAGGGACGTGCACCTGCTCGGACTGTTCGTCTTCCAGCCCGCGACGATCTTCGGCATGAAGACGGCGATCGACAGCCTCGCGTCGCTGAAGGGCACCAAGGTGTTCGCGGTCCCGGGGGCACCGGCGACGCTGCTCGAGGCGGCAGGCGCCGGCGTGGTGGCCGCTCCCGCGGTGCGCAGCCACGAGATCATCTCGGGCGGCACCGTCGACGCCTTCGCCGGCTACACGGTCAACGACGCGCAGGCCTTCAAGACGCTGCAGTACGCGAGGCACATCGTCGACCTGCCGGGCGGCATCACGGCGACCGCGTTCGCGCTCTTCGTGAACCGCAGGAAGTGGGAGTCGCTGCCCGTCGCCGACCGCGACGCGGTCACCCGGCTGGGAGGCGAGAACCTCGCGGCGCGCTTCGTGGTGCTCGACGAGCTCGAGGCCAAGGTGCGCGCCGAGGCGGCGGCCGCGGGCGTGCAGATCCGGCCCGCGAGCCCGGCCTTCGCCGAGGACATGCGCCGGCTCGCCGCACCGCTCGAGCAGGCCTGGCTGGCCGATGCCCGCGCCGCCGGCGTCGACGGTGCGGCCGCGCTCGCCTTCTACCGCCAGCAGGCGGCCGACCACGCCCGCTGAGCGGCGCACGCCCCGCCGTCGCATCATGGCCGCGAGCGGTCCGGTCGAGCGCGTGCTCGGCGTCCTGTGCGCCGTGCCGGTGGCGCTGATCGTCGTGCTGACGTTCGCCGACGTCTTCGCGCGCTACCTGTTCGCGGCGCCGATCCGGGGCAGCCTGGAGATCGTCGAGTTCTCGATGGCGCTGCTGATCTTCATGGCGCTGCCGCTGGTCACGCGCCACCGCGGCCACGTCACGGTGAGCCTGATCGACAACGTCGTGCGGGGTCCGGCACGCCGCATCAAGGCGGTGCTGTGCGACGCCCTGTCGACGGTCGCGCTGGCGTTGATGGCGTGGAGGCTGTGGGCGCAGGGCCTGGACGACCTCGACGCCGGCAAGCACAGCATCGTGCTCGGCTGGCCGCACGCGCCGCTGACCTTCGCGCTCGCCGCGTGCGCGACGCTCGCCGCGATGGCGATGGCCGGGCTGGCCTGGCAGAGCCTGCAAGGGCGGGAGGACACGCGATGACGATGGCGCTCGCCGGCTTCGCCGTGCTGTTCCTGCTGGCCTTCGCGGGCGTTCCGCTGGCCTTCGCGATGCTGCTCGCCGGCGTCGGCGGCTTCGCAGTGCTGCGCGGCATCGACCCGGCGCTCGGCATGCTCGGGCAGATCGTCGTCGACTCGGCCGCCAACTACGGCATGTCGGTGTTGCCGATGTTCATCCTGATGGGCCTGTTCGTCCACAAGGCCGACATCAGCAACGAGCTCTACGACGCCGCGAACGCCTGGCTCGGCCACCTCAAGGGCGGCCTCGCGCACGCCACGGTAGCCGCCTGCGGCCTCTTCGCGGCGATCTCGGGCAGTTCGATCGCCACCGCGGCGACCATGACGCGGGTCGCCATCCCGCCGATGCGCCGGCTCGGCTACCACGACCGGCTGTCCACGGGCACGGTGGCCTCGGCCGGGGTGCTGGGGGTGCTGATCCCGCCTTCCGTGCCGCTGGTCATCTTCGGCCTGCTCACCGAGACCGACATCCGTCAGCTGTTCATCGCCACCATCGTGCCCGGGCTCCTGCTGCTGCTGCTCTTCGTCGCCGCGGTGTGGGTCAGCGTGGCGCTGAACCCGTCGCTCGGCCCGCGCGGCGGGAGGCTGCCGATCGCGAGGCGCTTCGCCGCGCTCAAGGGCGTCTGGGCGACGATCCTGCTCTTCGTGATGGTGATGGGCGGGCTGTACGGCGGCATCTTCACGGCCACCGAGTCGGCCGGCATCGGCGCCGCCGGCGCCTTCGCGATCGCGGTGGCGCGGCGCCGCATGACGCTGCCGGTGCTGCTGGAGTGCCTGTCGGAGACCGCACGCACGACGGCGATGATCTTCGCCATCGTCTTCGGCGCGCTGGCCTTCGCCAACTTCGTGACGCTCAGCGGAATGACCTTCGAGCTGGTCACCTGGATCCGGGAGTCGGGCTTCGGCGTGCTCGGCGTGCTGCTCGCGATGGTCGCGATCTACCTCGTGCTCGGCGCGCTGATGGAGTCGATGGGGCTGCTGCTGCTGACCGCGCCGATCTTCACCGCGGTCGCCGTCGAGATGGGCGTCCACCCGGTGTGGTTCGGCATCTTCGTCGTCATGATGATCGAGATCGGCATGCTGAGCCCGCCGGTGGGGATGAACGTCTTCACCGTCAAGACGCTGCTGCCGGAGGTCTCGCTGGCGACCATCTTCGGCGGCGTCATGCCCTTCGTCGTGGCCAACCTGGTCGCGGTGGCGGCGATCATCGCCTGGCCGCAGATCGTGCTGGCACCCCTGCGCTGGTTCTGACGCTCTGACGCGGCCGGCCTTGCCCGGGCGCAAGGTCGAGCGCAGGCGCGGGCGGCATGATCGCGTGATCCATGCCCCCATCGCACCGCATGCCGCCGCCTTCGGGCACCCGGACGCCCGGGTGGCGCCTGCTGATCGACCGCACCGAAGGGCGGCTGCTCGCCCTAGGGCTGGTACTGACGCTGGGCATCGCGGCCTCGGTCGGGATCGGGCTCATGCTCGCCCCGGTCGAGACGCTGGACTACGCCGCGGTGATCGGGCTGAACCTGGTCATCGGCCGCGGCGCGGGCATGAGCCTCGGTGTCGCGAGCGGCATCGCGCCGCTCGAGCTCGTCCTGCTCAACCTCGCCGTCGAGGCGGCGCAGGTGCTCGTGATCTATCCGCTCTTCGTGCTCGGCTGGCGGGAACTGATCGACACGCGCCGCCTCGCCACGCACCTGGCGAAGCTGCGCGGCGCCGCCGAGGCCGGGCGCGGCAGCGTGCGCCGCTTCGGCATCGCGGGCCTGTTCGTCTTCGTCTTCCTGCCGTTCTGGATGACGGGGCCGGTCGTCGGCGCCATCATCGGCTTCCTGCTCGGGCTGCGCACCGCCGTCAATCTCGCCACCGTGCTCACGGCCACCGCGCTCGCGATCGTCGTCTACGCGTGGCTGTTCGAGACCATCGACGCGTGGACATCGGCCGTGCACCCGTATGCCGTGTTCGTCATCATCCTCGCGCTGCTCGCGCTGGCCTGGATCGTGAGGCGCCAGGTGCGACGCATGCCTGCAACGCCTGCGACCCGGCTTGCGGCCGACGCGCACGCCGGCACCGCCGCGGGCGAGCCGCCGGGTCGCACCTGAGCGCGGCACGGGACCCTGCACGGCCCGTCTGCGCTGTCCGCGACGACACCCCGCTCGCCGAGCAGCGCGCCATGTCCGCCACGCAGCACGGAAAGACGGTCGACCGCGGGTGCGTGCTCGAAAGCGGACCTTGCCGCGCCCGCTGATCCTCTTCGGTCCCTGGGACCGCCACAACCTCGGCGACCTGCTGCTCGGGCAGGTCCACGCGAGCCTGTGGCGCGACCGTCCGCTCGCCTTCGCCGGCCTCGCGGCCCGCGACCTCCGGGCGCTGGGCGGCGTCGACGTGCGGCCGCTCGCAGAGTGCATGCCCGGCCCGACGTCCGCACGCGCCGGCGCCGTGCCGTCCGACGGAGACGCGGCCCCCGCGCTGCTGCACATCGGCGGCGAGATCCTCACCTGCCCCGCCTGGCACGCGGCCGTGATGCTGCTGCCGCCGGCCGAGGTGCCGGCAACGGTCGGATGGCTCGAACGGGAGCCGGCGGCACGCGAAGCCTGGCTGCGCGCGCGCCTCGGCACCCCGGGCGGCCGGCTGCAGCAGGCGCCCTACGTCGCGTCGCGCCGCGAATGGCCGCGCCTCGGGCCGGTGGCCCTGTGCGCCGCCGGCGGCGTCGATCTCGACGCGTGCGCGCCGGAAATGCGCGCCGAAGTCGTCGCCAAGCTGCGCGCCGCCGATCGGGTCACCGTGCGCGACGCGTCGACGCTGCGGCAGTTGCGCAAAGCCGGCGTCGAGGCGACCCTGCAGCCCGACGCTGCCGTGATGGCGGCCGACCTGTTCGGCCCGACCATCGCGCACCACGCCGCGACCGGCGAGCCCGCTGCCGTGCGCGCCGCGATGCCGCGGGGCTACCTCGCGCTTCAGGCGGGGCCGGACTTCGTCGACGACGCGACGCTGCGCGCGATCGCCACCGCCGCGGCCGCCGTCGCCGGCGATGCGCGGCTCGGCATCGTGCTGTTTCGCGCCGGAGCCGCGCCCTGGCACGACGACCTCGAGGCGCTGCAGCGCGTTGCCGCACTCGTCGGGGCCGCTCTGCGGACGCGGCGCGGCAGGCGCGCCGTCGGCGCGGCGCACGCGGTCCCCGACCTGCCGGTGCGCGTGTTCGCATCGCTGCGCCTGTGGGACCTCTGCGCGCTGATCGCGAACGCCCGGGCCTGCGTCAGCAGCAGCCTGCATGTCGCCATCGTGTCGGGGGCGTTCGCCCGCCCTCGTGTCCTGATCGGCCCGGGCCGGCCGGGCAAGGCGGCGGCCTGGGTGCGGACCTGGGAGCCGGCGGAGGCGCGCGCCGCGGTCGTCGAACCCGCCGCGCTCGAGGACGCCCTGCGCGCGGCCCTCGCGGCCGACCCCCGCGCGCTGCATGCCGCGGCCATGGCGCAGGTGGCGCGATGCCGCGCCGGCCTCGATGCGCTGCGGCCCGTGCTCGACGATCAGACCGCCTCGCCCTCGACCTCGTACGGCCAGTCGGCCAGGCCGCCGGCGAGCGACAGCGCACGGAAACCGCGCTCGCGCAGCAGAAAGGCCGCGGCCTTGCTGCGCCGGCCGCTCCGGCAGTAGACGATGTGCGTGTCGGCGGGGTCGAGCGAGAAGACGCCCTGCTGCCGGATGCGGTCGAGGGGCACGTGCCGGGCGCCCGGAATGCGGCCTTCGTCGTACTCGAAACCGTAGCGGCAGTCGAGCAGCGTCGCCCGGCCATCGCGCAGCAGGTCGCGCGCCCGCGCGGCGTCGATCTGCTCGACGAGGGGCGGCTCCAGCAGTTCGTCGAAGTCGGACCGGGCGAGCACCAGCAGCCGCCCCGGCGAGAGCATGCGCACGGTCGCGGTGCGACGGCCCTGCAGCAGCAGCGCCTCCTCGCCGAAGCCGTCGCCCGGGCCCAGCAGGCTGGTGCGCGCGCTCTCGTCGGTGAACGGGTCGCGCACCCAGACCTCGGCCTCGCCGGCCAGCAGGATGTAGTACGCGTCCCCCGGGTCGCCCTGAGCGACGATCGTCTCGCCGGCGGCGGCCGGGCGCTCCGTCATGCGGTCGAAGACGCGCTGGGCGTTCTCGATCGGCAGCCGCTGCAGCAAGGGCGCCTGCCGCAGCGACAAGGATGCCCGGCCCGCGTCGTGCCAGCCCAGCAGCGCGTCGAGCTCGTCGGCATCGACCGCCACCGCCTCCGCATCCTCGAGCGCCTGGATGCGTACACCGCCGCTGCCCGCCGGCACCCAGGCGAACCCTGGACCTTCCGGCACCACCCCGACCCGCCACGCGCCACCTTGCGGCCGGCCGTCGTCGTCGATCCAAGCGCGGTGCACCTCGAGTTCGCCGGCGAGCAGGATCAGATGGTCGCGGGGTGCCGCCGCCGCATCGTTGAGCCAGCAGCCGGCGGTCGCGCGGATGCGACGGCTGCGCCCGACGAGCGCCGCGACGGCATCGATCGGCAGGCGCGAGAAGGTCGGCGTCGCCTCGAGTCGGCGCGCGAGTTCGCGGTCGTCCATGGGCTGCCTCCGGAAGGCCCGCGACGCAGAGCGGCACGCCGCCGCCGGGCCGATGCGACCGCTCGAGACTACATCAGCCGGCGGCGTGGCGGCACGGATGCCGCGCCGGGCGGCGCGCCGCGTCACCAGCCGATCGCCTGCGGCAGCCAGGTCGCGATCTTCGGGAAGAAGAACACCAGTGCCACGCCCACCAGCTGCAGCGCGACGAACGGCAGCACGCCCAGGTACAGATGCCGCGTCGTCACCTGCGGCGGCGCCACGCCCTTCAGGAAGAACAGTGCCCAGCCGAACGGCGGCGTCAGGAAGCTGGTCTGCAGCATCACCGTGATCATCATCGCCAGCCAGACCGGGTCGACGCCGGCCGCGGCGAAGATCGGCAGGAACAGCGGCACCGCGATGTAGCTGATCTCGATCCACTCGAGGAAGAAGCCGAGCACGAAGATGAGCGCGAGCATGAACGCGATGTCGGCGTTGATGCCGCCGGGCAGGAACTCGAACAGGTCCTCGATCAGCTTCTCGCCGTTCAGGCCGCGGAACGCGAGGCCGAACACCTGCGCGCAGATCAGGATGAACAGCACCATCGCCGAGATGCGAAGCGTCCCCTGCATCACCTCGCGCAGCACCTGCAGCGTGAGGCGCCGCGCACCGGCCACGACCAGGATCGCGCCCAGAGCGCCCATCGACGCCGCCTCGGTCGGCGCCGCGACGCCGCCGATGATCGAGCCGAGCACCGCGAAGACGAGGGCCAGCGGCGGCAGCGCCACCTTCAGGGCCCGCAGCCACAGCTGGCCGACCGGCAGCGCGTCGCGCTCGGCCTGCGGCACCGGCGGCATGGCATCGGGACGCATCATCCCGTAGACGACGATCCACGCGCAGTACAGACCCGCGAGCATCAGTCCGGGCAGCACGGCCGCGGCGAAGAGCGTGCCCACCGACTGCTGCATGATGTCCGACAGCAGGATCAGCACCAGGCTGGGCGGGATGATCTGCCCGAGCGTGCCCGACGCGCAGATCGCGCCGCACGAGATCGCCGGGTCGTAGCCGCGGCGCAGCAGCGTGGGCAGCGTCAGCAGGCCGAGCGTGATCACGGTCGCGCCGACGATGCCGGTGGTCGCGCCCATCAGCACGCCGACGCCGATGATGCCCAGCGCCATGCCGCCGCGCAGCCCGCCGGCCAGGTGGCCGATCACGTCGAGCAGATCCTCGGCGAGGCGCGACTTCTCGAGCATGACGCCCATGAAGACGAACAGCGGGATCGCGAGCCACTGGTAGTTGGCCGCCACGCCGTAGATGCGCGCCGGCAGCAGGTTGAACAGCGTCTCGCCGAAGCCGAGGAAGCCGAACACGAAGCCGCTGGCCGCGAGCGTGATGCCCACCGGCACGCCGAGCATCAGCAGCGCGAAGAAGCCCCCGAGCAGGCCGAGGGCGAGCCATTCCTGCAGGCTCATCGGGCCCCCGCGCGCTTCAGGCGGATCGCCGCCGACACGCCCTGCGCCGCCGCCTGCAGCCCGAAAAGCGCGAAGCCGACCGGGATCAGCGCCTTGAGCAGCCAGCGGTGCGTGAGGCCGCCCGGGTCGGGCGAGATCTCGCCGATCGCGTAGCTCTGCTGCACGTACGGGATCGAGTAGCGGATCACCAGCCCGGCCAGCGCGACGGCGAGCAGCGCGGACAGCAGGTCCACCGCGGCGCGGCCGCGCGGCGACATGCGTGCATAGAACACGTCGACGCGCACGTGGTCCCCCTTGAGCAGCGCGTAGGTCATGCCGAACAGCACGACCGGCGCCAGCAGGTGCCACTCGAGCTCCTGCGACCACACCGAGCCGATGCTGAACAGGTAGCGCAGCAGCACGTTGGCGGCCATCAGCAGCACGATGGCCAGCGTGAGCCAGGCCGCGGCGCGGCCCACGAGGTCGACGGCGCGCTCGACCGCTGCGACCAAGCCGTTGTCCGGCCCGCGCAGCGGCGCGCCGCCCGCCGGCGTCGTGCCGGCAGGAGGCTGGTCGTTCATCGTGGGATCAGGCCGTCAGGACCTTCTCGTGGTACGGGCCTTCGCTGAAGGTCGACCAGGCATCGAACTTCTTCTTGTAGGCCATGTACGAGTCGTGCACCTTCTTCGTCAGCGGGTCCTTCGCCGCCGCCTCGTTGAGCACGTCGTTGGTGACCTCGCGCAGCCGCTTGAGCACCGGGTCGGGCAGCGGGCGCGCGATCACGCCCTGGTTCTTGATCAGGTCGTCCATCGCGTCGGCGTTGTTGCGCTGGCACCAGGCCTCGCTGATCACGTTGCACGC
>JALORQ010000096.1 GCA_025458805.1 Rubrivivax sp.
CCGAGCAGTACCAGTACATCCTGCGCGACGAGTCGATGCACTGCAACTTCGGCATCGACCTCATCAACCAGATCAAGCTCGAGAATCCGCACCTGTGGACCCCGGCCTTCCGCGCGGAGGTCAAGGCGCTGTTCCAGCAGGCGGTCGAGCTCGAGTACCGCTATGCCGAGGACACCATGCCGCGCGGCGTGCTCGGCCTCAACGCCAGCATGTTCAAGGGCTACCTGCGTTACATCGCCAACCGGCGCGCGCAGCAGATCGGCCTCGACGCGCTCTTCCCGAACGAGGAGAACCCGTTCCCGTGGATGAGCGAGATGATCGACCTGAAGAAGGAGCGCAATTTCTTCGAGACGCGCGTGATCGACTACCAGACCGGCGGTGCACTGAGCTGGGACTGACGCGCGCAGGCCGCGTCTGCCGCGCACGCGTCGGGTCGGTGCGGTTGGCGCGGGCGGTGGCCTCGAATGCCCCCCGTTCGCCAGAGGACGACAAGGCAGTACGACAAGACAACGGCTTTTCGAATGCGGGTCCGACGCGCCGACGCCCGAAGCGGTGCGCGGGCCGCTGCCCCATTCACCGCACGGCGGTACCGCCGGTGGTGAATCTCCGGTCTGCTCCCCGCAGGCCGGTGCTCTTTGCAACTTGATCAAGGAGAACGTCATGGCAACTGCGAAGAAGGCCGCTCCGGCCAAGAAGGCGCCCGCCAAGAAGGCTGCCGCGAAGAAGGCCGCGCCGGCCAAGAAGGCCGCGCCGGCGAAGAAGGCTGCCGCCAAGAAGGCCGCACCGGCCAAGAAGGCGCCCGCCAAGAAGGCTGCCGCGAAGAAGGCCGCACCGGCCAAGAAGGCCGCGCCGGCGAAGAAGGCTGCCGCCAAGAAGGCGGCACCGGCGAAGAAGGCTGCCGCGAAGAAGGCGGCGCCGGCCAAGAAGGCTGCGGCGAAGAAGGCCGCCGCCCCTGCCGAGCCTGCGGCCCCTGCGAAGACGACGCTGAGTCCGGCTGCGGCCTGGCCGTTCCCGACTGGCAACAAGCCCTGATCCGGCGGGCCGGCGGTTCACGCCGCCGGCTGCCGTCGATCCCTCGAGCCCGGCCTGGCCGGGCTTTTTACTTCGGTCGGCACGGCCAACCGGCCGCGTCGCCTGCCGGACACCGCCGGCGGTGTGCTCAAGCGCCGACTGCCGCTGCGTCGACGACGTGGTTCTGACCGCCTCGGTGCGCGATCTTCAGCGCCCCGATCCGGTTGCCGAGCGCGGCGCAGCGCTCAAGCGGCCAGTCGCGCTCCAGCCCGTGGAGCAGCGCCGCTCGGAAGGCATCGCCGCAGCCGGTCGGGTCGACGATCCCGGCGGCCGCGACGCCGGGCACGTGCGTCCGCGTGCCGTCGACCCAGATCTCGCAGCCCTCGGCGCCCAGCGTGACGACGATGCCGCGCAGGCCGCTGCGCGACAGCTCGGCGAGACCCGCCCCGGTGCGTTCGCACAGCATGCGGGCCTCGTAGTCGTTGAGGGCGGCCCAGCTGGCCAGCCTCAGCACCTCCCGGAGCTCGGCGCCGTCGAACTGGGGCAGCTGCTGGCCCGGGTCGAAGATGAATGGGATGCCCGCATCGGACATCTCGTGCGCGTGCCGCCACATCGCCTCGCGGCCGTCGGGCGAGATGATGCCGATGCGGAGGTCGGCACGGCGCGGCACCTCGATCAGGTGCGCGTTCTGCATCGCTCCGGGGTGGAACGCCGTGATCTGGTTGTTGTCGGTGTCGGTGATGATGATCGCCTGCGCGGTGTACTCCGCGTCGTCGACGCGCACGAGGCTGGTGTCGAGCCCCCAGTCGCGCAGCCGAGCGAGATATGCGCCGCCGTCGTTGCCCAGCGCCGCCATCACCACCGGCGTGCTTCCGAGCGCGCGCAGCGTGTAGGCGATGTTGCCGGCGCAGCCGCCGAACTCGCGACGCAGCGTCGGCACGAGGAAGGCGACGTTCAGGATATGCACCTGCTCGGGCAGGATCTGCTGCGCGAAGCGGCCCGGGAAGTTGGTGATGGTGTCGAAGGCGAGGGATCCGCAGATGAGTGCGGGCATGCTGGGCTCCGTTGGCAAGGGCAGGGCGCCGGCGCGCGGCGCTCAGGGGTAGAAGAGCTCGACCGTGTACCCGGCGATCGGCGGCTCGGCGATGCGCAGGGTGGCCTGCAGCGGCAGCTCGGCGCCGGCGCGGATCGTCGTCGCCTCGACGCCCAGGTCGGGCGGCCGCAACGTGCGCCGCGCGACCAGCCGGCCGTCCGCGTCGGTGAGGGCGAGGTCGACAGCGGGCGTGGCCAGGTCGAGCGCCGAGCGGTTGCTCACCACCAGGTTCAGCCGGTACCGTGACGTGCCTTCCTCGCGCGCCAGGCCGCTCGAGTCGACGACGAGCGCACCGATCACCCGCGGTGCCTCGACGCGGCATCCGGCGATGTCGCACATCGCCTCGAGCGCGGCGCGGCTGGCCGGCCAGCGCGCCGCGACCAGGTCGCGGTACTCGACGGCCACCTGCAACGCGAGGCCGGCGGCCGCCGCGACGGCGGCGCACGCGAGCAGAACACGGACACGTGGCTGCTGCCAGCGCCGTGCCGCGTCGGCGCGTGCGACGAATGAAGGCACCCGGTCGCGATCGGCGCGCAGGTCGGCCGGCGGGGCCGTCTGCGCCGTTGCCGCGACGGCGCCGGCCTGAACGCCGTCGTCGCCGTCATCGTCGCGCCGGCGGTTCGGATCGGGAACTGCGAGGGGCGCGTCCTCATCGGCATCGCGGGCGCCCTGATCGGCGCCGGACGCCGGACCGGTGCCGGATGCCTCGTCGGGCTCCCCGTCGCGGCGCTCGCCCGGCGGCGCGGCCGAGGCCTGAGATGCGACGGCGGCCAGCGTCTCCAGCACGCGGGCCGACGACGGGTCGGCCGCGGCCGGCAGCGCCGGCAGCAGGTGCTCGGCTGCATTGAAGACCTCCGCACAGCGCCCGCAGCGCACCCAGCCCTCGGACACGCGCAACTGGTCCTGCACGACGCGGAACGCCGTGCCGCAGGCCGGACAGCGGGTCGCCAGGGTCACCGGGTCATGATGCCACGGGCCACGGGCCGCTCAGACCGCGCGACGACCCGCGAGCAGCACCCAGCCCTCGTCGCGATCGGCGACCTGCAGCGTCAGCCACGGCGCGTAGGCGGCCTGCAGCGTCGCGACCTGCGCGTCGAGCAGCCCGGCGAGCACGAGCGCGCCGCCCGGGCCGGTGTGCGCGGCGAGCAGCGGCGCGAGCAGTTCGAGCGGCCGCGCCAGGATGTTGGCGAGCACCAGGTCGTAGGCGCCAAACGCCAACTCGGGCAGGCCGACGCGAAGCCGCAGGCCGTGGTGCGCGGCATTGGCCTGCGCCGCCGCCACCGCGGCAGGGTCGATGTCGACCGCGTCGATGTCCGTCGCGCCGTGCAGCGCGGCACCGAGCGCGAGGATGCCGGATCCGCAGCCGTAGTCCAGCACGCGCGGCCAGCCGCCCCGGCCGGCCGCTTCCTCGGCGGCGATCCAGCGCAGGCACATGCGCGTCGTCGGGTGCGTGCCGGTGCCGAACGCCAGCCCCGGATCGAGCCGGATCACGCGGCGCGCCGAGGCCGGTGGCTCGTGCCAGCTCGGCACGACCCAGAAGTCGGGCGTGATCTCGACCGGCGCGAACTGCGCCTGCGTGCGCCGCACCCAGTCGTCGTCGGCGAGTGGCTCGAGCGCAACGAGCGCCAGGCCCTCGGCGCCGTGACGCGCGACCAGCCATGCGGCGGCGCGGTCGGCGCCGGCCTCGTCGTCGAAGAGCGCGCGCAGGGTCGACCGCCTCCACGCCGGGGCCGGCGGGGCAAGCCCGGGTTCGCCGAAGAGCGGCCTCTCGTCGGCGGTGTCGGCGTCGGCGTCCGCGACCGACACCGAGAGCGCGTCGAGCTCGTCGACGAGACGGTCCGACAGCGGTTCGACCAGCTCCTGCGGCGCCCGCAGCACCAGTTCGATCATCGCCCGCGCGCGGCCCGGCCCCGGGCGGGCGGCGTCACCGCTTGTGCTGGGCGAGCCAGCCCTCGAGGTAGTGGATCGTCGTGCCGCCCTCGATGAACTTGGCGTCGACCATCAGCTCGCGGTGCAGCGGGATGTTGGTCTGGATGCCCTCGACCACCGTCTCGGCAAGCGCGGTGCGCATGCGTGCCAGCGCCTGCTCGCGGGTGTCGCCGTGCACGATGACCTTGCCGATCATCGAGTCGTAGTTCGGCGGCACGAAGTAGTTCGTGTAGACGTGCGAGTCGACGCGCACGCCCGGCCCGCCCGGCGCGTGCCACATCGTGATGCGCCCGGGCGACGGGACGAACTTGTACGGATCCTCGGCATTGATGCGGCACTCGATCGCATGGCCGCGCATCTGCAGGCTGCGCTGCGAGAACGGCAGCTTCTCGCCCGCGGCGACGCGGATCTGCATCTGCACGATGTCGATGCCGGTGACCAGTTCGGTCACCGGATGCTCGACCTGGACGCGCGTGTTCATCTCGATGAAGTAGAACTCGCCGTTCTCGTACAGGAACTCAAACGTGCCGGCGCCGCGGTAGCCGATCTTCTTGCAGGCCGCCGCGCAGCGGTCGCCGATGCGCTCGATGATGCGGCGCGGGATGCCGGGCGCGGGCGCCTCCTCGATGATCTTCTGGTGCCGCCGCTGCATCGAGCAGTCGCGCTCGCCCAGCCAAACCGCGTTGCGGTGGGTGTCGGCCAGCACCTGGATCTCGACATGCCGCGGGTGCTCGAGAAACTTCTCCATGTACACCTGCGGGTTGCCGAACGCGGCGCCGGCCTCGCCGCGCGTGGTCTGGACCGCATTCAGCAGCGCGGCTTCGGTATGCACGACGCGCATCCCGCGCCCGCCGCCGCCGCCCGCGGCCTTGATGATCACCGGGTAGCCGATCGACCGCGCGATGCGCACGATCTCCTTCGGGTCCTCGGGCAGCGCGCCTTCCGATCCCGGCACGCACGGCACCCCGGAGCGGATCATCGCCTGCTTGGCCGACACCTTGTCGCCCATCAGCCGGATCGAGTCCGGCGTCGGGCCGATGAAGGTGAAGCCGCTCTTCTCGACGCGCTCGGCGAAGTCGGCGTTCTCCGACAGGAATCCGTAGCCCGGATGGATCGCCTCGGCGTCGGTCACCTCGGCGGTGGCGATGATGGCCGGCATGTTGAGGTAGCTCTGCGCCGACGGCGCCGGGCCGATGCAGACCGCCTCGTCGGCGAGGCGGACGTACTTCGCGTCTCGGTCGGCCTCGCTGTAGACGACGACCGACTGGATGCCCATCTCGCGGCAGGCGCGCTGGATGCGGAGGGCGATCTCGCCCCGGTTCGCGATGAGGATCTTCTTGAACATGGGTGCCTCGGCTCGATCGCCCTCAGCGGGCTGCGCCCGCTGGGCGATGTGGCTGTGCAGCCGCGCCCGCGGCCGGCGCGCCGCGACGCGCGGCGACGGGGTTCACGAGGACCTCCATCGGCCGCTCACTCGACCTCGAACAGCGGCTGGCCGAACTCCACCGCCTGGCCGTTCTCGCAGAGGATGCGGACGATCTTGCCGCCCTGGTCGGACTCGATCTCGTTCATGATCTTCATCGCCTCGATGATGCAGACCGGCTGGCCCTCCTTGACCGCGTCGCCGACCTCGACGAAGGCCTTGGCGCCGGGGCTCGGCGAGCGATAGAAGGTGCCGACCATCGGCGACTTGATGACCTTGCCGGCGGGTGCGGCCGGGGCGGCGGGCGCCGCCGCCGGCGCCACGGGCGCGGCAACCGGGGCCGCAGCGGGCGCCGCAGGCGGCGCGACGACTGCGGGCACCGCGGCCACGGCCGGGGCCATCGCGAAGGTTCCCCCCTTCACGATCCGAACCTTGCCCTCGGCTTCGGTGATCTCGAGCTCGGAGATGTTCGACTCCGAGACGAGGTCGATCAGCGTCTTCAGCTTGCGCAGGTCCATCGTTTCCTCTTCCGTGTCTTGCCGCGCGGCGGCATGCGCCGTGCGACGCGGGCTTGCCGCAGCGCCGCCCGGCACCGCGTGCCTGTTCATCCTGACCGAAAGTCGATCTGCGGCGTTCGTCCCTCGAAAGTGCAGCCGCCTGTCGACAAACGTACCGAAAGCGTCGCGAACGGCGTGGATGCCGGGCGCACGTCTTCCAGTTCGCCTCCCTGCCTGAACCGCGTCGGACTTTACGCTCTTTCGACGTGGATGGAAGCAACTGGCGACAAATTAATCTGAAGTTCACTTAAGAGCCCCTCGACGGGCGTCGCCGCGCCGCACCGGGGCCACGCGGCTGGGTCAGGACCCACGAGCCCAGGCCGCGAGCTCGTCGAAGGTGGTCTCCCCCGACTTGCGACGGATGATGCGGCCGCGCCCGTCGAACACCACCGTGAACGGCAGGCCGCCGCCGTCGTTGCCGAGCTGCCGGCTCAGTTCGATGCCGTCCAGCCCGGCCATGCCGATCTCGAACCCGACCGGCTGCCGGCGCAGGAAGTCCTGCACCGGACCGCGGTTGTCGACTGCCAGGCCCAGCACCTGCCAACCGCGCCCGGCGTGCTCGCGGTGAAAGCGGTCGAGCGCCGGCATCTCGCGCACGCACGGCGGGCACCAAGTGGCCCAGAAGTTGACGACCAGCGGCCGGCCGCGCAGGTCGGCCATCACGATCTCGCCCCCCGACGGGCGCTCGAAGCGGAGCGCCCACATCGCCGGCGCCTCCGACGCACCGCGGCGCTCGCGCCAGAGCGCGCCGCCGACGCCGGCGAGCGCCGCGACGGCGCCGACCGCGCCGGCCACGATCCACGGGCGGCGCGTCACCGTGGGGGCTCCGCGGCATCCAGCAGCCGCCGCAGCGCCGCCAGGTCGCCACGCCAGCTGCGCCCGCGCGCGTCGGGCTGCAGCGCGCCGCGCTGCGCGTCGAGGTCGAGCACCGACAGCACCAGGGGCACGGGCGTCCCGAGCTCGCGGCACGGCACGTGCAGCGTCAGCACCTCGACTTCCTCCTGCCGCGGCCCCGGGCGTGCGTCGACGTCGTAGTCGAGTCCCCGGTTGACGAGCGCCACCGCGAGCGCCTTCGGGTCGTCGCAGTACAGGTCGAGCAGCACGGCCGAGCGCCGCGTCGCGGTGCCGCGCCACACGGCGCCGCCCAGGTGCGGCCGGAACTCGGCCAGCCGCTCCATCCAGGTCGCGGCCAGCTCGCGCAGCGCGCGCAGTTCCCCCGGCTGGGTGTCGGCGCAGAACAGCGCCAGGTGCTCGCGCACGCAGTCCTCGACGGCCTCGTTGGTCGGCAGGTCGCCACTGCGCCCGCTGCGCCGGCCGAGGTCACGTGCGGCCTTGCGCTTGGCCGCCGCGTACTCGAGCCCGTGCTCGACCACGAGCACCGCGGCGGCGGCCGCGATCTCTTCGCTCGCGCTCATCCCTCGGGCCTCCGCGGAAGGCGGCGCCCGTCCGGCACGTCCGGGTGGCGCCCGCTCACGGCAGCTCCACGTCGCCCATGCGCGCCGCGATCGTCGCGGCGCGGCCGAGCACGTAAGGGGAATCCGGGCGCTTCTCGAAGCGCTTGGGCGCCGGCAGCATGACCGCCAGCCGTGCCGCCTGCAGCGGGCCGAGGCGCGCTGCGTCGGTGCCGAAGTAGTGCCGCGCCGCCGCCTGCGCGCCGAACACGCCTTCGCCCCACTCGACACTGTTGAGGTAGATCTCGAGGATGCGCTGCTTGTCCAGCAGCGCCTCGATCATCAACGTCAGCACCAGTTCCTGCCCCTTGCGCAGCACCGTGCGCTCGCCCGACAGCAGCAGGTTCTTCGCGAGCTGCTGCGAGATCGTCGAACCGCCGACCACCCGCGCCGCGACCGTGCGGCCCTGTCGCTGCGAGGTGCGCTCGGCGAGCTGCTCCGCGCGCTGGTTGCGCTCCCAGGCCTGCTCGATCGCATCCCACTCGACGCCGCTGTGCTCGACGAAGCCCGCGTCCTCGCTCGCGATCACCGCCCGCTTCAGGTGCGGCGAGATGCGGTCGGCGTCGACCCACTGCTGGCGCCATGGCACCTGGCCGCGCTCGACGAGCAGCCGCCAGGCCTCGCTGCGCTGGAAGCTGGTCGACTGCGGGTCGGCCAGCGCCATCAGCCCGATGCGAAGCGCGAACACCGCCTGCAGCGCCAGCGCGCACAGCGCCAGCAGGGCCAGCAGCCGCAGCGCCTGGCGCCCGAAGGTCGCTGCAGGACGGGTCACGCTGCCGCCCCGAGCAGCGGCGACATCACGGCAGCCAGCCGCGGCGCCGCGCCGGCGGGCAGCAGGGCCCCCTGCCCGTCGGTGATGCCCTGCCGCTGCAGCCAGGTCTCGAACTCGGGCGCGCGGCCCAGGCCGAGCAGCCGACGCGCGAACAGCGCGTCGTGGAACGAGGTGCTCTGGTAGTTGAGCATCACGTCATCGGCGCCGGGCACGCCCATCGTGAAGTTGAGGCCCGCCGCGGCCAGCAGCACGAGCAGGTTGTCCATGTCGTCGGAGTCGGCCTCGGCATGGTTCGTGTAGCAGATGTCGCAGCCCATCGGCAGCCCGAGCAGCTTGCCGCAGAAGTGATCCTCGAGCCCGGCGCGAACGATCTGCTTGCCGTCGTAGAGGTACTCCGGACCGATGAAGCCGACCACCGTGTTGACGAGCAGCGGCCGGTAGCGCCTCGCCACCGCGTAGGCGCGCGCCTCGATCGTCTGCTGGTCGACGCCGTGATGCGCGCCGGCCGACAGCGCGCTGCCCTGCCCGGTCTCGAAGTACATCACGTGGTCGCCGAGCGTGCCGCGGCCCAGCGCGAGGGCTGCGGCGTGCGCCTCGTCGAGCAGCGCCAGCCCGATGCCGAAGCTGCGGTTCGTGCCCTCGGTGCCCCCGATCGACTGGAACACCAGATCGACCGGCGCCCCGGCATCGATGGCCTGCAGCGTGTTGGTGACGTGCGTGAGCACGCAGCTCTGCGTCGGGATCGCGTGGCGCTCGATCAGCCCGGCCAGCAGGTGCAGCAGCCGCACCAGCTCGGGCACGCTGTCGCCGGCCGGGTTGACGCCGATCACCGCGTCCCCCGCGCCGTACATCAGCCCGTCGAGGATGCTGGCCAGGATGCCCGCCGGCTCGTCCGCCGGGTGGTTGGGCTGCAGACGCACGGCCAGCCGACCGGGCAGACCGAGCGTGTTGCGGAACCGCGTGACGACGCGGCAGCGCCGCGCCACCGCCATCAGGTCCTGGTTGCGCATCAGCTTGCTCGTCGCGGCAACCATCTCGGGGGTGAGCCCGCGCGCGAGCGCGCCCAGCGCGGACTCGGTCGCGGCGTCGGACAACAGCCAGTCGCGCAAGCCGCCCACCGTCAGGTGCGCGATCGGCGCGAACGCGGCCGCGTCGTGCGTGTCGATGATCAGGCGCGTCACCTCGTCGTGCTCGTAGGGCACGACGGCCTCGTGCAGAAAGGCCGTGAGCGGCAGGTCGGCCAGCGCAATGCGCGCCGCGACGCGCTCGGCGGCGCTGGCTGCCGCGATGCCGGCAAGCTGGTCGCCCGACCGCAACGGGCTCGCGCAGGCCAGCAGCGTGCGCAGGTCGGGGAAGTGGAAACTCTCGGCGCCGACGCGCGCGCGGTGGCCCATGCGGCAGTTCTCGATGACCCAGCGTGCCGATTGTGCGGCCTCGAGCCGCGCGGCGCCGGCCGTCGCGGCCGACGCCGTGCGGGCGGTCGCCAATTGGCCGGCGCCGCGGCCGCTTATCGCACCACCGCCGCCACCGACGCGCCACGACGATGGAGCGATGGTCCAGCCGTCGAACCCGATGCCGCGCCTGCAGGTGTTGCCGGGCACCCTCGTCGTCACGTTCATCGTGCACGTCGGCAGCATCACGACGGCCCTCGTCGTCGGGCCCGGGCGCTTCCTCGATGGATTGAAGGCGGCCGCCGACGCGCTGTCGTTCGCCGAGCTTCAGCGCGACGAGGAGCGGCTCGACGATCTGCTGCCCTGGGCCGGCAACGTGTGAAGCGCGGCCGCGGCGACGGCGCACGTGCCGTGGGGCTGCGGCGCGCGTCCTCAGCGGGCGAAGCGACGCTCCATCTCGCGCCGCAGCCGGCAGGCCGGCGTCGCGGGGTCGACCGCCACGTCGTCCCAGGTGAGGCTCGCGCCCTTGCGCACCGGCCGGACAACGCGCACGCCTTGCGCCAGACCCAGTGGCAGGCCGCCGACGCCGTCGAGCGCGAGCGAGGTGGCGGCCGGCAGCAGCTTGCCCCAGACCGTGAATCCGCCTTCGCCGTCGAGCACCTCGCCGGGCTGCAGGTCGCGCTTGGCGGTGGCCACGACGTCGGCGTGCCAGCCGGTGGCGACACCGGTCGGCTCGCCGCGCAGCGCGACGCTGGCCACCGAGACGCCGACCTCGAGCCCGATCAGGTGCCAGCGCTTGTAGAGCGTGAAGTAGCGTCCGCTCGGGTCGGTGTGCGCGTTGTACTCCTCGAAGCAGTGCCGGACGTAGTCGGTCTCCCCCTCGACGGTGACCCACACGCCCATCCGGATGTCGTACGGGATGCGGCGCCCGTCCGGCTCCAGCGAGCTGATCACCTCGACCATGCCCTTGCGCTCGAGACGGCCGCCCTCGGCCACGGGCCGCGTGACGAACGGGATGTCCTCGACGCTCGCCGGCGGGTAGGTCAGGCCGTCGCTGGGCACGGCCAGCCCGGTGGCGTTGGCCACCGCGGCGCTCTCGATGGCTGGCTTGCTGCCGTCGAGGAAGCTGTTGAACATCTTCGGGTTGAGGCCGCCGCGCGCCGCCTGCTCGGGGGTCAGCCCGTAGTGGCCCCAGACCGTCTCG
>JALORQ010000097.1 GCA_025458805.1 Rubrivivax sp.
GCCCGGCGCGATCGTCATGTTGCGGATGCCGTTGCGCGCCAGGTCGCGCGCGATCGGCAGCGTCATGCCGACCACGCCGCCCTTGCTCGCGCTGTAGGCCGCCTGGCCGATCTGGCCGTCGTAGGCGGCCACGCTCGCCGTGCTGATCAGCACGCCGCGCTCGCCGGTGGGCTCGGGGTCGTTCTTGGCCATCGCCTCGGCGACGAGGCGGATCATGTTGAAGGTGCCGATCAGGTTGACCGTGATGGTCTTCGTGAACGTCGCCAGCGGGTGCGCGCCCTCCTTGCCCACCGTCTTCACCGCGGGCGCGATGCCGGCGCAATTGACGAGGCCGACCAGCTTGCCCAGGCCGGTGGCCGCGGCAACCGCGGCCTGCGCGTCTGCTTCCTGGCTGACGTCGCAGCGGACGAAGACGCCACCGATCTCGCGCGCCACCGCCTCGCCGCGGTCGGCCTGCAGGTCGGCGATCACGACCTTGCCGCCTTGGGCGGCGAGCATGCGCGCGGTGCCCTCGCCGAGCCCGGAGGCGCCGCCGGTGACGATGAAGACCTTGCCCGAGATGTCCATGCTTTCTCCTGTGGGTTCGATGGCGTGAAGGTGCGCGGGATCGTCGACGAGCGAACGGGGCCGTCCTCGCGGAGCGGCCCCGTGGCTCGGGGGATGTCGCCCGATCAGGCCAGCGCGGCGAGCACGCGCGCAGTGATCTCGTCGACGCTGCCGATCCCGTCGACGCGCCGGTACCGCGGCGCCTGCGCGTCGCCGGTGGCGGCCCAGGCCGAGTAGTAGTCGACCAGCGGCCGGGTCTGGCTCTGGTAGACCTCGAGGCGCTTGCGCACGGTCTCTTCCTTGTCGTCGTCGCGCTGGATCAGCGGCTCGCCGGTGGCGTCGTCGCGGCCGTCGACCATGGGCGGGTTGTAGCGCACGTGGTAGGTGCGGCCCGAGGCCACGTGCACGCGCCGCCCGCTCATGCGCTCGATGATGGCGGCGTCGGGCACGTCGATCTCGAGCACGATGTCGAGCTTGACGCCGGCCGCCTTCATCGCATCGGCCTGCGGGATCGTGCGGGGGAAGCCGTCGAACAGGAAGCCCCCGGCGCAGTCCGCCTGAGCGATACGCTCCTTGACGAGGCCGATGATGATGTCGTCGCTGACGAGGCCGCCCGCGTCCATCACCTTCTTGGCCTCCACGCCCAGCGGCGTGCCGGCCTTGACCGCGGCCCGCAGCATGTCGCCGGTCGATATCTGCGGGATGCCGTACCTCTGGCAGATGAAGCTCGCCTGCGTGCCCTTGCCGGCGCCAGGCGCCCCCAGAAGAATCAATCTCATCGTGCTCCTCGCTCGTCCGCCTCGGTGGCCGCCCGCACGCCCCGGGCGTGGAAGCAGGTTCTGCGAACGAGAATAGCACGCGGTCGCCGTACGCCCCGCTGGCGCGCCCCGGAGGGCGTCAGCGCACCAGTTCGCGCACGCGCTCGAGGTCGGCGGGCGTGTCGACGCCGGGGCCGGGCGCGTCGGCCGCCACGTGCACGGCGATGCGCTCGCCGTGCCACAGCACGCGCAGCTGCTCGAGCGACTCGATGTGTTCCAGCGGGCAATGGGCCAGCGTCGGAAAGCGCCGCAGGAAACCGGCGCGGTAGCTGTAGAGGCCGACATGCCGCAGCGGTGACGGCGCCGGCAGCGGCCACCCGCCGCCGCCGGCCGGCGCGTCGCGCCACCACGGGATCGGTGCGCGGCTGAAGTAGAGCGCGCGCGACTCGGCGTCGAGCACCAGCTTCACGATGTTCGGGTTGCGCCACTCCTCGGCCGACGCCAGCGCGTGAGCCGCGGTGCCCATCACGCAGTCATCGCGCTCGGCGAGGAGGGCCGCGCAGCGCGCGATCAGCGCGGGATCGATCAGCGGCTCGTCGCCCTGCACGTTGACGACGATGTCGTCGCCGTCGAGCCCGAGCAGCGTGCAGGCCTCGGCGAGGCGGTCGCTGCCGCTGGAATGGTCGAGCCGTGTCAGCAGGGCGTCGACGTCGTGACGCAGGCAGGCGGCGACGATGCGGTCGTCGTCGGCGGCGACGATGACCCTGCCGGCGCCCGACTCGGCGGCGCGCTGCGCGACGCGCACGACCATCGGCAGCCCGCCGATGTCGGCCAGCGGCTTGCCCGGGAGCCGCGTCGACGCGAACCGGGCAGGGATCAGGACAGTGAAGTCCACGGTCTGGCGCAGGTGCAGCGCAGTGGCGCCTCAGCGCGCCGGCTCCTCGTCGGCCGGCAGCGGGCGCGCCTCGCTCTCCAGCATCACCGGGATGCCGTCGCGGATCGGGAATCCGAGACGGTCGGCGTTGCACACCAGCTCGAGCGGGCGGAGCTGCTCGTCGCGACGCAGGTGCAGCGGACCCTTGCAGTGCGGGCAGACGAGCAGATCGACGAGGCGGTGATCGAGGGTCATGGCGACGGGCGCGCGGCGATGCGCTGGCACACCGCGTCGACGAGTCCTTCTGGGAGCCGGAAGTCTAGCCGCACGACCCACAGGTGGGTCGTGTCGCCCCAGCGCGCCGGGATCTTGACCGCGTCCTTCTCGGTGACCACCACGTCCGCCGTGCCCGGCGGCCAGGCGGGCTCGGACCAGGCGTGGTGGTCGGGCAGCGGCAGTCGCCGCACGTCGAGACCGCGCGACTCGAGCATCGTGAAGAAGCGCCCGGGGTCGCCGATGCCGGCCGCCGCGAGGATGGGGCGCCCGCGCAGCGACGCCAGCGGCATCGCGGCCGAACGGTCGCCGCGGTGCCATGCGGCGATCGGCAAGGCGTCGCCGAGCGCACGCGTCGCGACCCAGCCGTCGATCGGGGTGCTGGGCGCCTCCGCGTTGTAGAGCACGAACCGCGAGTCGCGCCGTGCGGCGCGCAACGGCTCGCGCAGCGGCCCGGCCGGGAGCAGCCGGCCGTTCCCCTGGCCGCGGCGGTCGAACACCACGACCTCGGCGTCGCGCGCCAGCCCGCGGTGCTGCAGCCCGTCGTCACAGACCAGTACGTCGACCTCCGGATGGCGGGCGCACAGCGCGCGGGCGGCGTCGGCACGGCGGCGACCGACCCAGACCGGCACGCCGCTGACGCGGCGGATGAGCAGCGGCTCGTCACCGGTCGCCGCGGGGTCGTCCCCGGGCCGCACCTCGACGATGCCGTCGCCCCGTCGCCCGTGCCCGCGGGACACGACGCCGGGCCGGCGGCCGCGTCGCCGCAAGGCCTCCACCAGCGCGATCACCGCGGGCGTCTTGCCCGCGCCGCCGACGACGATGTTGCCGACGACGACGACCGGCACCGGGGCTTGCGCCGCCCGCCGCCAGCCCAGGCGCCAGGGCAGGGCGGCCAGCGCCGCGCCGGCCGCGTAGATGGCCGCGAGCGGCACCAGCGTCCAGGCCAGCGCTGTCGAGCGCGGCGCCCACCAGTGGCGCGACAGGACGGCCTCGAGTCGCGCGCGCAGCCCGCCGGCGCTCGGCATCGGCGTCAGCGCGGCACGGCGTTCGGCGTCTGCGCCGCGAAGGTGATGCGGGCGAGTCCGACGCGCCGCGCCGCATCGAGCACGTTCACCACCGACTGGTGCGCTGCTGTCGCGTCGGCAGACACGATGAGGACGACGTCGGCGCGCCCGGCCGAGGCCCGCTGCAGCGCTTCGGCGAGCCGCTCGACGCTGCGGCCGTCGACGGCCTGCCGGTCGACCGCGTAGCGCCCGTCGGCGGCGACCGCGACGACGACCTCCGCAGGTCGCTCGGCGAGGCGCTCGGCGTCGGCGGCGGGCAGGTTGACCTGCAGCTCGGTGAAGCGCGAATAGGTGGTCGACAGCACGAGGAAGATCAGCACGACCAGCAGCACGTCGATGAACGGGATCAGGTTGATCTCCGGGTCGTCGACCCGCGTGCGGCCGAAGTTCACGCTGCCGCCCCGCCGGCGACCGGCGCAACCGGGCCGCGTACCGCGAAGCGCATCAGGTGCGGCACGAGGCGCGCCGCGGCGAGCTCCATCGTGAGCTGGAACGCGTCGACCCGGCCGCGGAAGTAGCGATGGCACATCAACGCAGGGATCGCGACGATGAGACCGAACGCGGTGTTGTACAGCGCGATCGAGATGCCGTGCGCGAGCTGCTGCGGGTTGGTCGTCCCGCTCGGCGCCTGCGCGCCGAAAATCTCGATCATCCCGATCACCGTGCCCAGGAGCCCGAGCAGAGGGGCCGCGGCCGCGATCGTGCCCAGCGCGTTGAGGTACCGCTCGAGTCGGTGCACCGCTTCGCGACCGGCATTCTCGAGCGACTGCCGCAGCGCGTCCTCGGTGATGCGAGGCTCGGCGATCACGCTGCGCAGGCCGGCCGCCATCACTGCGCCCAGCACAGAGTTGTCGGCCAGCTTGTTGACGACGTCCGCGGCAGGCAGGCTGGTGCGGGTGACGCCGATCACCTCGTCCAGCAGCGTCGGCGGCGCGACGCGCGACGCGCGCAACTGGTAGGTGCGCTCGACGATCAGCGCGAGCGCGACGATCGAGCAGAGGATCAGCGGCCAGATCGGCCAGCCGGCCGCTTGTATGATCGAAAGCAAGGGTCTGTCCGGGCCTGGCGGAACGGTTGCCGTGATTATCGCCCAAGGGTCCCGGCCTCCGGCGCAGGGCAGCGGCACCGTGATTCGCGGTCTGTCCACCGCAACTGTGGACAACACTGTGGGCAACCCGAGGGGAGCGTTCGCAAACGCTTGCCGGCGTTGGATCCGGCGCCGTTTGCTGCTTTTTCGGGCACGCCTTTCTTCAATCGGATCAAGCACTTGCGCGACGGTGACAGGCTCGTGACGGGGTCCTGCCGGCACCGGGCAGGGCCCTCTGCGGATGTGGAGTTCCGGATCGAGGGGCGGCGGGCGGCGGCGCATGGATGAGCGTGCGGCGTTCGCTGCGGGCCCGCCCGTCTGGGGCGTCGGTGCGTTGTTGCTGGCGGTCGGGGACGCGCTCGCAGCGCGCTTCGGTGCGGTCGCGGTCCGCGGCGAGATCTCCGGGCTCGTCCGCGCCTCCAGCGGCCACGTGTACTTCGCGCTGAAAGACGCCGACGGCGCGGGTGCCTTGCTGCGTTGCGCGATGTTCCGGCGCAGCGCCGCGCTGCTCGACTTCACGCCGGCCGATGGCCAGCGGGTCGAGGTGCGCGGCAGGCTGTCGATCTTCGAGCCTCGCGGCGAGTTGCAGATGGTGGCCGAGGCGATGACGCGCGTCGGCGCCGGCACGCTCTACGAGGAGTTCCTGCGGCTGCGCGCGCGTCTCGAGGCGTCCGGGCTCTTCGACGCCGGCCGCAAGCGACCCTTGCCGCCGCATCCGCGCGCCATAGGGGTCGTGACGTCGCCGGCCGCGGCCGCCTTGCGCGACGTGCTGGCCACGCTGGCGCGCCGCGCGCCGCACGTGCCGGTGATCGTCTACCCGACGCCCGTGCAGGGCGGCGAAGCTCCGGCGGCACTGGCCGCGGCGCTCGGCGCGGCATCGCGGCGCGGCGAGGTCGACCTCCTGCTTCTCGTGCGGGGCGGCGGGTCTCTCGAGGACCTGTGGGCGTTCAACGACGAGCGAGTCGTGCGTGCCGTGGTCGCGTGCACGCTGCCGGTGGTCTGCGGGGTCGGCCACGAGACCGACGTGACGCTGGCCGACCTGGCGGCCGACCTGCGTGCGCCGACGCCGACGGCGGCCGCCGAGCTCGCGGCGCCCGACCGCGCGGCGTCGCTTCGCGCGCTGGACGCGCTGGCCGCACGCCGTGCGCAGGCCCTGCGTCGCCTGCTCGACATGCAGGCCCAGCGACTCGACCGTGCCGGGCTGCGCCTGCAGCGCCCGGCGCTGCTGCTCGCGGCGACCGCATCCCGACTGGCGACGCTGCAGGCGCGACGCGCAGAGGCCGCGCGGCGCGCGATCGCGGCCCGCGCCGATCGCGCGGCGCCGCTGCGGCAGCGCCTGCGCCGCGCGCTGGACGTGCGCCTGCAGGCGCAAGCAGCGCGGCTGGTGGCGCTCGGCCAGCGCCTCGACGCGCTCGATCCGCGGCGCGTGCTGCAGCGCGGCTATGCGTGGATCGAGGACCGCGACGGGCGCGCGGTGACCTCGTCCGGTCACCTGTCGGTCGGGCAGGATCTGCGCGCAGTCTGGGCCGACGGCGCGGTGCGAACGCGGGTGACCGCCCTCGAGACCGCGCCGCCGACCGGCTGAATGCCGCTGCCTACAATCCTGGCCTCTCCCAACCCGGCCTGCCGCGAGCGCGTCAGGCCCTCCGAGGATCACGACATGGAACACGTCCTGCCCCCGCTTCCGTTTGCGATCGACGCGCTGGCGCCCCACTACAGCCGCGAGTCGCTCGAGTTCCACCACGGCAAGCATCACAACGCGTACGTGGTCAACCTCAACAACCTGCAGAAGGGCACCGAGTTCGAGTCGATGGCGCTCGAGGACATCGTGCGCAAGTCCAGCGGCGGCATCTACAACAACGCCGCCCAGATCTGGAACCACACCTTCTTCTGGAACTGCATGAAGCCGAACGGCGGCGGCGAGCCCGCGGGCGCGCTGGCCGCGGCGATCTCCGCCAAGTGGGGCAGCTACGCCGCGTTCCGCGAGGCCTTCGTGAAGAGCGCCGTCGGCAACTTCGGCTCCGGCTGGACCTGGCTGGTCAGGAAGCCCGACGGCAGCGTCGACATCGTCAACACCGGCCCTGCCGGCACCCCGCTCACCACCTCCGACACGGCGCTGCTGACCGTCGACGTCTGGGAGCACGCCTACTACATCGACTACCGCAACCTGCGACAGAAGTTCGTCGAGACCTTCCTCGACAAGCTGGTGAACTGGGAGTTCGCGCAGAAGAACTTCGGCTGACCTGGCGAGCCCACCGTCACGACGGGCTGCCTCGGCGGCCCGTCGCCGCTTCGGCCTCTTCAGTTCCTTGCCGGCGTGAACGGCGCCCCGCGCAGTCTGAAGCCGGGGCCGATCCCGCGCTTCGCGAACCACCCCTGGTTCATCTCGAGCGCGAACCGCACCGGCCGCGCCGAACAATGCGACTGGTCGTTCAGCGGCTGCATGTCGGCGATGTTGACGATCGTGCCGTCGTCGTCGACGAAGGCGATCGACAGCGGCAGCAGCGTGTTGCGCATCCAGAAGCAACGCGGCGCCGCCGAGTCGTAGACGAACAGCATCCCTTCGTTGGCGCCCAGCGTGCGGCGGTGCATGAGCCCGATCTGCTGCTGCAGCAGCGTCGACGCGACTTCTGCGCGGATGACGTGCATGCCGGCGGTGAGGTCGATCGCCGGCAGGCGCGGCTGGGCCTGGTCCTGCGCCCACGCAGACGCCGCGCAGAGCAGCGTGAGGCCCGCGGCGAGCAGGATGCGACGACGTGCCGGCTCGGTCGCGGGTGCGGCGGCGCCGTCCGGCGCGCCCGTTGTCTTGACATAGATCATTCGGGAGTCCGTCGCCTCTGACACCATTATCGGTGCCGGTCGCCGCGTGGCGGGCCGTGCCAGCCGCCACCGCATGTCCGCCAGCGTCCGACCCGCTCCGCCGCCGCCTGTCACGACGGTGCAAGTGCCTGTCGATGCGGTCGACGACCCGGACGAGCTCGAGCGCTTCACGCGCTGGGTGAGCGGACCCCAGGGCGAACGCGTCGGCGAGTCGGCGCTGCAGCTCGCCGGCATGTACTGCGCCGCCTGCGCCGGCACGATCGAGCAGGCGCTGCTGCGCGTCGACGGCGTGCTCGAGGCGCACGTCGGCGCCGCGACGCGGCGCGCCAGCGTCCGCTGGGATCCGGCGCGCGTGCAGCCCTCGGCCCTCATCGCCGCGGTCCGGCGTGCCGGCTACGACGCCGTGCCCGATGCCGCCGAGCCGGCGCGGGCGCTGCGTCGTGCCGAGCAGCGCGCCGCGCTCTGGCGGCTGTTCGTCGCCAGCTTCGCCATGATGCAGGTGATGATGTTCGCCACGCCCAGCTATGTCGCCGGGCCCGGTGAACTCAGCGACGAGATGCGCCAGCTGCTGAACTGGGGCAGCTGGGTGATCAGCATCCCGGTGGTGTGGTTCTCGGCGGCGCCGTTCTTTCGCGGCGCCTGGTATGGGCTGCGCCAGGGGCGCATCGGCATGGACCTGCCGGTGGCGCTGGGGGTGCTGGTCACGTTCGTCGCCAGCACCGGCGCGACCTTCGACCCGGGCGGCCTCTTCGGCCACGAGGTCTACTTCGACTCGCTGACGATGTTCGTGGCCTTCCTGCTCGGTGGCCGCTTTCTCGAACTGCGGGCGCGGCATCGCGCCGCGGAAGCGCTCGAGTCGGCGCTCGCGGCGATGCCCGAGACGGCGTTGCGACTCGGCGACGACGGGCGCTGGAGCGAGGTGCCGGTGCGGCGGCTGCGCCGCGGCGACCGCGTGCGTGTCGCCCTCGGTGCCGCGTTCCCGGCCGACGGCGTGCTCGTCGCCGGCTCGACTCGTGCGAGCGAGGCGCTGATCACCGGCGAGTCGGCACCCATCGACAAGCCGGCGGGCAGCGAGGTGCTCGCGGGAAGCGTCAATGCGGGCTCGCCGGTCGAGATGCGGGTCGATCGCGTCGGTGCCGACACGCGTTTCGAGACCATCGTGTCGATGATGCGCGACGCCGCGACGCAGCGCCCGGCGATGGCGCGTCTGGCCGACCGCTGGGCCACGCCTTTCCTGTGGGCGGTGTTGCTGCTCGCCGCAGGTGCTGCCGCGGCCTGGAGCGTGATCGATCCCTCGCGCGTCGTCTGGGTCGCGGTGTCCGTGCTGATCGTTACCTGCCCCTGTGCGCTTTCGCTGGCCGCCCCGGCGACCATGGTCGCTGCCGCCGGTGGGCTCGCGCGGCGCGGCGTGCTCGTTCAGCGGCTGGACGCGATCGAGGCGCTGGCCCGCGTCCGGCACCTGTTCTTCGACAAGACCGGGACGCTGACCGAGGAGCGTCCGTCGCTCGTGTCGGTCGAGCGCAACGGCGCCGGCACCGCCTGGGGCGACTCGGCGCTGCTCGGACTCGCGGCCTCTCTGGCCGGCTGGTCGACGCATCCGCTGTCGCGTGCGCTGGTGGCTGCCGGCCCCGAGGTCGGCAGCGACTCCGCTGGCTGGCGCGACGTTGCCGAGCATGCCGGGCAGGGCGTCGAGGCCCGGGATCTCGAAGCGCGGCACTGGCGCCTGGGCGCCAGGGACTGGGCTTGGGCCGGCGATGGGGAGTCGTCGTCCGGGGACGGTCGCGCCGGTCCGGCGGTCTGGCTCGGGGTCGACGGATCGGCCGTGGCCTGCTTCCGCTTCGACGAGGCGCTGCGCGAAGGTGCCGCGGAGGCCGTGGCCGCGCTGCGCGCAGAGGGCATCGAGGTGGTCGTGCTCTCCGGCGACCGTGCCGCACGAGCCGCCCGCCTCGCCGAGCGCGTCGGCGCGAGCGGTGCGATCGGCGACGCGGGGCCGGCCGACAAGCTGGCCGCGATGGCCGCGCTGCAGCAGCGCGGCGAGACGGTCGCGATGGTGGGCGACGGCGTCAACGACGCGCCGGTGCTCGCCAAGGCGGATGTCTCGCTCGCGATGGGGCAGGGCGCGCTGGTGTCGCGCGCGCAGGCCGACGCGGTGGTCGTCTCGAACCGTCCCCTGGATGTCGTACGCGCGCGCCGCACCGCGCGCAAGGCCGTGCGCATCGTGCGCCAGAACATGCTCTGGGCCGCCACCTACAACGCATCGTGCATCCCGCTCGCGCTCGTCGGCTGGCTGCCACCCTGGGCCGCGGGTCTGGGCATGGCGCTGAGTTCGCTGCTCGTGATCGGCAACGCCACGCGGGCTGCGCGATGAGTGACCTGCGCGGGCCCTCTTCGCCCCGCGATCTGACCCGGCGCTGACATGGAATCGCTCTGGTTGCTCATTCCGCTGTCTGCGTTGCTGGTGCTGCTGATCATCGGCGTGTTCGGCTGGGCGCTGCACCGGGGTCAGTTCGAGGATCTCGAGCAGGAGGGGGCCCGCATCCTGGGTGACGACGGTCCGGCCGTTGACGCGGATCAAGCTTCGGTTAAGGGTGCGCCCGAACAATCGCCGACGTCGCGTTTCAGGCAGTGAGGAGAGGTCCGATGGCAAACAACACGGCGCCGGCCGCACCGGTATACAGCGACACGGTGGTGAGGCTGTTCGCCCTCGCTGCGGTGTTGTGGGGTGTGGTCGGGATGCTGGTCGGCGTGATCATCGCCGCGCAGCTGGCTTGGCCGCAGCTGAATCTCGGCATTCCCTGGCTCAGCTACGGCCGCCTGAGGCCTTTGCACACCAACGCGGTGATCTTCGCGTTCGGCGGCTGTGCGCTGTTCGCGACCTCGTACCACGTGGTGCAGCGCACATGCCAGACGCGGCTGTTCATGCCGGGCCTGGCGATGTTCACCTTCATCGGCTGGCAGATCGTGATCCTGCTGGCGGCGATCTCGCTGCCGCTGGGCATCACCAGCGGAAAGGAGTACGCCGAGCTCGAGTGGCCGATCGACCTGCTGATCGCGGTGGTCTGGGTGTCGTACGCAGTCGTCTTCTTCGGCACCGTCGGCATCCGCAAGGTGCGCCACATCTACGTCGCGAACTGGTTCTTCGGCGCGTTCATCATCGCGGTGGCGCTGCTGCACATCGTCAACAGCGCGGCGATCCCGGTGTCGCTGACGAAGAGCTACTCCGCCTACGCCGGCGTGCAGGACGCGATGATCCAGTGGTGGTACGGCCACAACGCGGTGGGCTTCTTCCTCACCGCGGGCTTCCTCGGGATGATGTACTACTACATCCCCAAGCAG
>JALORQ010000233.1 GCA_025458805.1 Rubrivivax sp.
CTAGTGCAGTGTTCCACGCTGATCGGCACATAAAACCGCGTCTTTGCCGCCCTGGCGTCGTTGCGAATCCTCGCGATACCGCCGGGTATCGCTGCGGTTCGCGCCCAGCCAGGACAGCAAATCCATCGGTTTTCTTAAGTGCCGAACAGCGTCGAACACTGCACTAGCGATGCCGCACGGCCACCGATCGGTGGAGTTCGTCTACGACTTCGTCAGCGTCCCGTCCTACATCGCCTGGAAGGCCCTGCCGCCGATGCTCGCCGCCGCGCGCGCCGAGCTCGTGACGACCCCGGTGCTGTGCGGCGGCATCTTCAAGGCCACCGGCAACCCCGGCCCGCTGGCGATCGAAGCGAAGCGGATCTGGTACCAGCGCGACCTCGAACTCTGGGCCCGGCGCCGCGGCGTCACGCTGATCCTGAGCCCGTTCGTTCCGGTGACGAGCCTGCACCTGATGCGCGGCAGCCTGGTCGCCGCCGAGCGCGGCGAGACCGGGCGCTGCATCGACGCCGTGTTCGACGCGCTGTACGTCCAGGCGCGCGACCTCGGCCAGAAGGCGCTCTTCGCCGCGGCGCTGGCCGAAGCGGGACTGGACCGCGACGCCTACCTGGCGGGCATCGAGCGCGCCGAAGTCAAGCAGGCACTGATCGACCGCACGAACGACGCCGTCGCGCGCGGCGCATTCGGCGTGCCGACCTTCTTCGTCGACGGCGAGCTGTTCTTCGGGCAGGACCGGCTCGAGTTCGTGATCGAGGCACTGCAGGCCCTGCCGGGCTGAGAGGCCCCCAGGTCCGGGCTTGCCCGGCCTGCCCCCCCGCGGGGGTTCAAGTTGCCCGGCAAAGCCGGATCAACCCGAGAGCTCGCCCGAGCCGGCCGGCGGGCCCGCCGCTCACTGCGGCTCGATCTTCGCGTCGCGGATCGCCTTGGCCCACTTCTCGGTCTCGGCCCGGTTGCGCGCGGCCAGCTGTTCGGGCGTGCCGGGGTCGATCGCGAAGCCCATCGCCTCGAACTTCTCCTGCAGGTCCCTGCTGTTCGCGGCGGCGTTGATCGCCTGGTTCAGCTTGCTCACGATCTCGGGCGGCGTGCCGGCCGGCGCGAACACCGCGAAGTAGGCGATCAGCTCGTAGTCCTTCAGCCCGAGCGCCTCGTTCACCGTCGGCAGGTCGGGCACCGCCTTCGCGCGCTGGGTCGAGGTCACCGCCAGGCCGCGGATCTTGCCCGCCTTGTACTGAGGCACGGTCACGCCGAAGTCGGCGGTGAAGACGTTGACCTGGCCGCCGATCAGGTCGGTCATCGCCGCCGGGCCGGCCTTGTACGGGATCATGTTGAACTTGACGCCGGCCATGCTCGCGAGCATTTCGGACGACACCTGCTGCGACGTGCTGGCATACGCGACGCTCACCTGCCCCGGCTTGGCGCGGGCGAGGTCGACCAACTCCTTCAGCGTCTTCGCCGGCACGTCGTTGTTCACGGCCACCATCAGCGGCACCGAACCGAGGAAGCCGACCGGCACGAAGGCCTTGTCCTGGTCGTACGGCAGCTTCTTCATCAGGAACTTCAGCGCCGCGTTCGTGCTGTTGGTGCCGATCAGGATCGTGTAGCCGTCGGGCGCCGCGGCGGCCACCGCCTCGGCGCCGAGCATGCCGTTGGCGCCGGGCTTGTTGTCGATCACGACCGGCTGGCCGAGCGTGGCCGCCATCTTCTCGGCGAACGCGCGGCCGATCTGGTCGGTGGCACTGCCGGCGGCGAACGGCACGATCGCCTTGATCGGCTTGCTCGGCCAGGCCTGGCCGAACGCGGCGCCGGCAGCGGCCAGGCCCAGGGTCAGCAGCAACAGCTTGCGCATCGGACGTCTCCTCCGGGGTTCGAAACCGGCCGGCAGTCTAGCCGGCATCTTCCAGCGGCAGCCCCAGCACCGCGCTGCTCAGCGTCTTGCCGTGCGCATCGAGCGCGAGCGAGCGCGTGACGCCGCCGGCGAGCGCGTCGTCGAGCACGAAGTGCACGGCGCCGAGCTGCGGCAGCAGCCAGCGCCGCACCTCGCCGCGAACGATGCCCGCATAGAGCGCGTGCACGCGCTCGACCGTCAGCGCCGCCTCGAGCCGGCCGAAATCTGCCGGATCGCGCGCGATCACCGACAGCGTCGCGCGGTTGCCCTTGTCGCCGCTGCGCGCGATCGCGACGTCGCGCACGGTGCGCGCGCTGCCCGCGGCGTGCCCGCTCGAGAGCGCCCCCAGCGCCGGGCCTTGCCCGGCCCGCCCCCCGCGGGGGTCGAGCAAGGTGGCGAAGCCACCTTTGCTCGAGGATGTCGGTGGGTCGCTCATCCGCCGAACACCTCGCAGCGCGGGCGCACCGCCGCGCGCGGCACCAGCACCGACACCGCCGCCACCACCTCGCGCACCGACTGCGTGACGCCGCCGCCGGCCGCCGGACCGTTCAGGTACAGCGCCTCGACCTCGCGCCCGACCTGCTGCGCCTGCGCGCGCTGCCCGCAGCGCACCGCCAGCCGCAGCCGCACCTCGTACGGCTCGTGGCCGGCGCCGAGCGCCGAGCCGTGCATCGCGTTCACGCCGATCAGCTCGGCGCGGCGCTCGTTCGCGCCGAGGCCGATGCGCTCGAGCCTCGCCTCGAGGATGCGCAGCGCCAGCTCGCCGCGCGCGCGGGCACCCGCGCCGGCGTACGAGATCTGGCCCTCGCCGATGAAGCCGTCGTGCACGCCGAGCGTCGCCTTCAGCGTCGACGGCCGCTCGCGGCCCGATGCGCCGCGCAGCTCGACCCGATCGGGGCCCGCCTCGTGCAGCGTGACACGCGAGAAATCCGCCACCACGTCGGCCTGCAGGTAGCGCGCCGGATCCTCGATCTCGTACAGCAGCTGCGCGGTGCAGGTCAGCCGGTCGATGCGGCCGCCCGTGCCCGGCAGCTTGGTGATCACCGCCGAGCCGTCGGCGTGCACCTCGGCCAGCGGGAACCCGATGTCGTCGCTGCCCGGCACGTCGAAGCAGCCGGGGTCGGCGATGTAGCCGCCGCTGACCTGCGCTGCGCACTCGAGCAGGTGGCCGATGCCGATGCCTTGGCCGAGGCGCGGCCAGTCGTCGGCGGCCCAGCCGAAGGCGTGCACCAGCGGCGCGAGGAACAGGGCCGGATCGCCGACACGGCCGGTGATCACGACCTGCGCGCCGGTGGCCAGCGCCGGCACGATCGCATCGGCGCCGAGGTAGGCGTTGGCCGACACCAGCCGTTCGCCGAGCGCACGCACCGGTGGGCCGCCGTCGAGCAGCGCCGGCTCGTGCGTGCGCACCCAGTCGAGCACGTCGTCGCCCTCGACCACCGCGACCTTCAGCCGCGGCAGGCCGAGTTCGCGCGCGACGTCGAGCACCGCCCGCGCCGCCGCGCGCGGGTTGGCCGCGCCCATGTTGCTGACGATCGTCGTGCCGCGCGCCGCGCAGGCCGGCAGCACCGCGCGCATGCGCTCGCGCAGCAGCGGGTCGAAGCCGGCCTGCGGGTCCTGCAGCCGCTGCAGCTGCGCGAGGAAGAACATCGCGCTTCATGGGTGTTCGGCCGAAGCGGCGAGTTTCGCAGTCGCGGGCGTCCGCGTCCAGCGACTGCGGCAGGGCTTTCGATTGACTGCCGCGTATTGACTGCCGCGTACCGCTCGACAACCGCCGCCGGCCGTTAGGCCCGACTCGTCGGAGGCAAATCGCGCGCGACAGGCTGTAGGGCTTCGCAGAACCCCTTCGTCAAACTTCCGCGCGACCCCGGACTCTCTTGATTGCTCCGCGATGATCAAGCTGAACGCGAGCGTGGAGCGCGGCGCGCGAGCCAATCAACACGGCCGACGACAACGCAGCAGCCCAGGGCGAACAGCACCAGCGACCCCGGCTCCGGCACCGCGGCAACGGTCGCGACGGCGTGAAAAATGCCCGCGTCGAGACCGGTGAACCGGTATCCGGCTGGGGCCTTCAATTGCGTGGGGCTAGTACGGTTCCGCACGTCCCCTAGGCCGAGTTGCCCGACATGGTTGATCCCCACACCCACAGGGCGCCGTCGCCGAAGAGCGCGCAGCTGGAACCGGACGAGGCCACGACAGCGACCGCGTCCATGGACCGATCCAGCACCAGCACCGGCTCGACCCTTATGCCAGTCGCCCCCCGTTGCCCAGCTGACCCCAGCGGTCCCACCCCCACGCGTAGACGTTGCCGTTCTGGATCGCGAGACTGTGATGGTCACCCGCCGCGACGGCGGTGACGCCGCTGGACAGCCCGGTGACGTCGACCGGGACGTTGCTGTTGGTGCTCGACCCGTTGCCGAGCTGACCGTAGACGTTATCGCCCCAGGCCAGAGCCGAGTCCACCATGGCGACTGGAGCGCCGCCAAGACCCCGCGCCAGGATCCCGCCCGCCACCGCGATCTGCAACGCCGACTGTCGACCGATGTGCTTCCGCCGCGAGTCCACGGTGATCCCCTCCTCTCTGCCGACCGACTGCCGGGACTGCCCGGGTCCCCGATGGGGAAGGAACATCCCCGGTCGTCCGTTTTCGACAATAGCGGTAGGGTCTTCAGATGA
>JALORQ010000098.1 GCA_025458805.1 Rubrivivax sp.
GACCGAGCGGCGGCTCTTCCGGCGCGAACACGACGAGCCGCACGCCGACGTCGCGGTGACGCTGCTGCTCGACTGCTCGGGCTCGATGAAGACGCACGCCGAGACGCTGGCGGTGGCGGCCGACGTGTTCGTGCGCGCGCTCGAGCTCGCCGGGGCCGAGGTCGAGCTGCTCGGCCACAGCACGGCGGCCTGGAACGGCGGTCGCGCGCTGCGCGACTGGCAGCGCGCCGGACGCCCGCCGCGACCGGGGCGGCTCAACGAGATGCAGCGCATCGTCTTCAAGGACGCGGCGACGCCGTGGCGCCGCGCGCGCCGGGAGATCGCGGCACTGCTCGAGCCGCACCTGTTCCGCGAGGCGATCGACGGCGAGGCGGTGGACTGGGCCGCTGGACGGCTGCGCGCGCGGCCGGTGGCGCGGCGCGTGCTGATCGTCGTCTCCGACGGCAGCCCGATGGACTCCGCGACGCAGCAGGCCAACGACCCGGGCCTGCTCGACCGCCACCTGCGCGACGTCTGTGCGCGGCTCGAGGCGGCAGGCGACGTCGCGCTGTGCGGGCTGGGCGTCGGACTCGACCTCGGTCCCTGGATGCGCGTGCACCGACAGGTCGACCTGCCGTCGCTGCAGCGCCAGCAGATCTTCGGCGAGCTGCTGTCGCTGCTCGCCGCCGCGCTGCGGCGCTGAGACGACCCGATGCCGCACACACCCCGGATCGACACCGGTTGACAGCGGCGGACCCGGCCCGCATGGTGCGCGCGCTGCCCGAGACCCTCGAAGCTGCTTTCCCGACCCACCACGAGACGCCCAGGAGACCGCCGATGACCCCGTTCAAGCGCTGGATGCGCGCCGCCACGCTGGCCGCCGTGCTGCCTTTCGCCGCCGCCGCGCCGGCGCTGTCGCAGAGCGCCGCCTGGCCGACCAAGCCGGTGCGCTTCGTCGTCCCGTTCCCGCCCGGCGGCGGGACCGACGTCATCGCGCGCATCGTCCAGCCCAAGATGCAGGAGCTGCTGGGCCAGAGCATCGTCATCGACAACCGCGGGGGAGGCGGCGGATCGCTCGGCACCGACGTCGTCGCCAAGTCGCCTGCCGACGGCTACACGGTGCTGTTCACGCTCAGCTCGCACACCATCAACCCGGCCATCTTCGCGAAGCTGCCGTTCGACACCGCGAAGGACTTCGAACCGGTCGGCATCGTCGCGTCGCTGCCGCAGATCCTGGTCGCCAACCCGTCGGTGCCGATCAACACCGTCCCCGAACTGATCGCGGCCGCCAAGGGCAAGCCGGGGCAGCTGCAGTTCGCGTCGGTGGGCAACGGCTCGCCGAGCCACCTCGCCGGCGAGCTGTTCAACCTGCGCACAGGAGTGCAGATCACCCACATCCCGTACAAGGGTGGCGGGCCGGCGGTCACCGACACCATCGGCGGCCAGGTGCCGCTGCTGTGGGTCTCGATCCCGGCCGCGGCGCAGCACGTGAAGAACGGCAAGCTCAAGCCGATCGCGGTCTCGACCGTCAAGCGCAGCGCCGCCTTCCCGGACGTCCCCACGGTTCAGGAGTCGGGCGTCGCCGACTTCGAGGTCGACTCGTGGTACGCGATGTTCGTGCCGGCCGGCACGCCGCGCCCGGTGATCCAGCGCCTCAACGACGTGCTCAACCAGACCGTTGCCGACCCGTCGGTGCGCGAGAAACTGCTGCAGCAGGGCAGCGAGGCGGTCGGCGGCACGCCCGAGCAGCTCGGCCGCACGGTGACCGCCGAGCTGGCCAAGTGGGCCAAGCTGGCGAAGGACGCCAACATCAAGGCGGACTGAAGCGGTGGACCCGCAACACGACACCGCCGCGGCGGCCCGCGAGACCGTCGCCGCCCTGGTCGCGCGCGCCCGCGCGGCGCAGCGCATCGCCGACGGCTACGACCAGGCGCGCATCGACGAGCTGGTCGCCGCCGCCGGGTGGGCCATTCTCGAGCCCGGCCGCAACCGCGAGCTGGCCGAGCTGGCCGTGGCCGACACCGGCATCGGCCGCGTCGAGGACAAGGTGCGCAAGAACCACCGCAAGACGCTCGGCCTGCTGCGCGACCTGCAGGGCGCGAAGACCGTCGGCGTGATCGCCGAGTGGCCCGAGCGCGGCATCGTCGAGATTGCGCGGCCGGTCGGCGTCGTGTGCGCGGTGACCCCGTCGACCAACCCGGCGGCGACGCCGGCCAACAAGATCATCAACGCGATCAAGGCGCGCAACGCGGTCGTCGTCGCGCCGTCGCCCAAGGGCTGGAGCACGGCGGCACGGCTGGTCGGCTTCATCCACGCGCAGTTCGACCGCATCGGCGCGCCGCGCGACCTGGTGCAGGTGCTGCCGGCGCCGGTCGGCAAGGCGTCCACCGCCGAGCTGATGAGGCAGTGCGATCTCGTCGTCGCCACCGGTTCGCAGGCCAACGTGCGCGCCGCCTACACCTGCGGCACGCCGGCCTTCGGCGTCGGTGCGGGCAACGTCGCCAGCATCGTCGACGAGACCGCCGACGCCGAGCGCGCGATGACGCTGCTTCTGCAGTCCAAGACCTTCGACCACGCGACGAGCTGCTCGTCGGAGAACAGCCTGGTCGTCGTCGCGGCGATGCGCGACGCGGTGCTGGCCGCGCTGGCGCGGCGCGGCGGCCGCCTGCTCGACGCCGCGCACAAGGCCGCGCTGCAACGGCTGATGTGGCCCGACGGCCATCTGTCGCCCGCGGTCATCGGGCAGTCGGCGCGCACCATCGCCGAGCGCGCCGGCTGGCCCGGGATCGCCGCCGCCGACCCGAGCGTGCTGATCGTCGACGAGGACGGCTTCGGCCCCGACCACCCGTTCTCGGGCGAGAAGCTGAGCCCGGTGCTGACCCTCTACACCGTGCCCGACTTCGACGCCGCGGTCGAGACCGTGCGCCGCATCTACGCGCACCAGGGCGCCGGCCACTCGGTGGGGCTGCACAGCGAAAGGCCCGAGCGCGCGTTGCGGCTCGGGCTCACGCTGCCGGTCTCGCGCGTCATCGTCAACCAGGCACACGCCATCGCCACCGGCGGCAGCTTCGACAACGGGCTGCCCTTCTCGCTGTCGATGGGCTGCGGCACCTGGGGCCGAAACAACTTCTCGGACAACATGAACGTGCGGCACTACCTCAACGTCACGCGCATCGCACGGCCGATCCCGGAGCGCGTGCCGACCGAGGACGAGATCTTCGGCACGTTCTTCGGCAAGTACGGGCGCGCATGAAGGCGACCACGGTGCGCGAGCTGATCGAGGCGCAGGCCGCGGCGCGGCCCGACGCCGCCTATGCGCTGGCCACGGAGACCGGCGCCGCGCTCACCTATCGCGAACTGGCGGCCGGCAGCCGGCGACTGGCCGGCTGGCTGGCCCGGCACGGCGCGGCGCCGGGCGACACGGTGTCGCTGGTGATGCCCAACGGGCCGATGACGCTGCGGCTTCTGCTCGGAGCGATGGCGGGCGGCCGCTGCGTCAACCCGGTCAACCTGCTGTCGCAGCCCGACGCGATGCGCTACGTGCTCGAGCACAGCGACTGCACGCTGGTCGTTGCCGCACCCGACTGGGCCGACCGCGTGCGCACGCTCGCCGCCGGGCTGAGCTGCCGCGTCGCGGTCGCCGACCCGGACGCGCTGCGGCTCGACGACGAGGACGATGCCGACGCCGCGCTCGTGCCGCCTCCGACGGCGCCGGGCGACGTCGCGCTGCTGATGTACACCTCGGGCACCACCGGCCGCCCCAAGGGCGTGATGCTCACGCAGGCCAACCTGGTCGCCAATGCGCAGTCGATCGTCGCCGAGCACGCCCTGACGCCCGCCGACCGCGTGCTCGGCGTGCTGCCGCTCTACCACATCAACGCCTTCGCGGTGACGATGCTCGCGCCGCTGGCCGGCGGCGGCAGCGTCGCGATGGCGCCGCGCTTCTCGGCCGCGCGCTTCTGGGACCAGGCGCTGGGCGCGCGCTGCACCTGGCTCAACGTGGTCCCGACCATCGTCTCGGTACTGCTCGACGCGCCGCGGCCCGAGGCCGACCTGTCGCACATCCGCTTCTGCCGCTCGGCGAGCGCGGCGCTGCCGCCCGAACACCTGCATGCGTTCGAGCGCCGCTTCGGCATCGGCGTGATCGAGACCATGGGGCTCACCGAGACCGTCGCGCCGAGCTTCTCGAACCCGCTCGACCCCGCGCGGCGCAAGCCCGGCGCGGTGGGACGCGCGTCGGGCTGCGAGGCGCGCATCGTCGACGCCGCACTGCAGCCGCTGCCCGACGGCAGCACGGGCGAGATCGTGATCCGCGGCCCGAACGTGATGAAGGGCTACTACAAGAACCCGGAAGCGACCGCCGCCGCCTTCACCCCCGACGGCTGGCTGCGCACCGGCGACCTCGGCCACCGCGATGCCGACGGCTTCTTCTTCGTCACCGGGCGCATCAAGGAGCTGATCATCAAGGGCGGCGAGAACATCGCGCCGCGCGAGATCGACGAGGCGCTGCTCAAGCACCCGGCGGTGCTGGACGCGGCAGCCGTCGGCGTGCCGGACCGCCATTACGGGCAGGAGATCCTGGCCTGCGTCGTGCTGCGCGACGGCGCCGGCTGCAGCGAGGACGAGCTGCGCACCTTCGCGGTCGAGGTGCTCGGGCGCTACAAGGCGCCGCGCCACATCCGCTTCGTCGCGGAGCTGCCGCGCGGGCCGTCTGGCAAGGTGCAGCGACTGCGACTGGCGGAGCTGGTCACGGGCTGAGGACCCCGGGCGCGTCGCGACTCCCGGGTCGCGCAGCCGACGCCGGGCGGCCGCGGACCGGCCCCGACGGCCGGCGCTGCCAGCGGTCACGGCGCGCCTTCACCGAAGAGCCACCGCGCCAGCGATGCTTGCGGTGCGTCAACGCCCGCGCGGTCGCGAGGTTTAGCCTTCGCGTGGGCGACATCCCCGATGCGGCGCCCGGATGCCGGGAAACACGGCGGACCCGACGAGGAGGAAGCGATGCAGACGACGTCGAGGGCGCGGGCAGCAGCGCGCCGTGCGGGTGTGGCCGGTCTCGTCGTCGCGATGGCAGTGGCCGGGTGTGCGACCTCCTCCAAGGACATCGCGCCCAGCTACGTCTCCCCGATGCAGTACCAACCCTACGACTGCGAGCAGCTCGCCCGGGAGGCGCAGCGCATCCAGCAGCGGGTGCTGCAGTTGGGCGGCCGTCTGGACGAGGCGGCCAAGAACGACCAGATCCTCACCGGCGTCGGGCTGATCCTGTTCTGGCCGGCGCTGTTCGCACTGGGCGGCACCAAGGAGCAGGAGGCCGAGTACGCCCGCCTGCGCGGCGAGTACGACGCCGTGCAGATGGCCGCGATCCTGAAGAAGTGCCCCGGATTCGCCGCCGCCGCGGCTGCCGATGCTGCGTCGTCGCCGGCGTCGGCGGCGTCGTCACCGCAGTGACGGCCTGCACGGCCGCCATGCGGTTTCCAAGGTCGGTCCCGTCGTCGAGGTGTCCATGCCCACCCTGCCCCTGCGCGTCCTGATCCTCGCCGTCGCCGTGCTCGCCGGCTGCGCCACCCCGGCGCGCATCGAGCGCATGCAGGTCGACACGGCGCTGCCGGCGCGCGTGGCGGCCGAATCCTCGGCGCTGAAGGGGGCCGTTGCCGTCAAGGAGGTGACCGGGGGCCAGGAGACGAATCCGATGTGGGTGTCGAAGGTCTCCAGCAGCGACTTCGAGCGCGCGCTCGAGGCCTCGCTCGCCGGCGCCGGACTGCTGTCGAACAACCGGCAGGGCAGCCCGTACACCCTGACGGCGCACCTGATGAAGCTCGAGCAGCCGCTGCTCGGCTTCGACATGACCGTCACCGCGGTCGTCGAGTACACCCTCGTCGAGCGGGCCACGGGCAAGTCGGCCTATGCGAAGACCCTGACGACGCCGTACACCGCGACCTTGGGCGCCGCGCTGCTCGGGATGGAGCGTCTGAAGCTGGCCAACGAAGGTGCGATCCGCGCGAACATCCAGCGACTCATCGACGATCTGACCCAGTTCAAGCCCGACGGCGCGGGAGTTCCGACCCGCTGAGGCCCGGACGGGGCGCACTGCGCGAAGGCCGCCCGCGGGGGCGCTCCGGTGGACCGCTTCGACCCGGGCTCCGAGGCAGAAGGGGCTATGCTCGCGGGCCGGCCTGCAGGCTCCATACCTTGCCGGGCCGCGCCGGGCGAAAGGCGCCCGTCCTGCCCGTCCTCTTCACGACTCGCTCTGGAACCCCATGAAGTCATCGCTGATCCCTCTGCTCCTCGTCGCGGCTGCGTGCATGTCGACGCCCGCCATCGCACAAACCCTGAAAGCCGAGGGCGTCGCCGGCGCCGCGTCCGCGCCCGGTCGTGCCGAGATGGCGCGTGCCGCTCGCGTCTCCGCCACCGTCAGCGCGATCGACAAGTCGTCCCGCACCCTGACGCTCAAGGGCGCCGACGGTAAGCAGTTCCAGGTCGTCGCGGGGGCCGAAGTGCGCAACTTCGACCAGATCCAGGTCGGCAGCGAGGTCGTCGTCGGCTTCATGCAGGCGCTCGCGCTCGAGTTGAAGAAGGGCGGCGGCGCCAAGCGCGAGATCGTGGAGTCCACCGCCGGCGGGCGCGCCGAAGCCGGCGCGCAGCCGGGCGCGGCGGCGGCGCGACGGGTCACCGTGGTCGCCGACGTCGTCGCGACCCACGACGCGACGCAGACCGTCACGCTGCGCGGCCCGCAGCGGACGGTCGACCTGCACGTGCCGGCCCTCTCGCAGTACCAGCTGATCAAGGTCGGCGACCAGGTGCAGGCGACCTACACGGAGGCGATCGCGATCTCGGTCGAGCCTGCCGCGAAGAAGTAGGTCGAGGACGCTCAGGCGGCCGGGCGGTCCTCGCGGATCAGGTCGACCGCCTTCTCGGCGATCATCACCGCGGCCGCGTTGGTGTTGCCCGAGACCAGCGTCGGCATCACCGAGCAGTCGACGACGCGCAACCCCTGCACGCCGTGCACGCGCAGCCTCTCGTCGACGACGGCCATCGCGTCGCGGCCCATGCGGCAGGTGCCGCTCGGGTGGAAGATCGTCGCGCCGTGGTCGCGGCAGAACTCGAGCAGCGCCTCGTCGCCGTCGGTGCCGGGGCCCGGCTTGACCTCGCGCCGCACGTACGTGCGCATCGCGGGGGCCGCGGCCACCGCGCGCGCCGCCCGCATCGCGGCCACCGCAGTGCGGCGGTCGAGGTCGGTCGACAGGTACAGCGGCTGCATCTCGGGCGGCTCGAGGGGGTCGGCCGAGCGGATGCGCACATGGCCGCGCGACGAGGGCCGCAGCTGGCACACCGACAGCGTGAAGCCCGAGAATGGGTGCACCTGCCCGCCGGCCATGTCGGCCGACAGCGTCGCGACGTGGAACTGGATGTCCGGCGTGGCCGACTCGGGCAGCACGCGCATGAAGCAGCCGCCCTGGTTGATGCCGACGGCGAGCGGCCCGCTGCGCGCGAGCAGCCACTGCAGCCCGACCTTGACGCGGCCGAGCCAGGAGTTGAGCTCGTCGTTGGTCGTGATCGGCTTCGTGCACTCGAAGATCAGCCGGATCTGCAGGTGGTCCTGCAGGTTCTCGCCGACCCCGGGCAGCGGCACGCGCACCGCGATGCCGTGCCGCTGCAGCAGCGCCGGGTCGCCGATGCCCGACAGCTGCAGCAGCTGCGGCGACATCAGCGCGCCGGCGGCGAGCAGCACCTCGCCGCGGCAGCGCACCTCGTGGTCGCGGCCGTCGCTGCGGTAGCGAACGCCGACGGCGCGGCCGCCCTCGACGATCAGTCCGGTGGCCTGCGCGTCGCACTCGATGCGCAGGTTCGGGCGGCCGCGCGCCGGCTTCAGGTAGGCCACCGCGGTGCTGCAGCGCAGGCCGCGGTGCGTCGTGAGCTGGTAGTAGCCGGCGCCTTCCTGCCGCGCGCCGTTGAAGTCGTCGGTGCGCGGCACGCCGAGCTCGCCGGCACCGGCGATGAAGGCCTCGATCAGCTCGTGCCGCGCGCCGATGTCCGACACCTTGAGCGGCCCATCGCCGCCATGCAGCGCGCTGGCGCCGCGCTGGTTGCCCTCGGCGCGCACGAAGTACGGCAGCACGTCGTCCCAGCCCCAGCCGGCGTTGCCGAGCGCGGCCCAGTGGTCGAAGTCCTCGCGCTGGCCGCGGATGTAGATCAGGCCGTTGATCGAGCTCGACCCGCCAAGCGTCTTGCCGCGCGGCCAGTAGATGCGCCGGCCGTTCATCCCCGGGTCGGGGTCGGTGTGGAAGCACCAGTTGACCTTCGGGTCCCACATCGTCTTGCCGTAGCCGATCGGCAGGTGGATCCACGGCGAGCGGTCCGGCGGCCCGGCCTCGAGCAGCAGCACGCGGCAGCGCGGGTCCTCGCTCAGCCGACCGGCGAGCACGCAGCCGGCCGAGCCGGCACCCACGACGACGTAGTCGAAACCCTGATCCATGCGCAAGCCGCCGGGCACGCCGCCGCCGTCCCGTACGGCATGGACTCGGCACCCTTCGGGACATGCTAAGGTTTCGATTTCCGGAACGCAACGTTCCGGAGTTGCGCGAGTCCCGCGTGTGAGCCTGCCCCTTTCGACCCTTTCCGCGTGGCTGCGCCCGCTGCGCCCGACCTGGCGCCAGTGGCCGGCGATCGACCGCGGCACGCTGCGCGCGGACGTCGTGGCCGGGCTCACCGGCGGGCTCATCCTGGTGCCGCAGGGCGTGGCCTTCGCGACCATCGCGGGCATGCCGCCCGAGTACGGGCTCTACGCGGCGATGTTGCCGGCCATCGTCGCCGCGCTTTGGGGCTCGTCGTGGCACCTCGTCTCGGGGCCGACGACGGCGATCTCGATCGTCGTCTACGCGACGATGGCGCCACTCGCGCCGCCGGGCAGCGACACCTACGTCTCGATGGTCCTCACGCTGACGCTGCTGATCGGGCTGTTCCAGCTCGCGCTCGGGCTGCTGCGGCTGGGCACGCTGGTCAACTTCGTCTCGCACACGGTGGTGGTGGGGTTCACCGCGGGCGCCGCGGTGCTGATCGCGGCCAGCCAGGTGAAGAACTTCTTCGGCATCGACGTGCCGCGCGGCGCCTCGCTGCGCGAGGTGGTGCAGAGCTTCGCGGCGCAGATCACGGCGATCGACCCGTGGGCGGTCGCGGTCGGCGCGACGACCGTGCTCGCGAGCCTGGCCTGCCGGCGCTGGCGCCCGCGCTGGCCGCACATGATCGTCGGCCTGCTCGCAGGCAGCCTGTGCGCGGCCGCGCTCGAGGCCTGGGCCGGCGCGGCCGGGCGCATCGCGCACATCGGCGCACTGGCGATCGGGCTGCCGCCGCTGTCGGCCCCGGACCTGCGCGCCGAGACGCTCTACCAGCTCACGCCGATCGCGATCGCGGTCGCGCTGCTGGCGCTGACCGAGGCGGTGTCGATCTCGCGCGCGATCGCGCTGCGCACGCACCAGCGCATCGACGGCAACCAGGAGTTCGTCGGCCAGGGGCTGTCGAACATCGCCGGCGCCTTCTTCTCGGGCTACGCGTCGAGCGGCAGCTTCAACCGCAGCGGCCTCAACCACGACGCCGGCGCGCGTACGCCGCTGGCGGCGATCTTCTCGGCGCTGTTCCTGCTGGTCATCATGCTGTTCCTCGCGCCGCTGGCCGCCTGGCTGCCGGTGCCGGCGATGGCCGGCGTACTCTTCGTCGTCGCCTGGGGGCTGTTCGACCTGCGGCAGATGCGCGAGATCGTGCACGCCAGCCGGCAGGAGGCCGGCGTGCTGCTGGCCACGCTGGGTGCGACGCTGACGCTGGACCTCGAGTTCGCGATCTACATCGGCGTGCTGCTGTCGCTGATGCTCTACCTGAACCGCACCTCGCGGCCGCCGCTGCTGGCCATGCATCCGCGCGAGACCGGCTGGCCGCACAGCTTCAACGCCGACCCGGCACCGCCCGGACGCGTGCCGCTGGTCGTCGTGCGGCTGAACGGGTCGATCTTCTTCGGCGCGGTCAACCACCTCGCCGAGTCGCTGCAGGCCATCGACGAGGCCGACCCCGAGGCGCGCCACGTGCTGCTGCTGGCCGGCGGCATCAACTTCGTCGACCTCGCCGGCGCGCACCTGCTCGAATCCGAGGCGCGGCGCCGGCGCGCGATCGGGGGCGCGCTCTACCTGTACAACGTCAAGCCCGAGGTGCGGGAGATGCTGCGCCGCACCGGTGCCGAAGACACGATCGGCACCGCCAACCTGCTGCCGCCCGGGCAGGACGCGGTGGCGACGATCCGTGCGAGGCTCGACGCATCGCGCGAGGTCGACGCGGGCTGATGCCCGGCGCGTCTCAGGCGGCCGAGGCGCCGCCCACGCGCAGCGTCAGCCGGTTGAGGCCGTCGCGGCGCTCGTAGTGCATCGCGCGCACGCGGCGACGCAGCAGCGGCAGCCCGAGCCCGCCCGGACGGGCTTCGTCGAGCGTCGCGGCGCGCGGGCGCTCGGCCGCACTCACCGGATCGAACGGCGTGCCGTCGTCCTCGAGCCGCAACTCGACGGCGTCGCCGTCGCGCCTCGCGGCCAGCGCGATGCGCCGGCCCGCAGGGTCGGGCCAAGCGTGCATCACGATGTTCATCATCAGCTCCTCGAGCACGAGCTCGAGATCGAACACCGCGCGCGCGTCCAGCGAGCCCCCGTCCACGTGTGCGAGCACCGCCCGTCGC
>JALORQ010000234.1 GCA_025458805.1 Rubrivivax sp.
ACATCACCCGAGATGCTAGCCAGCAACGCGACCCGCCATGCGTCCCCGGGGCCATCGGCGCGACCGCGGCGTGCCATAGTGCCCCGAATCGCGGCTCACGCCGACGCGAGCTTGAGCCCGACGATCCCGGCCACGATCAGCCCCAGGCTGACCAGCCGCCCCGCGGTCGCGGGTTCGCCGAACAGCACGATGCCGAGGATCGCGGTGCCGACCGCGCCGACGCCGACCCAGACCGCGTAGGCGGTGCCGACCGGCAGCGTCTTCATCGCCCAGCCGAGCAGCAGGATGCTGCCGGTCATCGCCGCGAGCGTCCCGATGCTGGGCCACAGCTTGGTGAAGCCCTCGGTGTACTTGAGGCCGATCGCCCAGCCCACTTCCAGCAGGCCGGCGACGAACAGGATGGCCCATGCCATGGCGGTCCTCCGTGCGCCGCGAAGCTGCGTCGCGGCCGCGATGCTAGGGGCGCCGATCCCTCGGGCGCGCGAGGTCGCGTGCACGCCCGCACAATGCGGTCCCGCGCCGCCTGCGCGCCGCCGCCGGCCTCCGGCCGGTGGCGCCCCGCGCGACGCGGACCGGAGACCCTCGTGAACCGCCTCGCCCCGCTCCGCCCTGCCGTCCGACCGTGTCCGGACGCAGCGTGGGCGCGCATGGGGCCGGCGAGGTCCGGGCCTGCACGACGGCCGCCGGCGGGCCTCGGATGACGACGCGGCGCCGTCGACTGCTGGCCGGAGCCGCCGCGTGGCCGGCGCTGCCCTGGATGCTGCCGCGGCCCGCGTGGTCGGCCGGCGCGGCCGACGACGCGGCGGGTGCCGGCGATGCGCCGCCGCTGACCGGCCGCTGGGTCCACGGCTTCGCGTCGTTCGGCGTGCCGAAGTACGACGCCGGCTTCACGCACTTCGGTTACGTCGACCCGGCGGCCCCGCGCGGCGGGCTGCTGCGGCTGCGCAACCCGGACCGGCGCACCAGCTTCGACAAGTTCAACCCGTTCACCACGCGCGGCAATGCGCCGGCCGGGGTGCTGATCTGGATGTTCGAGGGGCTGTGCACGCTGTCGCAGGACGAGCCGTCGTCGATGTACGCGGTGCTCGCCGAGTCTTTTCTGGTCGAGGACGACCTGTCCGCCGTGACCTTCCGCCTGCGCGCCGACGCGCGGTTCTCCGACGGCTCGCCGGTGACGCCGGCCGACGTGCGGCACAGCTTCCTCGCGCTGTCGGGCAAGGGCGCGGCGCCGGGGTACCAGACCGCGCTGGCCGGCATCGCGTCGTGCGAGGCCGTCGACTCGCGCACCGTGCGCTTCGTGCTGCGCGAGCGCACGCGCGACCTCGTCTTCGTGGCCGGCACGATGCCGGTGTTCAGCCGCGCCTGGGGGGGCGGCAAGCCGCTCGACCAGATCGTCGACGAGCCGCCGATCGCCGCCGGCCCGTACGTCGTCGGCAGGGTCGACCGGCCGCGCCGCATCGAGTTCGTGCGCAACCCGCACTACGAATGGGCCTTGGCGCTGCCGCCGCGGCGCGGGCACTTCAACTTCGATCGCGTCGTCTACCGCAACTATGCCGACAACGCGGTCGCGCGCGAGGCCTTCAAGGCCGGCGAGTTCGACCTGTTCAAGGAATACGGCGCGCGCTCGTGGGTGCGGCAGCACAAGGGCGCGAAGTGGGACGACGGCCGCATCGTCAAGCGCGAGTTCGTCACCGGCTTCGGGCAGCTGATGCAGTCGTACGTGATCAACCTGCGCCGGCCGCTCTTCCAGGACCTGCGCGTGCGCCGCGCGCTGGTGCTGACCTTCGACTTCGAGGCGCGCAACAAGACCGGCGTCTTCAAGCGCGCCGAGAGCCTGTTCAACAACAGCGAGTTCGCCGCCGAGGGGCCGCCGTCACCGGGCGAGCTCGCGCTGCTGGAGCCGTTCCGGGCCGAGCTGCCGCCCGAGGTCTTCGGTTCGCCCTGGCGCGCGCCGCGCACCGACGACGCGCCGGGCGCGCTGCGGCGCAACCTGCTCGAGGCGCGGCGCCTGCTCGGCGAGGCCGGCTGGTCGCTCGACGCCAAGGGCGTGCTGCGCAACGCGAAGGGCGAGCCGTTCGAGTTCGAGTACCTGCTGCCCCGCGAGGGCGGCGAGCTCGACTGGCAGGCGCTGCTCAAGCGGCTGGGCATCACGATGAAGGAGCGCGTCGTCGACTTCGCGCTCTACCGCACCCGGTTGCAGGCCTTCGACTTCGACATGGTCGCCATCGCAGGGGGTGACTTCACGCTGCCCGATGCCTCGTCGCTGTCGGCGCTGCTCGGGTCGAAGTCGGCCGACCAGCCGGGCAGCGGCAACCTGCGCGGCGTGAAGAGCCGCGCCGTCGACGCGGTGATCGAGGCCGCGGGCCGCGCGCGCACGCTGCGCGAGCTGCGCGACGCCTGCCGCGCGCTCGACCGCATCGTCACCTGGAGCTGCTTCCAGATCCCCGACCTGTACTTCAACGTCGAGCCGGTGTCGTTCTGGAACCGCTTCGGCATCCCGAAGGTGCAGGCGCGCTACTTCAACGCCGACACCTACTTCAGCGGCATCGGCGAGTTCGGCCCCTGGCCGCTGTGGTGCTGGTGGAGGAAATGAGCCACCCCCGAAGCGCCTTCGGCGCCTCCCCCTCGAGGGGGCGCCGCCAGCGGCCCGGCGAAGCCGGATCCGCGGCGGCCGCTTGGCGGCAGCGGTCGACTCTTCGCGGATCTCGCGCTGCACGGTGGAGCCGCTGAGATGCTCGGCTACGTCGTCAAGCGGCTGCTGCTGATGATCCCGACGCTGCTCGGGGCGCTGACGATCACCTTCGTCGTGATGCAGTTCGTGCCCGGCGGGCCGGTCGAGCAGATCCTCGCCGAGGCGGCCACCGGCCCGGGCGAGAGCGGGCTGTACAAGGCCGGACGCGACCTCGACGCGCAGCGCCTCGAGGAGCTGAAGGCGCTCTACGGCTTCGACAAGCCGGCGCACGTGCGCTACTTCGAGATGCTGGCGAGCTACGCGCGCTTCGACCTCGGCACCAGCTTCATGCAGAACAAGGACGTCTGGGAGCTGATCAAGGAGAAGCTGCCGGTGTCGATCTCGCTCGGGCTCTGGACCTTCCTGATCAGCTACCTCATCAGCATCCCGCTGGGCATCGCGAAGGCGGTGCGCGAGGGCTCACGCTTCGACACCGTGACGACGCTGTTCGTTCTCGTCGGCTACGCGATCCCCGGCTTCGTGCTCGGCATCCTGCTCATCGTGGTCTTCGCGGGCGGCACCTTCCTCGACTGGTTTCCGCTGCGCGGGCTGACCAGCGACAACTGGGACGAGCTGTCGTGGCCGGCGCGCATCGCCGACTACTTCTGGCACCTCGCGCTGCCGCTGACCTGCCTGGTGATCGGCAGCTTCGCGGTGACGACGATGCTGACGAAGAACACCTTCGTCGAGGAGATGCGCAAGCAGTACGTGCTG
>JALORQ010000235.1 GCA_025458805.1 Rubrivivax sp.
TCGGCGCCGACCTGCCGGCACCGACGCTGGCGGTGATCGCGTTGTCGGAGTTCTTCGTCGCGTACTGGTGGGCGATCTTCGGCTTCCTGTTCGGCGGCATGTACTTCTTCCTGCAGGCCTGGAAGCGCTCGGAGAAGATGCAGGTCTTCATGGACCGGCTGCTGCTGAAGCTGCCGGTGTTCGGCGACCTGATCAACAAGTCGGTGCTCGCCCGGTGGACGCGCACGCTGTCGACGATGTTCGCGGCCGGCGTGCCGCTGGTCGAGGCGCTCGACTCGGTCGGCGGCGCCTCGGGCAACGCCGTCTACCAGCAGGCCACCGAGCAGATCCAGACGGAGGTCGCCACCGGCACCGCGCTGACCACCGCGATGACCTCGGCCGGCGTCTTCCCGACGATGGTGCTGCAGATGGCGTCGATCGGCGAGGAGTCCGGGTCGCTCGACCACATGCTCGCCAAGGCCGCCGAGTTCTACGAGGACGAGGTCGACGAGATGGTCAAGGGCCTGTCCAGCCTGATGGAGCCCTTCATCATCGTCATCCTCGGCGTGCTGATCGGCGGCATCGTCGTCTCGATGTACCTGCCGATCTTCAAGCTCGGCTCGGTCGTCTGACCGCGCGATGGACGACCTGCTCGCGGCGTTGCCGCCGCTCGAGCCGCTGCTCAGCCCGTGGGCGCTGGCGCTGCTCGGGCTGGCGATCGGCAGCTTCCTCAACGTCGTGGTGCACCGCCTGCCGCTGATGCTCGAGCGGCAGTGGTGGGCCGACGTCGCCGCGCAGCTGGCCGATCGCGAGTCGTTCCGCCGCGTCTTCCACGCCGAGGCCCCTGGCGGCCTCGACCACGCGGCCGGCGCCCTCGACAAGACGCTGCGCGGCCTCAAGCCGCTCGGGCTCGCGCGGCCGGGGTCGCGCTGCCCGGCGTGCGGCCACCGCATCCGCTGGTTCGAGAACATCCCCGTGCTGAGCTGGCTCGCGCTGCGAGGCCGCTGCTCGGCCTGCGGCACGCGCATCCCGGCACGCTACCCTGCGGTCGAGCTGCTGACCGCGCTGCTGTTCGCGGCCATCGCGTGGCGGTTCGGCGGCGAGCCGGCGGCGCTTCTATGGTGTGCGGCGGGCGCGGTCCTCATCGCGCTGGCCCTCATCGACTGGGACACCACCGTGCTGCCCGACGTGCTCACGCTGCCGCTGCTGTGGGCGGGGGTGGTTGCCGCGGCGCTGGGCTGGCTGCCCGGGCTCACGCTCGCGTCGTCGGTCGGCGGCGCCGCGGCCGGCTACCTGTCGCTGTGGTCGGTGTACTGGCTCTTCAAGCTCGTCACCGGCAAGGAGGGCATGGGCTTCGGCGACTTCAAGCTGCTGGCTGCCCTCGGCGCGTGGTTGGGGGCTGCCGCGATCCTGCCGATCGTGCTCTTCGCGTCGGTGCTGGGCGCGGTCGTCGGCCTGGCGATGAAGGCGGGCGGGGCGCTGCGCGAAGGCCGCTTCGTACCGTTCGGCCCCTTCCTCGCGGGCGGCGGGCTGGCGGTGATGCTGGTCGGCCTGCCGCGCGTGCTCGGGTGGATGGGCTGGGCCTGAGCGCCGGCCGGCCGGTGCGCTCGATCGGGCTCACCGGCGGCATCGGCAGCGGAAAGAGCACGGTCGCGCGGCTGCTCGTCGGGCACGGCGCCTGGCTGGTCGACACCGACGCCATTGCGCGCGAGCTGACCGCGCCGGGCGGGGCGGCGATTCCGGCACTGGCCGACGAGTTCGGCGCCGACATCCTCGACGCCGCGGGCGCGCTCGACCGGCCGCGCATGCGCGCGCTGGCCTTCGGCGACATGGCGTCGCGACGCCGCCTCGAGGCGGTGCTGCATCCGCTGATCGGCGCCCGCGCCGCGCAGGAGGCGGCCCGGGCGGGCGAGCGCCTCGTCGTCTACGACGTGCCGCTGCTGGCCGAGTCCGGGCGCTGGCGGTCGCGCGTCGACCGCGTGCTCGTCGTCGACTGCCCCGAGGACGTGCAGGTGGCCCGTGTCGTCGCGCGCTCGGGCTGGGAGCCCGACGCGGTGCGCCGCGTCATCGCGCAGCAGGCGTCGCGCGCGGCGCGGCGCTCGATCGCCGACGCGGTGATCCACAACGACGGCATCAGCCCCGCGCAGCTGGCCGCCGAGGTCGGCGCGCTGTGGGCGCTGTGGAACAATCCCGAGGGTTGAGCCCGGGCGCGTCTTGATCCTCTACGAATACCCGCTCCACGAGGGCATCCGCACGATGCTGCGGCTCGAGCACCTGTTCGACCGCCTCGGCCAGCTCGTGCCGCGCGACGCGCCGGTCGACCACCACTTCGCGCTGGTCACCGTGTTCGAGATCATGGACGTCGCGGCACGCGCCGACCTGAAGTCCGACCTGCTCAAGGAGCTCGACCGCCACCGCGGCCAGCTGGCGGGCTTCCGGGGCCACCCGGGCATCTCGGCGGAGGTGCTGGATCGCGCCGTCGGGCGCATCGACCACGCCTTCGATGCCTTGCACGCGCTGCCGGGCAAGGCGGGGCAGGCGCTGGCCACCGACGAGTGGCTGATGGCCGTGCGCAGCCGCATCGGCATCCCCGGCGGCACCTGCGAATTCGACCTGCCCTCGTACTACGCGTGGCAGCAGCGGACCCCGGCAGCACGGCGCGCCGACCTCGAACGGTGGATGCAGACGCTGGCGCCGATGGCCGAGGCGCTGCAGGTCCTGATGGGGCTGCTGCGCGAGAGCGGCACCGCCCAGCGCATGGTGGCGCCCGGCGGCCAGTTCCAGCAGAGCCTGCCGCAGGGGCGCACCTACCAGCTGCTGCGCCTGCGCTTCGAGGATCGCGGCGTGCTGGTGCCCGAGATCAGCGGCCATCGCCTGATGGTGTCGGTCCGCTTCATGCAGGCCGACGCCGAAGGGCGGATGCGCCCCGCCGCCACCGACACCGAGTTCGAGCTGACGCTCTGCCCCTGACCGCGCGCGGCACATGCCGGCCCCGAACGTCGAACGCGTCGTCCCCTGTCCGACCTGCCGGCAGCCCGCGGTGTACGCCGAGCGCAACCGGTGGCGGCCGTTCTGCAGCGCACGCTGCCGCGGCATCGACCTCGGCGCCTGGGCGAACGAGGACTACCGGGTGCCGGCCGCGCCGCCCGCGGAGGCCGGCGACGACGACCGGCCGGCGCCGCCGCGCGACTGAGCGGCCGGCGCCGACAGCGACCGCAGAAAGGCCGCGAGGTCCGACGCCTCCTGCGCGCTCAGGTCAAGGCGGCGCAGGATGCGCTCGCCGTCGGCATGCAGCCGCTCCTCGTCGAGCGCCGAGTAGTGCTGGACGACCGCCTCGATCGTCGCGAGGCTGCCGTCGTGCATGTACGGCGCGGTCGCGGCGAGCTGCCTGAGCCCCGGCACGCGAAACTCGCCGAAGTGACGGTGCTCG
>JALORQ010000236.1 GCA_025458805.1 Rubrivivax sp.
ATCGACCACGGCGAGGAAGTTGGGCTGGCTCCTGGCGATCATGGGGGCAGGCATGGCGGTGATCACGGCGCTGGCCTGGTTCCGCGTCGACGACATCGAGAACCTGGCGGCGACGACGGCCGAGCGGACGGTGCCGCAGGTCCAGCGCGTCAACGACATACGCTTCAACGTGCTGCGCATGTCGTTGGAAGCTCGCCACGCCATGCTCGTCGAGACCCCGGCGGACAGGCAGAAGACCGTCGACCTCATCGTTGCACTCCGGCAGAAGGTTGGCAACGACCTGGACGCGTTCGAGAAGGCCATCACGAGTCAGGAGGGAACGAACCGCTTCACGAAAGTCGAGGCGGCAGTGACCGACTTCGATGCGGTGGTGACCAAGATGGCGCCGCTGCTCCTGGCGGGTGAATCCGGCCCGGCGTTCGAGATGCTGCTCGACGAGGCGGTGCCGGCACGCAACCGGCTGCTGGCGGCTGTCGATCATCAGCTGCAGTGGCAGAACGAGCTGCTTCAGGATCGCGCCAGGGAGACCAGCGCTCTCGCGCAAAGCTTGCTCGTCAGCATGGCGGTGGTCGGCCTCGCCTTGCTGGGCGGGACCGTCGGCGCGGGCCTGGTGTTCCTGCGTGGCCTGCGACGCGAGCTGGGTGGAGAGCCTTTCCAGGCGCGCGATGCCGTGAGACGCGTCGCCGCCGGCGACCTGGCCACACCGGTGCCCGTGCGAGCCGGCGACCGCGACAGCGCGATGGCCGCGGTCGAGGACATGCGCCAGACGCTGGCGCGGATGATCGGCCAGATCCACAGCGGTGTCGAATCGGTGGGCCGTGCCAGCCACGAGATCGCGCAGGGCAACGCCGATCTGTCGAGCCGCACCGAGCAGCAGGCCAGCAGCCTGCAGCAGACGGCCGCGAGCATGGAGCAGATGACGGGCTCGGTGACCAGCAATGCGGACGCGGCCCGGCAGGCCAGCGCGCTGGCTGCCTCGGCATCCCAGGTGGCCGAGCGCGGCGGCGCCGTGGTCCGCGAGGTGGTGACGACGATGAACGAGATCACTGCCAGCAGCCGCAGGATCGCCGAGATCATCGGCGTGATCGACGGCATCGCGTTTCAGACCAACATCCTGGCGCTGAACGCGGCGGTCGAGGCGGCGCGGGCCGGCGAGCAGGGGCGAGGATTCGCCGTCGTCGCTGGCGAGGTGCGCAGCCTCGCGGGGCGCAGTGCCGAGGCGGCACGCGAGATCAGGTCGCTCATCGGCCAGAGCGTGGAAAGGGTCGACGCCGGCAGCCGTCTGGTCGACGATGCGGGTGCCACCATGAGCGAGATCGTCGCGCAGGTGAAGCGGGTGACGGACCTGATCGGCGAGATCTCCGGTGCGACGCAGGAGCAGAGCAGCGGCATCGGACAGGTGAGCCAGGCCGTCACGCAGCTCGACCGGACCACGCAGCAGAACGCCGCTCTCGTCGAGCAGAGTGCGACGGCGGCCGAGAGCCTGCGGCAGCAGGCCGACAGGCTGGCTCAGGCGGTGGCGGTGTTCAACCTCGGCCGCGCCGAGTCGGGCCGGCCCTCGATGGTGGCAGCCGTCGGGTCATCCCCAGGCTCGTAGGCTTGCGACCGATGCTGGACGGCGTGCCTCCGGAGGGAGGCCATCGGGTCGCGCTCGGCCGCAGGCGGTCGCGGCCAGTCTCGAGCGCCTGGGACTTGACGCGGTAGGTCACGAACGACCGCTTTGTCGACGCCAAGCTCGAACGAGCCCCGCCCGGGCGTCGGGCAGGCCCCGGAAAGCCTGACCGTCGGGTCGGGGTCCAGGACTCCCGCCTGCGCATCGTCGACGGGCCTTGCAGGGTCGAGCGACGCAGCGCCTGCGCCCGGCGGCCGCGTCAGGTGTCGCCCGCGTCGAATCGCCGCACGATCCACGCGCGCGCCGCGTCGCGCAGCTGTACCGCGGCGGCGAAGCCATCCGCCGCGGGCGGCACCGCGAGCGGCGGCGCCACCTCGACGGCAAGCGCCGCGCGCCGCGGCCACCAGTGCGGGAACGACAGCACCTCGCGCGTGCCGCGCAGCACGAGCGGCACCACCGGTGCGCCGGTGTCGACCGCGGCCATGAACGCGCCGAGGTGGAACGGCAGCACGCCCGGCTCGGGGCCGAAGGTGCCTTCGGCGAACACGAGCACCGACCGGCCGTCGCGCACGGCAGCGGCGAGCTGCTGCGCGTCCTCGACGCTGCGCCGACGATCGACGCGCTCGACGAACAGCGCGCCGAGCCGGCGCAGGAACGTGCCGGCGACGAACTGGCCGGCGAGTTCGTGCTTCGCGACGAAGGCGCACGGCCGCGGCAGCGCGGCGACGAGCACGAGGCCGTCGAGGTAGCTCGCGTGGTTGCTCACCAGCACTGCGGCGCGCCCGGCCGGCGGCAGGTGCTCGAGCCCGCGTACCGCGAGCGGCACGCCGGCGCCACGCAGCAGCGCTCGCGCGCCGACGCGCGCGACGCGCCACGCGAGTGCCGGCGTCGGCATCGCTACCGTGAGCGCCCAGAACGTCGGCGCGAGCAGCCAGAACAGCCCGCCCGCCCACAGCCCGAACGCGGCGCGGCCGATCGCCTGCGCGGCCGAGCGCAGGCGCAAGGCGAACGCCGCGCGCGCGAGCCGCAGCACCTGCGCGCGCGCGCTCGCCTCGCGCGCGCCGACCTCGCCGCGCTCGTAGCGCTCGCGGCAGGCCGAGCGGCGCACCTTGCCGCTCGAGGTCTTCAACACCGTGTGCGGCGGCGCGAGCACGATGTCGTCGGCCGGCTCGCCGATCGCGCCGACCACCGCGCGCCCGACGGCGTCGTGCAGCGCCGCCAGCTCCGCGGCGTCGCGCAGCCGCGGCGCCGGCACCTCGGCGAGCACGACGAGCCTTTCGGTGCCGCTCGCCGCGTCGGCGCTGCCGAACACGGCGACGCAGCCCTTGCGCACGCCTTCGACGGCGCCGACCGCTTCCTCGATCTCCTGCGGATAGAGGTTGCGCCCGCCGCGGATCACGATGTCCTTGACGCGGCCGGTGAGGTAGACGTCGCCGTCGGCGAGATAGGCGCGGTCGCCGCTGTCGAGCCAGCCGTCGTCGTACAAGCGCGCCGTCTGCTCGGCATTGCGCCAGTAGCCGCGCGTCGCCGACGGGCCGCGGAACTCCAGCCGGCCCTCGACGCGCTCGCCGACGACGCGGCCGTCGGCGTCGACGAGGCGTACGTCGTGCCCGGCCAGTGGCCGGCCGCAGCCGACGAAGCGCAGCGCCGTCGCGTCGCCGGGCCGCGCCGGCACCGCGCGGCGCTCGCGCGCGAAAGTCTCGCGGTCGATGGCGTCGATCGGCGCCACGCGGCCGAGCGGCGCACCTTGCCGCTCGAGGTCTTCAACACCGTGTGCGGCGGCGCGAGCA
>JALORQ010000237.1 GCA_025458805.1 Rubrivivax sp.
GCGCTGGCCGGCGCCGAGCTGGCGATCGTGACGCCCATCCCCGGCACGACGCGCGACCGCATTGCCGGCTCGATCCAGGTCGAGGGCGTGCCGCTGCACGTCGTCGACACGGCCGGGCTCCGGCCCGACGAGCAGGCGGCCGACGAGGTCGAGCGCATCGGCATCGGCCGCAGCTGGGAGGCGATCGCGGATGCCGACGCGGTGCTCTTCGTGCACGACCTCTCGCGCGCCGGGGAGCCGGCGCACGAGGCCGCCGACGGGGCGATCCGCGCCCGCCTGCCGGCCGCGGTGCCGTGCGTCGACGTGCACAACAAGGCCGATGCCGCGCCGGAGCGCGCCGCCGCGCTGCCGCTTGGCGAAGTGGCGATCTCCGCACGGACCGGCGATGGCATCGAGACGCTGCGCCGGCGATTGCTGTCCGTGGTGGGCTGGCAGGTGGTGCCGGAAGGGATGTTCATCGCCCGCGAGCGCCACCAGCAGGCGCTGCGTGCCGCGTCGGGGCACGTCGACGAGGCGCGCCGGCTGGCGCTGCAGGGCGATGCCGCGCTGGAGCTGCTGGCCGAGGAGCTTCGCCTCGCTCACGAGGCGCTGGGAGCCATCACCGGCGAGTTCGGTGCCGAGGACCTGCTCGGCGCCATCTTCTCGCGCTTCTGCATCGGCAAGTGAGGCCGCTGCCGCCTCGTGCCGCGCCCGCGCCGGAGACAGACGCGGCCGGCGCCCTCGCCCCGCCTCAGTGCCCGTCGAAGTCGACGAGCGTGAACAGGGGCAGCCCGCCATCGCGCAGCTTGCGCGACCCGCCGAGCTCGGGCAGGTCGACGATGGCGGCGCCCTCGATGACCTCCGCGCCCAGGCGGTCGAGCAGCTTCTTGCCCGCCATCATCGTGCCTCCGGTGGCGATCAGGTCGTCGATCAGCACGACGCGGTCCCCGGGCCGCACCGCATCGACGTGCATCTCGACGGTGGCCGAGCCGTACTCCAGCTCGTAGGTCTCCTCGACCGTCGTGAACGGCAGCTTGCCCTTCTTGCGGATCGGCACGAAGCCGACGTTGAGCTCGTAGGCCACCACCGAGCCGATGATGAAGCCGCGCGCGTCGAGCCCGGCAATCGCCGCCGGGCGCACGTCGAAGTAGCGGTGCACGAACTGGTCGATCAGCACGCGGAAAACCCGCGGGTTGGCCAGCAGCGGCGTGATGTCGCGGAACATCACGCCGGCCGCCGGCCAGTCCGGCACGGTGCGGATGTGCGAGCGGATGTAGCTCGTGGGCGAGAGCACCTCGCGGTCGTCGGGGGTCATGTGCGCGGCTCCAGCGCGGCGGCGTGACGCCGCGCATAGTCGATGTACCAGTCAACGCAGCCCGCGTGGGCCATCGCGTCGCGCTTGAAGACGCTGTCGGGCGCGGCGCCCAGCAGCAGCTTCTTCACCGGCAGCTCCATCTTCTTGCCTGACAGCGTGCGCGGCACCGCGGGTGCCTGCACGATCTCGTCGGGGACGTGGCGCGGCGACAGCGCTTGCCGGATCGCCGCGCGCAGGCGGCCCTCGAGGCCGGCATCGAGCGTGCGGCCCTCGGGCAGCACGACGAAGAGCGCCATGAAGCTCGGGCGTCCGAGGTGCTCGATGTCGACCGCCAGGCTGTCGAGCACCTCGGGCTCGGCCTCGACGGCACGGTAGAGCTCGGCGGTGCCCATGCGCACGCCGTGGCGGTTGATGGTGGCGTCGCTGCGCCCGTAGATCACCGCGCCGAGGGCGCCTTCGCGCGGCACGAGCCGGATCCAGTCGCCGTGCCGCCAGATGACGCGGCCGTCGGGGTGGCGGTACATGTCGAAGTAGCTCTCGTGGTAGCGCCGCCCGTCGTCGTCGCCCCAGAGGAAGAGCGGCATCGAGGGCATCGGCTCGGTGCACACGAGCTCGCCGACCTCGTCGAGCAGCGGCCGGCCGATCCCCTGTGCGTCGGGCTCGCCGAATGCGTGGACCGCCGCGCCGAGGCAGCGGCACTGCATCTCGCCCTCGTGCAGCGGCAGCGTGCGCAGGCCGCCGACGAAGGCGCCGGCGAAGTCGGTGCCGCCGCTGATCGACGCGATCCAGATCGGGTCGCCACCGACTCGCGGGAGGCGATCGCGGATCCACCGGTAGCCGTCGACCGACAGCGGCGAGCCGGTCGAGCCGACCGCGCGAAGCCGCGACAGGTCGGCCTCGCGCATCGGCTCGACGCCCGCCTTCAGGCACGAGGCGTAGAAGGCCGCGCCGGCGCCGAAGAAGGTGACCCGTGCGGCACTCGCGAAGCGCCACAGAACGCCCCAGTCGGGCGCGCCGTGCGGGCCCCCGGGGTTGCCGTCGTACAGGCAGATCGTGGTGCCGCCGAGCAGCGCGCCGACCTGCGCGTTCCACATGATCCAGCCGGTCGTGCTGAACCAGTGGAAGCGGTCGCCCGTCTCGGCGCTCGGCCCGAGGTCGTTGTGCAGGACCGCGCCCTTGAGCATCTCGAGCATCACGCCGCCGTGGCCGTGCACGATGGGCTTGGGTAGGCCGGTGGTGCCGCTGGAATAGACGATCCACAGCGGATGATCGAATGGCAGCCAGGCGGGCTCGGGACCGTCCTCGCGGGCGACCCAGTCCTCGAAGCGATGCGCGCGGCGGCCGTCGTCCGCGAACGCCTGCTCGTCGATCGACGCGTCGAGGTCGGCGAGCACGACGACGTGCTCGACGCTCGGCAGCCCGGCCAGCACCTCGTGGACGACGCCGCGGCGGTCGTGGGCGACGCCGCCCCAGCGCTGGCCATCGACCGCCACCAGCACGCGCGGCGCGATCTGCCTGAAACGGTCGAGCACGGCGACCGGCCCCATGTCCGGCGAGCACACCGACCAGACCGCGCCGACGCTGGCACAGCCCAGGAAGGCCACGACCGCCTGCGGCACGTTCGGCAGGTAGGCGGCCACGCGGTCGCCGGGCCGGACGCCATGGGCCCTCAGCGCCGCCGCGAAGCTGCGCACCTGCTGCCTGAGCACCGGCCACGGCACGGACGCGGGCGCCGACAGTCGCTCGTTCAGGAACACGATCGCGGGGTGCCCGGCGGCGTGGGCCTCGTCGGCGTGGCGCAACGTCTGGCGCGCGAAGTTGACCGTCGCCCCGGGAAACCAGCGCGCCCCGGGCATCCGGCGATCGGCGAGCACGCACCCGAACGGGGCGTCGTGCTCGACGTCGAAGAACTGCCAGATGGACGACCAGAAGCCGTCGAGATCGTCGACCGACCAGCGCCAGAGGTCGTCGTAGGCGTCGAACCGCAACCCGCGCATGGCCGCGAGCCAGCGCAGGTAGCGGGTGATGCGCGGTTCGGGATGCAGGGTCGTCGTCCGCGGCGTGCAGAGCGCCGGGGGCG
>JALORQ010000238.1 GCA_025458805.1 Rubrivivax sp.
CGACGGCTCGCGAGTGAGGCGGCGACGAAGGCATCGCCGTCGGCGGCGGTGAGGGGTCGCAGCGCGATACGGGACGTCACGGAGTGGGTGCTCGGGCTCGTGCCTCGATCGCGCAACCGCACCGACGGACGCGCGGCCACCGGCAGTCGGATGACCTGCCCGCGATTGTGGGCGACGTTGCGGCGGCTTCGCGGCGGGCCCGGGCATGCGCCGCCGCGTTCCCGGTGCGTGGGCGGAGTGAGCAGCCCGTCGCGCCCGATCCCCGCGATCGCGGGGGCCCTCGCGGTGGTCAATCGGGCGCTCGCCCAATAGACTGGCCTCAGGTCGTCGCTGCCCACGGAGGTCGTCATGAAGCGTCGCGTCTGGTCACTGCCCTCGATGGCTGCCTTGGCGGTACTGATCGGCGGCCTGCCGCTGTCGGCCCCCGTGCTGGCGCAGGATCCGACGGTCGCGCCCTACTACCGCGGCTATGCGTTCGGGGGCATCTCGCGCGACGGCGACTTCAACTTCGCGCCCGAAGACTTCAGCATCGACGACTACCAGAGCAACTTCGCTCCCGACACGCTCGTGCGCGTGGCCGGCTCGCAGCAGGCCGACGGTGCCTCGATGAGCTACGAGGGCTGGAGCGCCTACAGCGGTTACTACGCCGCGCGAAGCTTCGCGACGATGACCGTCGCCAACCCGCAGTCCGATCATGCCTACTACGTGGTCGCTGGCCAGGGCACGACGACCACGGCGCGGTTCTTCACCCCCGAGGCCGCGGCGGCGCGCGCGACGTTCACCTGGCGCGTCACCGGGTCGACCGCCGACAGCACGCCGGGCGGCTGGTCGGACGGACGGATCGACTTCCACGCCACCACGCAGCCGGGCGGCAACTGGTTCGACCTGTTCACCGGGGGATTCCAGGACACGCTGTTCGAGTACGGGCCGGGCACCTACACGTACACCCTGCCGGTGACCGACCTCGGCACCCCGATCTACCTGTACTTCTGGACCAGTGCCTTCACACAGGTCGAGCCCGGTCAGTTCACCCCCGGCGAGACGTTCACGCTGACCGCCGACTTCGCCAACACGATCGTGCTGGAAGACGTCTCGCTCGAGGACGAACTCGGCAACCCGATCGGCGAGTGGTCGATGGAGGATGTCGACACCGGCGAGCTGCTCTTCGACCAGTCCGGCCGCATCGCCGCCGTCGCACCGCCGCCGGCGATTCCCGAGCCGGGCACCTGGGCGCTGCTGGCCGCAGGGCTGCTCATCGTGGGCTGGCGCGCACGGCAGAGGACGCACCAGGGCTCGGCTGGAACGGTCGGTCCAGGCCTCGGGCCGGTGGCGGGCAGCTGAGTCGCTGCCCTCCGGCCCGCGAAGGCCCGCCTTCGGGCCCCGCCTCATCTGCCTCATCCGAAGGCGCTCGCCGAGCGCCGAGGGCCAGCCCTCTGCTCGTGGACGTGCCGCACCGGCGCGCCGCAGCGAGCGCCTGCGCACAATCGGGCCCCTCCCCGCCACGCAACACACCCATGCAAGCCGCTTTCTACGAACGCACCGGACCCGCGCGCGAGGTGCTTCAGGTGGCCGACCTGCCCGCGCCGCAACCCGGCCCCGGCGAGCTGCGGGTGCGGCTGCGCTGGTCGGGCGTCAATCCGTCGGACGTGAAGAGCCGGGCCGGGCTGCGCAGCAAGGTGCTGCCGTTCCCTCGCATCGTGCCGCACAGCGACGGCATGGGCATCGTCGACGCCGTCGGCAGCGGGGTGAGTCCCTCGCGCATCGGCGAGCGCGTCTGGGTCTGGAACGCGGCCTGGGGGCGACCGGACGGCACGGCGGCGCAGTGGGTCGTGCTGCCGGCGCAGCAGGCGGTGCCCATGCCCGAAGGCGTGCCCGACGAGGCCGGCGCCTGCTTCGGCATCCCGGCCCTGACCGCGATGCACGCGGTGCTGGCGCGCGGCGGCGTGCAGGGGCAGCGCGTGCTGGTGGCCGGCGGCGCCGGCGCGGTGGGGCATTACGCGGTGCAGTTCGCGCGCCGGCTCGGTGCGCGCCAGGTGCTCGCCACCACCAGCACGCCCGAGAAGGCGCGCATCGCGTGCGCGGCCGGCGCCGACGAGGCCTTCGACTACCGCGCGGCCGACGTCGCCGCACGCCTGCTCGACGCCACCGGCGGCCAGGGAGTGGACCGGGTGATCGAGGTCGACATCGCGGCGAACGCCGCGCTCGACCTCCAGGTGCTGCGCCGCGGCGGCGACGTGCTCGTCTACGGCAGCGGGGCGGGCGAATTCCGGCTGCCGTTCTTCCCGCTCATCGCCCAGAACATCGGCCTGCAGTTCTTCATCGTCTACCACCTCAACGACAGCGAGCGCGCCCATGCGGTCGACACGCTGAACCGCCTGCTCGCGCAGGGCGGCATCGAGCATGCGATCGCGCAGCGGCTGCCGCTGGCCGAGATCGCCGCCGCACACGAGGCGGTCGAGCAGGGCCGGGTCACCGGCAACGTGGTTCTGGCGATCCCCTGAACGCGCCGGCGGATCGTCGCCGCGCGCACCGATGCCGCCGGGGCCGCGGCCGCACCCCCCAGTCGCGATCGGCCGGGCACGGGAGCCGTGCTGCCCGCGCATTCGGCTTGACGGATGTCAATCGATCCCCGGATCCCGATCGCCCCGCGCCGCGCGCCGGGCGAAACTCCGGGTCATGTCCACGCCATCCCCCGCTGCCAGTCCCGTCGCTGCCGACACCCGCGCCCCAGCGCCCGACGTCGGCCACGCGGATGCATCCGCCGACCCGACCGACGGGCAGCGCCCCCGCGCCAGCGACCCGTTCGTCGGCCTGATGACCACGCCGGTGCGGTCGCTGATCAAGCGACCGCCCGTGACGATCGCACCGGAGTCGACGATCCTGGCGACGGCGCAGCGCATGCGCGACGACCGGATCTCTTCGGTGCTGCTGGTCGAGCACGACCTGCTGTTCGGGCTCGTGACCGACCGCGACCTGCGCAACCGCGCGCTGGCCGCCGGGCTCGACCCGTCGACGCCGGTGCACCAGATCGCGACGCTGGCGCCGCTGACGATCGGCATCGACCAGCCGGCCTTCGAGGCGCTGGTGCTGATGGCGCGCCACAACATCCACCACGTCCCGGTGCTCGACGGCCAGCGGATCGCCGGGATGATCACCGCGACCGACCTGACCCAGCAGATCAGCACCTCGGCGGTGTACGTGGCGGGCGAGATCCACCGCCAGACCGACCTGGCGGGGCTGGTCGCCGCGTCGGCACGCGTGAAGGAGATCCAGCGCCAGCTCGCCGCGTCGCACGCCAGCGCGTACAGCACCGGCCGCGTCGTCACCGCCGTG
>JALORQ010000099.1 GCA_025458805.1 Rubrivivax sp.
CTGGCCAGGACCAGAGGCAGCACGCCGAGGATGAAGGCCAGCGAGGTCATCACGATCGGGCGCAGCCGCACGCGCGCGGCCTCGACCGCGGCGTCGACCACAGTGGCTCCGGCCTCGAAGCGCTGCTTCGCGAACTCGACGATCAGGATGCCGTTCTTGCCGGCCAGGCCGACGAGGGTGATGAGCGAGACCTGGAAGAAGACGTCGTTCGGCGTGCCGCGGATCAGCAGCGCGAGCAGCGCGCCGAGGATCGCGATCGGCACGACGAGGAACACCGACACCGGCAGCGTCCAGCTCTCGTACAGCGCGGCGAGGAACAGGAAGACGAAGACGAAGGACAGCGCGAAGATGAGCCCGGCCTGCCCGCCGGCGATGCGCTCCTGCAGCGACTGTCCCGACCACTCGAACCCGGTGCCGGCCGGCAGCTTCTCGAGCGACAGGGCCTCCATCGCGTCGAGCGCCTGGCCCGAGCTGAAGCCCGGCGCCGCCGCGCCGTTGATCTGCACCGCCGGATAGCCGTTGTAGCGCGACAGCGCGATCGGCGCGGTGCGCATCTCGGTGCCGGCCAGCGAGCCGATCGGCACCAGCTCGCCGTTCGCGTTGCGCACCATGAAGCGCCGCATCACCGAGGGATCGGACCGCACCTCGGGCTCGCCCTGCATCTTGACCTTGAGGTTGGTGCCGAACGCGGTGAACTGGTTGACGAAGCTCGAACCGAACAGCGTGCCGATGGTGCCGTAGACATCGGCCAGCGGCACGCCCATCGCCTTGGCCTTGTTGCGGTCGACGTCGACGAACAGCGTCTGCACCTCGGGCGCGGCGACGCTGCGCACGCCGGCCAGCTCCGGCCGCTCGCGGGCCGCCGCCACCAGCGCCAGCGCGGTGGCCTCGAGCTGCGCGCGGTCGCCGTCGAGCGCGAGCAGGCGGTAGTCGAAGCCGGCGATGTTGCCCATGCCCGAGATCGGCGGCTCGTTGAGCGCGAAGACGCGCGCCTCGACGATGCCGGCCGCGAACTCGCGGTTGAGGCGGGCGATGATGTCGTGCACGCCCTGCCCCGGCCCGCGCTCGGCCCAGGGCTTCAGGGTCACGTACGCGAAGGCCTGGTTGGCGTAGCGGTAGAAGATCGAGAAGCCGGCGATGCCGATGGTGTCCTGCACCTCGGGCTGCCGGGCCAGGATCTCCTCGACCTTGCCGAGCACCTGCACCGCCCGGTCTGCGGACGCGGCCGGCGGCAGGTCGACGGCGACCAGGATCGTGCCCTTGTCCTCCTCGGGCACGAAGCCGGTCGGGATGGTCTGGAACAGCCACACCAGGCCGCCGATCAGCACCGCGTAGAGCACGGCGAAGCGCAGGCTGCGCCGGATGATGCCGGCCACCGAGGCCGCATAGCCGGCGGTCAGCCGCTCGAACAGACGGTCGAAGGCCTGGATCGGGCGCGGCTTGTGCGCGCCGGGCTTCAGGATCAGCCCGCACAGCGCCGGCGTCAGCGTGAGGGCGGTGAGCGCCGACAGCAGCGTCGAGATCGTGATCGTGACCGCGAACTGCTTGTACAGCGTGCCGGTGACGCCGCCCAGGAAGGCGATCGGAACGAACACCGCGCAGATCACCGCGGTGACGCCGACGATGGCGCCGCCGATGCCCTGCATCGCCTTCATCGCCGCGTCGCGCGGCGACAGGCGCGGGTCGTCGTGCATGGCCTTCTCGACCGCCTCGACGACGACGATGGCGTCGTCGACCACGATGCCGATCGCCAGCACGAGGCCGAACAGCGTCAGCATGTTGATCGAGAAGCCCATCAGCAGCATGCCGGCGAAGGTGCCGACGATCGAGACCGGGATCGCGAGCAGCGGGATGATGGTGGCGCGCACGCTGCCGAGGAACAGGTAGACGACGACCAGCACGAGGACGAAGGCCTCGAAGAAGGTGTGCACGACCAGCTCGACCGAGGCGTCGACGAAGACCGTCGTGTCGTAGGGCACCTTCCACTCGATGCCGGCCGGAAAGCCGCGCGCGAGCTGCGTCATCTTGTCGCGCACCCCGTCGGCGGTGAGCAGCGCGTTGGCGCCGGGCTGCAGGTAGACGCCGATGCCGGTGGCCGGCTCGCCGTTCAGGCGCATCTGGATCGCATAGTCGTCGGACGCCAGCTCGACGCGCGCCACGTCGCGTACGCGCACCACCGAGCCGTCGGGCAGCGCCTTGACGATGACCTGGCGGAACTGCTCGACGTCGGTGAACGACCCGCCGGTCTGCACCGGGAAGGTCAGCTCCTGGCCGCGCGGCGCCGGCGCGGCACCGATCTCGCCGACCGCGTAGTTCTGGTTCTGCTCGCGGATGGCGGCCGCGACGTCGTTGACCGTCAGCTTGTAGCGGGCCAGCAGGTCCGGGTCCATCCACAGCCGCATCGAGTACGGCGAGCCGAACAGCAGCACGTCGCCGACGCCGCCGATGCGCTTGAGCTCGGGGACGACGGTGCTGTTGGCGAGGTTGGAGACGTACTCGGCGTCGAAGCGCGGATCCGTCGACCGCATCGTCGCGATGAGCAGGATCTGCGGGTTGGTCTTGTCGATCTTCAGCCCCTGCCGCATCACCTCCTGCGGCAGCAGCGGCTCGACGCGCTTGGCCCGGTTGCTGACCTCGACGCTGGCGAGGTCGAGGTCGGTGCCCGGCTCGAAGACGACGTTGAGCTCCATCAGCCCGGTGGCCGAGCTGGTGGAGGTCATGTACAGCAGCCCCTTGACGCCGTTCATCTCGCGCTCGAGGGGCGCGGCGACGGTGGTCTCGAGCGTCTGCGGGCTGGCGCCCGGGTAGACCGCGGTGACCTTGACCTGCGGCGGCGCGACGTTCGGATACTGCTCGACCGACAGACCGGGCAGCGCGAGCAGCCCGACGAGCGTGATCAGCAGCGCAATGACGGTCGCGAAGACCGGTCGGTGGACGAAGAACCCCACGGCGATGGCCTCAGCGCGGGGCGGCGCCGCTGGCGGGCGCCGATGCGGCCGCCGCGGCCGCCGCGGCGGCGTAGGGCTCGGGCTGCACGGTGATGCCGGGCTGCACGCGCTGCACGCCCTCGACGATCACGCGGTCGCCGGCCGCCAGCCCCTTCTCGACCACCCACTGCTCGCGGTAGAAGTCGCCCAGCACGAGGTCGCGCCGCTCGACCTTCTGCTCGGGGGTGACGACCCACACGATATGGCCGTTGGGCATCGACATCACGGCGCGCTGCGGCACCAGCAGCGCGTCCGGCCGCTGTCCGACGGTGAGCTGCACCCGCACGTACAGGCCCGGCGACAGCGTCGGCTCGGCGGTGTTGGGCAGCACCGCGCGCAGCGTGATCGAGCCGGTCTCGCGGTTGATCTGCCGGTCGGCGAAGTCGATCGTCCCGGGCTGCGGGTAGACGCTGCCGTCGGGCAGCACGAAGCGCGTCTGCGGGCCGCGCTGCGCCTGGATCGCACCGCGGTCGAGCGCCTTGCGCAGTTCGAGGGCGTCGCGGTCGGGCAGCGTGAAGGTCACGTAGATCGGCTGCATGCGCTCGATCGTCGCGAGCAGCGTCGGCTCGCCCTTGCCGACCAGACGGCCTTCGGGCACCTGGGTCATCCCGATCACGCCGTCCTCGGTGGCGCGGACCTCGGTGTAGCCCAGGTTGAGCTGCGCGCGCTCGACCTGAGCACGCGCCGAGAGAACCGCCGCCTGGCCCTGTCTGAGCGTCGACACCGCGTCGTCGTAATCCTGCCGGCTGACCGCGTCCTCGCGGACCAGTGGCGCCAGCCGGGCCTCGCGCGCCTGCGCGTTGGCCACGTTGGCCTCGGCGCGCGCCAGCTCGGCCTGCGCGTCGCGCAGCGCGACCTCGAACGGCGCGCGGTCGATGCGATAGAGCAGCTGGCCCTTGCGCACCGGGCGGCCCTCGGTGAACAGGCGCTCCTCGAGGATGCCCTCGACGCGCGCGCGGATCTCGACCGAACGGTAGGCGGTGACGGTGCCGACGTACTCGCGCACCACGGGCACCGCCTGTGGCACGACGGTCAGCACCTGGACGCGCGGCGGCGGCGGCGCGGCTGGCGCCTTGGCCGGCTCGCCGCCGCAGCCGACGAGCAGCGCCGCGACGGCCAGCCAGGCGATCGCGCCGGCACGCCCGACGCACGAAGGGACAGGCGCAGCGGCCCGAAGACTCATCGACGACTCCATGACATGGGCGGCTGCCGCGCGACGACGCCGCGCACCGACGGGCGGAACGATAACCGCTCCCGGGCTGCCGGCTGCATGGCACCCGCCCCGCGCTTGCCTATGATGGGCGGCATGCGGCGCTTGTGGGACATCTCGCCCCCCGTGCAGGCGGGCTCGCCGGTCTTTCCCGGCGACGCGCCGTTCGAGCAGGTCTGGGCCTGCACGATCGGCCGCGGCGTCCCGGTCAACGTGAGCACGCTGCGCCTGTCGCCGCACACCGGCGCGCACGCCGACGCACCGCTGCACTACGACCCGCAGGGCGCACCGGTGGGCGCGCTCGACCTCGAGCCCTACCTCGGCCGGTGCCGCGTCGTGCACGCGATCGGCTGCACGCCGCTCGTCGAGTGGCGGCATCTCGCGCACGCGCTCGACGCGCTGCCGCCGCGCGTGCTCGTGCGCACCTACGCCCGCGCGCCGCTCGACCGCTTCGACGACGCGTTGGCGGCCTTCGACCCGGACACGATCGAGCGGCTCGCCGACCTCGGCGTTCGGCTCGTCGGCATCGACACCGCGAGCATCGACCCGGCAGCCAGCAAGACGCTGCCGAGCCACCAGGCGATCCGCCGCCGCGGGCTGCGCGTGCTCGAGAACCTGTGGCTCGACGACGTCCCCGAGGGCGACTACGAACTGATCGCGCTGCCGCTGCGGCTGGCCACTGCCGATGCCTCGCCGGTGCGCGCCGTGCTGCGCGAGCTGCCCCCGAGGCGCGACGAGGAGACGACATGACGACGACCCGAGACGATGCCCTCGCCCTCGATGCCGCCGACCCGCTGGCGCCGCTGCGCGAGCAGTTCGTGCTGCCCGACGGCGTGATCTACCTCGACGGCAACTCGCTGGGCGTGCTGCCTCGCGCGACGCCGGGCCGGGTGCGCGAGGTCGTCGAGGCCGAGTGGGGACAGGGCCTGATCCGCAGCTGGAACGACGCCGGCTGGATCACGCTGCCGCAGCGGGTCGGCGACAAGATCGGGCGGCTGGTCGGCGCGCGGCCGGGCGAGCTGGTGGTCGCCGACTCGACCTCGGTCAACCTCTTCAAGGTGCTGAGCGCGGCGCTGGCGCTGGCGTCGGAGGGCGAGCCGCAGCGCCTGGACGTCGTCTCCGAGCGCAGCAACTTCCCGACCGACCTCTACATCGCCGAGGCGCTGCTGCGCGAGCGCGGCGGCCGGCTCGTGCTGGTCGACGCGCCCGAGGCGATCTTGCCCCGGCTCGACGGCCATTGCGCCGTGCTGCTGCTCACCCACGTCAACTACCGCACCGGTCGCATGCACGACCTCGCCGCGCTCACGCGAGCGGCGCACGAGGCCGGCGCGCTGGTGGTCTGGGATCTCGCGCACTCGGCCGGCGCGGTGCCGGTCGACCTGCACGCGGCGAATGCCGACTTCGCGGTCGGGTGCGGCTACAAGTACCTCAACGGCGGCCCGGGCGCGCCGGCCTTCGTCTGGGTGCACCCGCGGCACGCCGACCGCTTCCGACAGCCGCTCGCCGGCTGGATGGGGCACGCGTCGCCGTTCGAGTTCGAGCCCGGCTACCGGCCCGCCTCCGGCATCGCGCGCTACCTGGTCGGCACGCCGCCGCTGCTGTCGCTGGCGGCGCTCGATTGTGGCGTCGACACGGTGCTCGCGGCCGAGCCGCTCGGCGGCATCGCGGCGCTGCGCGCCAAGTCGCTGGCGTTGACGCAGCTGTTCATCGGGCACGTCGAGGCGCTGTGCCCGCAGCTCGAGCTGGCCAGCCCGCGCGACGACGCGGCGCGCGGCAGCCAGGCCTGCTTCGCGCACCCGTCGATGGCCTACCCGGTGGTGCAGGCGCTGATCGCGCGCGGCGTGATCGGCGACTTCCGCGCGCCCGACATCCTGCGCTTCGGCTTCACGCCGCTGTACACGCGCTTCGTCGACGCCTGGGACGCGGCCGCCCACCTGCACGCGGTGCTGGCCGGCGGCGAGTGGCGGCGGCCCGAGTTCAACCGCCGCCAGGCCGTCACATGAGCCCCGGGCCCGACGACGATGCCGCCGCGGGCGGCTGCCCGTTCGGTCACGGCGCGCTCGTACCCGCCGACGGCGCCGACGGCGCCGACGACGCGATCACGCACCACGACGCCCTGCTCGACTTCAGCGGCGAGATGAGCTACGGCGACTACCTGCACCTCGACCAGGTGCTGGGCGCGCAGCACCCGCTCTCGCCCGACCACAACGAGATGCTCTTCATCGTGCAGCACCAGACCAGCGAGCTGTGGATGAAGCTGATGCTGCACGAGCTGCGCGCCGCGATCGACGCGCTGCGCGCCGACCGCCTGCCCGCGGGCTTCAAGATGCTGGCGCGCGTGAGCCGCATCCTCGAGCAGCTGGTGCACGCCTGGGACGTGCTGGCCACGATGACGCCGCCCGAGTACAGCGCGATCCGCGCCCACCTCGCGCGCTCGAGCGGTTTCCAGAGCTGGCAGTACCGCTGCATCGAGTTCGGGCTCGGCAACAAGAACGGCGCGATGCTGCGCCCGCACGCCCACCGGCCCGACCTGCTGGCGATCGTCGACGCCGCGTGGCGCGCGCCCAGCCTGTACGACGAGGCGCTGCGCCTGCTCGCGCGCCGCGGCCTGCCGGTGCCGGCCAGCCACCTCGATCGCGACTGGACCCGGCCCTACGCGGCCAGCGACGCCGTCGAGGCCGCGTGGCTGGTCGTCTACCGCGACCCCGAGGCGCACTGGGACCTCTACCAGCTCGGCGAGGAGCTGGCCGACCTGGAGGATGCCTTCCGGCTCTGGCGCTTCCGCCACCTGACCACGGTCGAGCGCATCATCGGGCACAAGCGCGGCACCGGCGGCACCAGCGGCGTCGGCTACCTGCGCCGCATGCTCGACACCGTGCTGTTTCCGGAGATCTGGAAGCTGCGCACCGACCTGTAGCGCGCGCCGCGACAATCGCGCGCCGTGGCGTCCCTGATCCGACGCGGCGTGCGCCGCGCGCAGTTCATCGCCGGCGCACGCGCCGTCGCGTCTTCGCTGCCGGGCATGGCGGCCTGGGGCCTGGTCACCGGGATCGCGATGACGAAGATCGGGCTCGCGCTGGCGCCGGCGCTCGGCCTGACCTTCGTCGTCTACTCGGGCACCTCGCAGCTCGCGGTGCTGCCGATGCTGGCCGGGGGCGCCGCCGTGGCCGCGATGGTCGCCACCGCCTTCGTCGCCAACCTGCGCTTCGTCGTCTACAGCGCGACGCTGGCGCCGCACCTGCGCCGCGTGCCGCTGCCGCTGCGGCTGGCGACCGGCTTCGTCACCATCGACGGGCCGCTGGCCGCGCTGATGCTGCGCCGGCGCACCGGCCGCCTCGTGCAGCGGGTGGCCTTCCTCAACGGCGCCAATGCCGCCACCTGGGTGGCGTGGTGCGGCAGTTCGACGCTCGGCATCGTGGGGGCGGCAGTGCTGCCCTTCGGGCCCGAGCTCGGCTACGTCGCGGTGCTGGCGCTGCTCGGCATGGCGCTGCCGCTGCTCGCCGGGCGGCCCGCCTGGGCCGCGGCGCTGGCAAGCGCCGCGGTCGCGATCGCCGGCATCGACTGGCCGCATCGCCTGGGGACCGCGGCCGCAGTGGCCGCCGGCGTGGTCGCCGCCCTCGTCGCCGGGCGCGGCGCCCGGGCGCGATGAGCGGCTACTCCGCCACCGAGCTGCTCTGGCTGGTCGGCCTGCTGGCCGGCGTGACGCTGGTCGCGCGCAACCTCTTCCTGGTGCTGCCGCGGCGCTGGCAGCCGCGCGGCACGCTCGAACGCGCGCTGCGGGCCGCGCCGCTCGCGGCGCTGGTGGCGATCACCGTGCCCGAGGTGGTACGCGGCGCCGCTGCCGCGGGCGTCGACCCGCTGGCGTGGGCGACGGACCCGCGGCTGATCTCGGCCGCGGTGCTGGCCGCCGTCTGGGCCTGGCGGCGCCACGGCCTGACCGCACTCGGCGCCGCGGCCGCGGCCTACCTGGGGCTGCTCGTCCTGACCCGCTGAGCCGCCGGCGGCGCCAGGCCGCCAAACCTAGAATCGTCGGCTTCCTCGAACGGAGACCGCCATGGACACCCGCACCTCGCCCATCCGCCTGCGCCTGCAGGCGCTGCGCGACGTGATGCAGCGCGAAGGCCTGTTCGCGGTGCTGGTGCCGTCGAGCGACCCGCATCTCTCCGAGTACCTGCCCGGCCGCTGGCAGGGCCGGCAGTGGTTCTCGGGCTTCACCGGGTCGATGGGCACGCTGGTCGTCACCGAGGCCCGCGCGGCGTTGTTCGCCGACAGCCGCTACTGGGTGCAGGCCGAGACCGAACTGCAGGGCACCGGCATCGAACTCGTGAAGATCCCCACCGGTGCCTCGGCCCAGCATGTCGAGTGGCTGGCCGCCGAGGCCCCCGCCGGTGCGACGGTGGCGGTCGACGGCCAGGTGCTCGGGCTGGCCGCGGCTGTAGCGCTGCGCAGCGCGCTCGACGCGCGCGGCGTGCGGCTGCGGACCGACCTCGATGCGATCGACGCCGCGTGGGACGAGCGCCCGGCGCTGCCCGCCGCGCCGGTCTGGGAGCACGCGCCACCGTTCGCCGCGACGGCGCGCACGACCAAGCTGGCTCTGGTGCGCGACGCGATGGCCACGCACGGCGCGACACACCACCTCGTCTCGACCGTCGACGACATCGCATGGATCACCAACCTGCGCGGCAGCGACGTCGACTACAACCCGGTCTTCCTCGCGCACCTGCTGCTGTCGCGCGACGCGGCCACGCTCTTCGTCGGCGCGGGCAAGGTCGGCGAACCGCTGCGCGCCGCGCTCGCCGCCGACGGCATCGCGCTCGCCCCCTACGACGCCGCCGCGGCGGTGCTGGCGGTGCTGCCGGCCGGCAGCACGCTGCTCGTCGACCCGAAGCGGGTCACGCTCGGCCTGCGCGACGCGGTCGCCAACGGCGTCAAGGTGGTCGAGGCGATCAACCCGAGCACGCTCGCCAAGAGCCGCAAGACCGATGCCGAGGCCGCATTCGTGCGCGAGGCGATGGTCGAGGACGGCGTCGCGATGTGCCGCTTCTACGCCCGCTTCGAGGCCGCGCTCGCGCGCGGCGAGCGGCTCACCGAGCTGACCGTCGACGAGTGGCTGAGCGCCGAGCGCGCGGCGCGGCCCGGCTTCGTCGGACTCAGCTTCCCGACCATCGCCGGCTTCGCCGCCAACGGCGCGATGCCGCACTACCGCGCCACGCCGGACGCGCATGCCGTCATTGCCGGCGACGGGCTGCTGCTCATCGACAGCGGCGGCCAGTACCTCGGCGGCACGACCGACATCACGCGCGTGTGGCCCGTCGGCACGCCGAGCGCGGCGATGCGGCGCGACTACACGCTGGTGCTCAAGGGCACGATGGCGCTCAGCCGGGCCCGCTTCCCGCGCGGCACGCTGTCGCCGATGCTCGACAGCCTGGCGCGCGCGCCGCTGTGGGCCGAGGGCATCGACTTCGGTCACGGCACGGGCCACGGCGTCGGCTATTGCCTGAACGTGCACGAGGGCCCGCAGAGCATCAGCAAGGCGCTGCCCGACGCCCACATGGCGATGCAGCCCGGGATGATCACCTCGGTCGAGCCCGGGGTCTACCGCACCGGACAGTGGGGCGTGCGGATCGAGAACCTCGTGCTCGCGGTGCCTGCGGTCACCGTCGAGGGCGCGGCCTTCGGCGAGTTCCTCGAGTTCGAGACGCTCACGCTGTGCCCGATCGACACGCGCTGCCTCGAGCGCGCGCTGCTGCGCCCCGACGAGCTCGCGTGGCTCGACGCGTACCATGCGACGGTGCGCGAGCGGCTCGCGCCGCGCCTGGACGGCGACGCCCTGGCCTGGCTGCTGGCCCGCACGCAGCCGGTCTGAGCCCGCCGGGCGCTGCAG
>JALORQ010000239.1 GCA_025458805.1 Rubrivivax sp.
GGGCTGGCGCGCGACGCGGAAGCCGCCGCGCGTGACGATGTCGAAGTCCTCGAAGGGCAGCGTGCGCGCGAACAGCTCGCGCCAGACGAAGTCGCGGAACGGCGCCGCGTCGAAGCGGCCGAGCGGCTGCCGGAAGCCGAGCAGCGTCGCCGCCAGCATGCCCAGCATCGTGAACGGCGCCTTGACGCGGTCGATGACGCCGTCGCGCAGCGAGTGGCTCTTCTGCAGCGAGATGACGACGCGCGACAGCAGGTTGACGCGCTGGTCGGGGCTCAGGCGCGCGAGCGCCGCGCTGCCCTCGGGCGGTAGGCCCTTCGCGAGCCGCCGGCTGCCGCTCTGCAGCAGGCCCTCGACGTCGATCCCCTCGAGCGTCGACAGCCCCCGGAACAGCAGCCTCGTTTCCTGCGGGATGCCCGCATGCCCGTCGAGTGCGGGCCTCATCTCCAGGAGGATCTTCAAGTCGTTCCCGTCGTCTCGCCGCCCGCCCCGCCGCCGGCCCTCGGCCGCAGCAGCCGCCGGTACAGCGCCACCATCTCGTCGGCCATTGTCTCAGCGGTGAAGCCCGAGGCCCAGCGCGCGCGGCCGGCGGCGCCGCAGCGCGCGCGCAGCGCATCGTCGGCGAGCAGCGTCGCGATGGCCGACGCCAGCGCCGCAGGGTCGCGCACCGGCACCTTCAGCCCGGTCACCCCGTGCTGGTGCAGCCAGCCCAGGCCCGAGCCGGGGATGTCGGTGGCGACGACCGCCAGCCCGCGCGCCATCGCCTCGAGCACGGCGACGCCGTAGGCCTCGGCGCGCACCGTCGAGGCCATCGCGAACAGGTCGGCGGCGGCGAAGCAGGCCTCGACCTCGTCGTCGGCGAGCGGCCCCAGGAACTCGATGCGCGCCCCCTTCTTCGCCTGCGCGGCGCGGGCACGGCAGGCGGACAGCCCCTCGCCGCCACCGCCGACGAGCACGACCACGTCGTCCGGCAGCCGCGCGGCGGCATCGACCAGCACGTCCCAGCCCTTGTAGTAGGTCATGCGGCCGAGCGCGAAGACGATGCGGCGCCCGGCGTACCGGCGCCGCAGCGCGGCCACCGCCGCCGGGTCGGCCGGCCGCGGCGCAGGCACGCCGATCGGCACGCACGCCACCTTGTCGCGCCAGGGCGCGAGCGTGGCCGAGGTCTCGGCATACGGCGGGCTGGTGGCGACGACGGCATCGGCGCGGCGAAGCAGCCAGCGTTCGAGCGGGGCGTACAGCGCGCGCGAGACGCGCTGCCGCACGACATCGCTATGCCAGTGGAGGACGACCCGTCCCGACGGCCGTGCCACCCAGACCGCCAGCGCGGCCATCGGGTCGGGCATGTGCACGTGGACGATGTCGTCGCGGCGCCGGCGTCGCCGGAGCAGCCAAGCCAGTGCGGGCGACATCGACGTCGACAGCACCAGGCCGAGCGACGCGGCACGCGTGACCGGCACGCCGGCGTCGTCGACCTCGTGCACGGTGCGCGGCCGGTCGTGCGCGCACAGCACCTCGGTGGCCAGGCCGTGGCGCACGAAGCCGCGCGCGAGGTCGCGCGCCACCGCCTCGATGCCGCCGTGCACCGGCGGGTAGAACTTCGAGACCTGCAGCACCCTCAAGGCCGCGCCTCGTCGTCGCTCAGGGCCTGCCGCAGCGCCCGCGCCGACGCGGCCCAGCGCCAGCGCGCGGCCCGCGACCGGCCGCGTTCGATCAGCGCGCGGCGCAGCGCGTCGTCGTCGAGCAGTCGCTGCAGCGCCGCCGCGAGCGCGGCGTCGTCGCGCGGGTCGAAGGCCAGCGCCGCATCGCCGCAGACCTCGGGCAGCGACGCGGCACTCGAAGCCGCGACCGGGCAGCCGCAGGACATGGCCTCGAGCGGCGGGATCCCGAAGCCTTCGTAGAGCGAAGGGAAGACGAGGCCGCGCGCGTGGCCGTACAAGGCCCTGAGCTGGCCGTCGACCACCGGGCCGATCGCGAGCACGCCCGGCACCGCGGGCAACGCGGCCTGCGCGAAGACCGCCTCGTGGGTGCCGCCGGCGACGACGAGCCGCGCGTCGCTGCGGCCGAGCGCGGCCCAGGCGCGCAGCAGCGCCGCCAGGTTCTTCGTCGGGTTGGCGCTGGCCACCGCGACGAGGAACGGGCGGTCGTCGAGCCCGAGCGTCGCGAGCCAGCGCTCGTCGGGCGCGACCGAGGCGAGGTGATCGCCCGCGCCCGGCACGACGACGAAGCGCGCCGCCTCGACGCCGGTGACCGCGGCGAGCCGCCCGCGCGAGAAGTCCGAGACCGTGAGCGGCGGACGCGCGCGATGCGCGAGGCGGCGGAACAGCCAGCGGTACCAGCGCACGAAGGCCGCCGTGTAGGCCTCGGGGTGGTCGAAGACCGCGGCGTCGTGCATCACGCACGCGGCTCTTGCGGCGAACGCCGGCGCGGCGCCGGCCAGGTTGACGAGCAGACCGCCCCGGGCCGCCCAGGGCAGTGCGACCTGCTCCCAGCCGTGCAGTCCGCCGGGCCCGGCCCAGCCGACGCGGCGCATGCCGATCGCCCGCAGCGGCGGCGGCTCGGCGCCCGGGGGCAGCAGCAGCGTCCAGCGCTCGGCGCCGGGCTCGGCCGCGAGCAGCGCGTCGAGCGCGTCGACGATGCAGCGCGCATAACGCTGCACGCCCGTCGTGCGCTGGCTGAGAAACCTGCCGTTGATGAAGCGCTCGCGCATCGGCCCCGTGCTCGCCGGGCCGGCCCCGATCCTGCGCCCCTGCCCTTGCGCCGCACCCGGTGCGGCGCGCCGATGCTACCCGCTGGCCGCGGCGGCCCGGGCGCCGAGCCGATCGGCGAGCACCTCGACGATGCGCTCGGCCGCGCGGCCGTCCCACAGCGCCGGACGCCGGCCACGGCGGCCACCGCCGGCCAGCACCTCGCGCGCCAGCGCGACCATGCGCGCCGGGTCGGTGCCCGCCAGCACGTTGCTGCCCTCGTCGACCGTCACCGGCCGCTCGGTGTTCTCGCGCAGCGTGACGCAGGGCACGCCCAGCGCGGTGGTCTCCTCCTGCAGCCCGCCGCTGTCGGTGAGCACCAGCGCGGCGTCCTTCCACAGGTGCAGGAAGGCGTTGTACGGCTGCGGCGCGAGCAGGTGGATGTCGGGGCCGATGTCGTCAGCGAGCCGCTGCAGGTGGGCGCGCGTGCGCGGGTGCACCGGGAAGACCAGCGGCAGCTCGCGCGAGACCGTGCGCAGCGCGCCCGCGATGCCGGCCAGGACCTCCAGGTCGTCGACGTTGCTCGGCCGGTGCAGCGTGACCACGCCGTAGCGGCCCAG
>JALORQ010000100.1 GCA_025458805.1 Rubrivivax sp.
GGGATCAGCTCGCCGTCGCGCGCGAAGACGGTGTAGGCGCGCGCGAGCTGGAACAGGCTCGACGACAGCCCGTAGCCGTAGCTCATCGTCGCCTGCTCGATCGGCCGCCAGCTTCGGTAGGGCCGCAGGCGGCCGGTGGCGGCGCCCGGGAAGTCGATCTGCGGCTTCTGCCCGATGCCGATCGCCGAGAACATCTCCCACATCTCGCGCGGCGGCATCTGCATCGCCATCTTGACGGTGCCGACGTTGCTCGACTTCTGGATCACCTGTGCGACCGTCAGCACGCCGTACGGGTGCACGTCGCTGATCGTCGAGCCGGTGATCTGCATCCTGCCGGGCGCGGTCTGGATCGGCGTGTCGGCGCGCACGCGGCCGGTCTCGATGGCGAGCGCGGCGATGAACGGCTTCATCGTCGAGCCGGGCTCGAAGATGTCGGTGAGCGCGCGGTTGCGCAGCTGCTCGCCCGACAGGTTGCGCCGGTTGGCCGGATCGAAGCTCGGGTAGTTGGCCAGCGCGAGCACCTCGCCGGTCTGCACGTCGAGCACGACCACGCTGCCGCCCTTCGCCCCGTGCTCGACGACGGCGTCGCGCACGCGCTGCCAGGCGAAGAACTGCACCTTGGCGTCGACCGAGAGCTGGACGTCGGCCCCGTGCAGCGGGTCGACCTGCGTGCCGGCGTCCTCGACGACGCGGCCGAGGCGGTCCTTGAGCACGGCGCGCGAGCCGTCGCGCCCGGTGAGCAGGCGGTCGAAGCCGAGCTCGACGCCCTCCTGCCCGCGCTGCTCGAAGTTGGTGAAGCCGACCACGTGCGCGGCGGCCGGGCCCTCCGGGTACTCGCGCCGGTACTCGCCGACGAAGTGCACGCCCTTGATGCCCAGCGCCCTGACCTGGGCCACGACCTCGTCGTCGACCTGCCGCCGCAGCCACGCGAAGCGCGGATGGCCGTCGAGCCGGTCCTCGAGCTCGCCGGGCTTCATCTTCAGCAGGCGCGACAGCGCGCGCCGTTGCTCGGGCGTCGCCTCGAAGTCGCGCGGGATCGCCCACACCGACGGCGCCGGCACCGAGGTCGCGAGCACCTGCCCGTTGCGGTCGAGCACCCGGCCGCGGCTGGCCTGCAGCTCGAGCGTGTGGACGAAGCGCTTCTCGCCCTCGGACTGGTAGAACTCGGTGTGCACGATCTGCAGCCACACCGCGCGCCCGACCAGCACAGCGAAGCCCAGTCCGACCAGCGCGGTGACGAAGCGCGAGCGCCAGGGCGGCGTCTTGCTCGCCAGCAGCGGGCTGGTCGCGTAGTTGACGCTGCGCACCGACGCGGGCGGCGCACGCCGGCTCATCGCGTCGCCCCCCCGGGCGCCGACGCGCCGCCGGCGACGTACAGGGTCACGGCCGGAGTCGCGGCGCGCATCTGAAGCTTCTCGCGCGCCACGCGCTCGACGCGCAGGTGCGTGGCCTGCGCCTGCCGCTCGGCGTCGAGGCGCTTGAACTCGGCGTCGAGGCGCCGCTGCTCGTTCTTCGCGCGCTCGAGCGCGGCGAACAGCGAGCGAGACTCGTACGCCGTCTTCACGAGCAGCAGACTGCTGCCGAGCAGCAGCGCGAGCAGCAGCAGGTTGAGCCTCATCGGGCGCAACGCCCCGCTGCGTGCGGCACCGCGGTCCGCTCGGCCACGCGCAGGATCGCCGAACGCGCGCGCGGGTTCGCGGCGACCTCGTCCGCGCCGGGCCGCAGCCGCGCCAGCGCGCGCAGCCGCAGCGGCCGCGACGGCGCGAACGGCGCGCGGCGGTCCACCTCGTCGCGGCTCTCCCGGGCGATGAACTGCTTGACGATGCGGTCCTCCAGCGAGTGGAAGCTGATGACCACCAGCCGCCCGCCGGGCGCGAGCAGCTCGAGCGCCGCGCTCAGCCCCTGCTCGAGTGCCTCGAGCTCAGCGTTGACGAGAATCCGAAGAGCCTGAAACGTGCGCGTCGCAGGGTCCTGGCCCGGCTCGCGGGACTTGACTGCACGAGCCACGAGCGCGGCAAGTTCGCCGGTGCGGCGCACGGGGTTCCCGCCCTCGCGGCGAGCCACAAGCGCCTTTGCAATCGGAACAGCAAACCGTTCTTCCCCATGGTCGCGGATCACCTGTGCGATGAGGCGCTCGTCGGCGCGGGCGAGGAAATCCGCGGCGGTCTCGCCACGGGTCGGGTCCATGCGCATGTCCAGCGGCGCGTCGTGCCGGAAGCTGAAGCCGCGCGCCGGGTCGTCGATCTGCGGCGAGCTGACCCCGAGGTCGAGCAGCACGCCGTTCACCCGCGTGACGCCCAGCGCCGCCAGCCGCTCGCGCATCTCGGCGAAGCTGGCGTGGACGATGGCGAAGCGCGGGTCGCCGATCGCGGTCGCTCCCTTGCCGGCCGCGGCCACCGCCTCCGGGTCGCGGTCGAAGGCGACGAGCCGGCCCGCAGGCGCCAGCCGCGCGAGAATGGCCCGCGCATGACCGCCGCGACCGAAGGTGCCGTCGACGTAGGTGCCCTCCGGCTGCGTCACCAGCGCCTCGACGGCTTCGGTGAGCAGGACGGTGGTGTGGCTCCATGCCGCCGTGGTCATCGCAGGACGAGGTTGCGCAGCGCCTCGGGGCGGCCGGCGGCGATCAGTTCGGCCTCGCGCGCCTCGTAGCGCGCCAGATCCCACAGCTCGAAGTACGAGCCGACGCCCATGAACTTGACCTCGCGCTCGAGACCGGCCCACGCGCGCAGCTCGGGCGGGATCAGCACCCGCGAAGAGCCGTCGATCTCGACGTCGGTGGCACTGCCGACGTAGAGGCGGCGCCAGCCCTCCTGCTCGAGCGGCAGCGCACGCAGCTCGGCCTCGAAGGCCTCCCAGACCGGCAGCGGGTACAACGAAAGGCAGCCGTCGGGGCTCTTCGCGATCACCAGCTGCCCGGCGACGGTGGCCGCGAGCACGTCGCGCCAGCGGGACGGGACGGTGACCCGACCCTTCCCGTCCAGCGTGAGCACCGGCCCCCCGCGAAAGGCAAACGAAGACACATGGCCCCACAAAATTGCACTTCTTCCCACTTTAGCGGAAGTCGGCACCCCCGGTCAACGCGTCAGACTCGAAAAATTCAGTCGAATCAATCACTTAGGTCGGACTTTTACAGCCCGCTCACCGAAGAAGTTCTTTCGGATGAACGACTTGGCCTGGGGTGGTGAAGTGGTTTCTCAGGACGGGCCGCCTGGCATGGACGGGCATGGCCTCACCGCGGAGGCGCAAGGATCCCGCTGCGCCGGCAGCGCCGGCGGGTGCCACCGCGCCCGCTCGCGCCACAATGCGGCGCGGGCCGGCGCGATCGGCCGGCCGTGACGACCATGACCACACCCCTGCGCATTGCCGCCATTCCCGGCGACGGCATCGGCACCGAGGTGATGCCCGAGGGCCTGCGCGTGCTCGATGCCGCGGCGCGGCGCTTCGGCATCGCGCTCGAGGTCGACGAGTTCGACTTCGCGAGCTGCACCTACCACGCGAGGCACGGCCGCATGATGCCGGACGACTGGAAGGACCGGATCGGCGGCCACGACGCGATCTTCTTCGGCGCGGTGGGCTGGCCGGCGACGGTGCCGGACCATGTCTCGCTGTGGGGCAGCCTGCTGAAGTTCCGGCGCGAGTTCGACCAGTACGTCAACCTGCGTCCGGCCCGGCTGATGCCTGGCATCCGCAGCCCGCTCGTCGACCGCGACGGCCGGCCGCTCGCGCCGGGCGCGATCGACATGTGGATCGTGCGCGAGAACACCGAGGGCGAGTACTCGAGCGTCGGCGGCCGGATGTTCGAGGGCACCGAGCGCGAGATCGTGATCCAGGAAACGGTCATGTCGCGTCACGGCGTCGACCGCGTGCTGCGCTTCGCGTTCGAGCTGGCCGCGTCGCGGCCCCGCCGCCGGCTGACCTCGGCGACGAAGAGCAACGGGATCGCGATCACCATGCCCTACTGGGACGAGCGCGTCGAGGCGATGGCGGCGCAGTACCCGCAGGTCGCGGTCGACCGCCAGCACATCGACATCCTGACCGCATTCTTCGTGCAGCGGCCGCAGACCTTCGACGTCGTCGTGGCGAGCAACCTCTTCGGCGACATCCTGTCCGACCTCGGGCCGGCCTGCACCGGGACGATCGGCATCGCGCCGTCGGCCAACCTGAACCCGACGCGCCGGTGGCCGAGCCTGTTCGAGCCGGTGCACGGCTCGGCGCCCGACATCGCCGGGCGGGGCATCGCCAACCCGATCGGCCAGGTGTGGAGCGCCGCGCTGATGCTCGACTTCCTGGGGCACCGCGCGGCACACGACGCGATCGTCGCGGCGATCGAGGCGGTGCTCGCCGACCCCCAGGCGCCGCGCACGCCGGACCTCGGCGGGCAGGCCGGCACGGCCGATCTCGGGCGGGCGCTCGCCGCGGCCGTCGCCGCCTAGAATCACGTGTCCATCGGGCGCCTGCGCCCGCCCCGCCAACCGGCCGCCGGCGCGAGCGCCGCGGCCCGCAGCCCCTGGGTCCACACCATGCTCCGCTGTGTCACGGTGGCCGCGACGGCGCTCGGCTTCGCGCTGCCGGTCGGCGCCCAGATGCCCCGCAGCTTTCCGGCCGACGCGCTGCGCGGCGAGATGGTCTTCGTTCAACCGCCGCACGTCACGATCGACGGTCGTCCGGCGCTGCTTGGCGCCGGCGTGCGCGTGCACGGCGAGGACAACCGGATCGTGCCCGCCACGCACCTGACCGGCGTGAAGGCCCTGGTGCACTACCGGCTCGAGCACCACGGCCACGTGCGGCAGGTGTGGGTCCTGCAGCCGATCGAGGCCGCCCGCCGGCCCTGGCCGACGACGCTCGACGAGGCCCGCAGCTGGACCTTCGACGCCGCCGAGCAGACCTGGACCAAGCCATGAGCCAAGACACCGCCGCGCCGAAAAAGGTCTTCATCCGCACCTTCGGTTGCCAGATGAACGAGTACGACTCGGACAGGATGGCCGACGTGCTCGGGGCCGCCGAGGGCTACGTGAAGACCGACGACCCCGGGCAGGCCGACCTGATCCTGTTCAACACCTGCTCGGTGCGCGAGAAGGCCCAGGAGAAGGTGTTCAGCGACCTCGGCCGCGTCAAGCACCTGAAGAAGAACGGCGTGCTGATCGGCGTCGGCGGCTGCGTGGCCAGCCAGGAAGGCGCCGCGATCGTCGAGCGGGCGCCGTACGTCGACCTCGTGTTCGGTCCCCAGACCCTGCACCGCCTGCCGCAGATGATCGAGGCGCGCCGGCGCGAGCAGCGGCCGCAGGTCGACATCCGCTTCCCCGAGATCGAGAAGTTCGACCACCTGCCGCCGGCGCGCGTGGACGGCGCCAGCGCCTTCGTCTCGATCATGGAAGGCTGCAGCAAGTACTGCAGCTACTGCGTCGTGCCGTACACGCGCGGCGAGGAGGTCAGCCGGCCGCTCGACGACGTGCTGACCGAGGTCGCCGGCCTCGCGGACCAGGGCGTCAAGGAGGTGACGCTGCTCGGGCAGAACGTCAATGCGTTCCGCGGCAGGATGGGCACAACCGGCGAGATCGCCGACTTCGCGCTGCTGCTCGAGTACGTTGCCGAGATCCCGGGCATCGAGCGCATCCGCTACACGACCAGCCACCCGAACGAGTTCACGCAGCGGCTGATCGACGTCTACGCCCGGGTGCCGCAGCTCGTCAGCCACCTGCACCTGCCGGTGCAGCACGGCAGCGACCGCATCCTGATGGCGATGAAGCGCGGCTACACGGCGATGGAGTACAAGAGCACGATCCGCAGGCTGCGCGCGGTGCGCCCCGGCATCAGCCTGTCGAGCGACTTCATCGTCGGCTTCCCCGGCGAGACCGACGACGACTTCGACAAGCTGATGAACCTGGTCGACGAGGTCGGCTACGACGCCAGCTTCAGCTTCATCTTCAGCCCGCGGCCGGGCACGCCGGCGGCGAACCTGCCCGACGACACGCCGCACGAGGTCAAGCTGCGGAGGCTGCAGACCCTGCAGGCGGCGCTCGAGGCGAACGTGCGCCGCATCTCGGCCAGCCGCGTCGGCACCGTGCAGCGCATCCTGGTCGAGGGGCGCTCGAAGAAGAGCGCCGCCGAGCTGATGGGGCGCACCGAGTGCAACCGCATCGTCAACTTCGACGGCGGCCCGAACGGCCGGCGGCTGGTCGGCCGGATGATCGACGTCGTCATCACCGAGGCGCTGCCGCACTCGCTGCGCGGCCGCCCGGTGATCGCCGACGAGCCGCTCAGCGCCGGCGCAGGAAACCCCGCCACCAGAGCGTGAGCGCGCAGGCGGCGACCATCGCGGCATAGGTCGCCATCCGCCCGTCGCGGCCCGTCACGACGAGCCCCGTCAGGGCCACCACGGCGCCCGAGACCGCCGCCGGCCACGCCAGCGCCAGCCAGCGCACGCCGGCCAGTTCGCGACGCCACAACGCCTTCGCAAGTGCGGCCGCGAGCGCCGCCAGTGCGAGCGCGGGAACGAACAGGTTGACGAGATGGACGAGCGCGTCGATCGGGCCCACGGACTCTGGAAGTGTCAATCTCTATTGACACTCGCGGGCGACTCGTTCACCCTATCGGTGTCAGGGGCGACTCGGCCTGCAACCTTGATCGGCATCAAGTCGGCCGGGTGGCGCGGCGTCAGGCGAATCTTACAATCGCGACCGTGAGCGTCTTGGCCCTCGGGCTCAACCACACCACCGCCCCGCTGGACCTGCGCGGCCGGATGTCCTTCTCGCCCGAGCAGTTGGTGCCGTCGCTGCGCGCGTTGCAGGACCGCCTGCAGATCGCGCGCCCCGAGGCGGCGCTCGTCTCGACCTGCAACCGCACCGAGCTCTACGTCGCCGCCGACCCGCGGCGGCTGCCCGAGCTCGTCCAGCCGACCGTCGACTGGCTGGCCGAGCATGGCGGCGTCGGCCCGCAGCAGCTGCAGACGCACACCTACGTCATGGAGGACCGCGCCGCGGCGCGCCACGCCTTCCGCGTCGCGGCGGGGCTGGACTCGATGGTGCTCGGCGAGCCGCAGATCCTCGGCCAGATGAAGCAGGCCGTGCGCCAGGCCGACGAGGCAGGCACGCTGGGCACCACGCTGCACCAGCTCTTCCAGCGCAGCTTCTCGGTGGCCAAGGAAGTGCGCACGTCGACCGAGATCGGCAGTCACTCGATCAGCATGGCCGCGGCGGCAGTCCGGCTGGCGTCGCAGCTCTTCGAGGATCTGCGCGACATCCACGTGCTGTTCGTCGGCGCCGGGGAGATGATCGAGCTGGTCGCCACGCATTTCGCGGCGCGCAGCCCGCGCGGCATCGCGGTGGCCAACCGCACGCTCGAGCGCGGCGAGAAGCTCGCGGCGCGCTTCGGCGCGACCGCGCTGCGGCTGGCCGACCTGCCGACCAGACTCCAGGACTACGACGCGGTGGTCTCGTGCACCGCGAGCACGCTGCCGATCATCGGCCTGGGTGCGGTCGAGCGCGCGCTGAAGGCGCGGCGCCATCGTCCGATGTTCATGGTCGACCTCGCGGTGCCGCGTGACATCGAACCCGAGGTCGGCTGCCTGTCGGACGTCTATCTCTACACCGTCGACGACCTGTCCTCGATCGTTCAGACCGCCGGCGAGCGGCGCCAGGCCGCCGTCGAGCAGGCCGAGGCGATCATCGACGCCGGCGTGCAGAGCTTCGCCCATTGGCTCGACCAGCGCGCTGCGGTGCCATTGATCCAGGCGCTCAACCGGCAGGCCGACGACTGGACGACGATCGAGCTGGCACGGGCGCGCAAGCTGCTCGCGCGCGGCGAGTCGGCCGAGGCCGCGCTCGAGGCCCTGGCGCGCGGCCTCACGCACAAGCTGCTGCACGGCACGCTGGCCGAGTTGCACGCGACGGAGGGCGCCGAGCGCGAGCACCTCGCGAGCACGGTGTCGCGGCTGTTCCTGCGCCAGAGCTCGCGCACCCCGGGCGGCGACCCCCGCTAGCCGCGCCCTGCCGCCCGCGGTCGCGCCGAAGGCGCGCCGTCGGGTGGCCCCGCACCGCGCATGAATCCCACGCTCGCCCAACGGTTCGACCGCCTCGCGCTGCGGCTTGCCGAGCTCGAGGCCGTGCTCGCCGATCCGCGGGTCGCGGCGGATCCGAAGCGCTGGCGCGAGCTGTCGCGCGAGCAGGCCGAGGCCGACGCGATCGTCGTGCTCTGGCGGCGCTACCGCCAGCGCGAGGCCGACCGCGACGCCGCGCGGGCCATGCTCTCGGGCCCCGAGGCCGAGGATGCCGAGATGGCCGCGCTGGCACGCGACGAGGTGGCTGCCGCCGAGGGCGAGCTCGCCCGGATCGACGCCGAACTGCAGGCGTCGCTGGTGCCGAAGGATCCCGACGACCACCGCAATGCCTTCGTCGAGATCCGCGCCGGCACCGGCGGCGACGAGTCGGCGCTGTTCGCCGGCGACCTCGTTCGCATGTACCTGCGCTGGTGCGAGCGCCAGCGCTGGCGCACCGAGGTGCTGAGCGAGAGCCCGAGCGAGCTCGGCGGATACAAGGAGATCGTGGTGCGCGTCGAGGGCGAGGGGGCGTACGGCGCACTGCGCTTCGAGTCGGGCGGCCACCGCGTGCAGCGGGTGCCGGCCACCGAGAGCCAGGGCCGCATCCACACGAGCGCGTGCACGGTCGCCGTCCTGCCCGAGCCCGACGACGCCGAGGAGGTGCAGCTCAACCCGGCCGAGCTGCGCATCGACACCTTCCGCTCGAGCGGCGCCGGCGGCCAGCACATCAACAAGACCGACAGCGCGGTGCGCATCACGCACCTGCCGACCGGCGTCGTCGCCGAGTGCCAGGACGACCGCAGCCAGCACCGCAACAAGGCGCGGGCGATGGCCGTGCTGCTCGCGCGGCTGCGCGACCGCGAGCGAAGCGAGCGTGCCGCGAAGGAGGCCGCGACGCGCAAGGGCCTGATCGGCAGCGGCGACCGCAGCGACCGCATCCGCACCTACAACTTCCCGCAGGGCCGCGTCACCGACCACCGCATCAACCTGACGCTCTACAAGCTCGCCCAGGTGATGGACGGCGATCTCGCCGACCTCGTCGCCGCGCTGCAGGCGGCTCGCGCCGCCGAGCAGCTGGCGGCGCTCCAGAGCAGCGCCTGACCCGATGTCCGGCATGGCACCGACGCCGGAAGCGCTGCTGCGCGAGGCGCAGGCGGCCGGCGTCGACCGCCACGACGCGTTGCGGCTGGCCAGCCACGTGCTCGAGCGGCCGCGCGCATGGCTGATCGCGCACGGCGACGAGCCGGTCGATCCCCCCGCGGCGTCACGGCTGCGGGCGCTGTTCGCGCGCCGCGCCGACGGCGTGCCGGTGGCCTACCTCACAGGCTGGCGTGCCTTCCACGGGCTCGAGCTGGCGGTCACGCCCGACGTGCTGGACCCCCGGCCCGATACCGAGACGCTGGTCGACTGGGCGCTCGAGCTGCTGGATCGCGATCATGCGCTCGGGCGCGAGCCGCAGGTCGCCGACCTCGGCACCGGCAGCGGAGCCATCGCGCTGGCCGTGGCGAAGGCCTGCCCGCGGGCCCGCGTCGTCGCCACCGACGCGAGCGCACCGGCGCTCGCGGTCGCTCGGGCCAACGCCGAGCGGCTGCGCCTCGACGTCGAGTTCGCCGCCGGCCCGTGGTGGGAGCCGCTGGCGACGCGGCACTTCGACCTCGTGCTCGCCAATCCGCCCTACCTCGGCGCCGACGATCCGCATCTGCCGGCGCTGCGCCACGAACCGCGCTCGGCACTGGTGCCTGCCGGCGGCGACGCGCTGGCGGACCTGCGCACGCTCGCCGCAGGCGCGCCGGCGCACCTGAGGCCGGGGGGCTGGCTGCTGCTCGAGCATGGCTGGGACCAGGCCGACGCGGTCGCGGCGCTGCTGCAGGCGGCCGGCCTCGAGTCGATCGCGCACCGCCGCGACCTCGCCGGCCACCTGCGCTGCACCGGCGGCCGGCATCCCGCAGGCTGACGCCGCGTGGCGGCGCTCGCCCGGCGCGGCAGGCGGCCGCGACCCGAAGGCCGCATCGTGGACATGCACCGGCGGGCGGGCGGCGCCGGCG
>JALORQ010000101.1 GCA_025458805.1 Rubrivivax sp.
GTGGTCGCGCGGCCCGTGCGCGCCGGCCGTCTTGCCGGCCAGGTCCTCGCGCAGCACCGGCGCGTCGGGCTTCAGCGCCTCGTACGGGTCGATGACGACGGGCAGCTCCTCGTACTCGACCTGCACCGCCTCGACGCCGTCGGCCGCCGCGTAGCGGTCCTCGGCGATGACGACGGCCACCTCCTGCATCTGGAAGTGCACCTTCTCGTCGGCCAGCACGGCGGCCACGTCGCCGGCGAGCGTCGGCATCCAGTGCAGCTTGAACGGCTTGAGGTCGTCGGCGGTCAGCACCGCCAGCACGCCGGGCACCTTCAGCGCCTCGGACTTGTCGATCGACTTGATGCGGGCGTGCGCGAACGGGCTGCGCACGATGTCCATGTGCAGCATGCCGGGCAGCTTGATGTCGTCGACGTAGTGCCCCTTGCCCTGGATGAAGCGGGCGTCCTCCTTGCGCAGGCGGCTGTCGCCCATGCCCTGCAGCGCGGCGGCGCGTTCGGCGGGATTCATCGGTGCGTTCATCGTGTGTCTCCTCGCGCCTCAGGCGGTGGCCGCTTGGGTCTCGCGCAGCTTGCGCGCCGCGTACTGCACCGCCTTGACGATGTTCTGGTAGCCCGTGCAGCGGCACAGGTTGCCGCTCATGCCCATGCGGATCTCTTCCTCGGTCGGGTCGGGGTTCTCCTGCAGGAAGCGGTAGGCGCGCATCAGCATGCCGGGGGTGCAGAAGCCGCACTGCAGGCCGTGCTCCTTGTAGAAGCCTTCCTGCACCGCGTGCAGCACGCCGCCCTGGGCCAGGCCCTCGACGGTCAGCACCTCGGAGCCGTCGCACTGCACCGCGAGGTGCGTGCAGCTCTTGACGCTGCGACCGTCGATGTCGACGGTGCAGGCGCCGCAGTGGCTGGTCTCGCAGCCGATGTGCGCGCCCGTGAGGTGGCACTTCTCGCGCAGGAAGTGGACGAGCAGCGTGCGCGGCTCGACGGCCTCCTCGACGGCGCGGCCGTTGATCTTGACGTTGACGATCTTCTTGGGCATCTCGGTGTCTCCGGGGGGTCGTCGTCAGGCGCAGCGGGCGGCGGCGGCGCCGGTCACTGGCAGCGGGCCGCGGCGGCCCGCAGGGCGCGCTTGACCATCGCGCCGGCCATCGCGGTCTTGTACTCGCGGTCGCCGCGCAGGTCCTCGGCGGGATCGCAGATCGCCATCGCGGCCTGCGCCGCGGCGTCGACCGTCGCGTCCGAGAGCGGCTTGCCGATCAGCGCCTGCTCGGCATCGGCGGCGCGCAGCGCGGTCGGCGCCAGGTTGGTGAGCGCGATGCGGCAGTGCGTCACGGCGCCGCCCGACATGCGCATCACGACCGCGGCGCCGGCGGTCGCCCAGTCGCCGGTCTTGCGCTTGAGCTTCTCGTAGGCCCAGCCGGTGCCGGCCGCGAACGCCGGCACGCGGATCGCCACCAGGATCTCGTCTTCCGCCAGGTCGGTCATGTAGGTGCCTTGGTAGAAGTTCTCGGCCTTGACCGTGCGACGCCCCTTCGGTCCCTCGAGGACGAAGCTGGCGTCGACGGCGATCGACAGCGCCGGGTGGTCGTTGGCCGGATCGCCGTGGGCGATGTCGCCGCCGATGGTGCCGCGGTTGCGCACCTGCGGGTCGGCGATCAGCTTGGGCGCCTCGGCCAGCAGCGGCACGCGGGCGCGCAGCACTTCGCTCGCGATGAGATCGTTCTCGACCGTCATCGCGCCGATCACGACGTCGCTGCCGTCCTCGCAGATGCCGCGCAGCTCGGCGATGCGGTTGAGGTCGATCAGGTGCGCCGGCTGTGCGAAGCGCAGCTTCATCATCGGCAGCAGGCTGTGTCCGCCGGCCAGCAGCTTGGCATCGCCGCCGAGCGAGCCGAGCAGCGAGATCGCTTCGCCCACGGTCTTGGGCGCGTGGTAGTCGAAGGCGGGAGGGATCATCGTGTCTCCTGTTGTCGGGCGCTTGTCCAGGACGATGGATGCTGAGGGCGTCGGCAATCCCCGCGCGCCCGTTCGGGATTCGCACCGGGATTCATCAACGGCGCCGTGCCTGCACGAATGGCACGTGGGCTGCGCGAACGGCGCGACGGGGCGCCGCGGCGGCCCTGCGGTCGGTGAAAGCCCTGTAAGGACTAACCCTAGGCGTGCAATCCCAATCGCGCCAGCACCGCCGGCGCGCTGGTGCGCGAGACCGGCACGACCAGCTCGCCGGTGCCGACGCGCAGTGCCAGTCGTCCGTCGTCGCGCTCGATCTGCTGCACCGCGTCGAGGTTGACGATGTGGCTTCGGTGCACGCGCATGAAGCGCTCGGCGTCGAGCCGCGCCTCGAGGTCGCCGAGGTTGAGGTTGCAGAACTGCGCGCCCTGCGCGGTGACGACGCGGCTGTAGTGGCCGTCGCTGTGGATCGCGAGCACGTCCGCCGCGTCGACGAGCACGATGCGCTGCTGCGACACGGTCGGGATCTTCGCCAGCCGGCGGCGCGTCTCGCCGCGCGGCGGCGGCGCCTCGTCGCCGGCGACGAGTTCGGTGATGTCGTAGAAGACCAGCGTGTAGCCGGCGGGCGCGCCGGCGGCATCGGACAGCCGCGACACCTTGATCAGCAGCACCCTCTCCGGGATGTTGATGATCATCGCCATCGGCGGCGGGTTGGCCACCGGGCAGCGCGCCGCCTGGTCGAGCAGGAACTCGACCTTCGGCTGCGAGCGCTCGGGGTGGAAGCTGAGCACCATCCGATCGAATGGCTGCATCCGGTCGACCGGGAGCACCTTGCGCGCGAAGTCGTTCATCGCGACGACGCGCTGCGCGGCGTCGAGCTGGACGATGCCCGCCTCGAAGCGCTCGAGCAGGTACAGCGGCGAGACGGCGGCGGCTCTGGGCTCCATGACGCGCACGGCGGGTGGCGGGTCGGCGGCCGCCCGTCGGCCGCACGCTCCCTGGCCGCGCTGCGTCGATTGCACCACGACTGCCGCCGCCGCGGACGCCCGCCAGGACGGCGTCGCGCGTTGCCGCAGGTCAGGTTGCACCAGCGCGCAGCGGGAGCAGAATGGGTGCCATGACCCGCCTGGAGACGTACCGATGAAACCGCCGACGCCCGACGAGCTCGCGGCCGAGCCCGAAGACCTTTCCCGCATCGAACTGCGCGCGCCCGGCACCGACGCGCTGGTGCGGCATCCCGACGGCTGGTACTGGCTCGGCGCAGGGGGTCGGCAGCAGTTCGGTCCCTTCGAGACCGCGGCCGATGCCGAGGCGGCGATGCTGGCGGCTGCGGACGACGAGGTCATCGAGCCCGGCGAGACACTGCAGGAGGCCGAGCAGGAACTGGGCATCGCCGAGTGGATCGATCCCGAGACCGGCGCGCCGGCCGAGGACGTTCACGCCCGGCTCGAGGATCACTGAACGGGCGCGGCGTCCGCTCCCCGCGGGTTCGTCGGCCCGGCTAAGCCGATTCCCGCGACGCCCGCCAGGGCGTTCGCCGGGCCTGCGTCCGCCCCGTCCCGGGCGGCGGCGCCCCGGAGCTGGGGCTGCGGCTGGAAACTGCCGCTGGACGCCATCGGCCAGTAGACCCGGTAGACGTTGTGCGGCCAGTCCGCCTCGCCGCGCACGGCGGCGAGCAGTTCGCCCGGCCCGACGAAGGGCAGTTCGTTGGCCAGCAGACGCACCTCGTGGTCGGCGTTGCGGCGCACGATGTGCGAGGCCGTGATCTGGCTCGGGTGTTCCAGCCCGGCGGCCTGCACCAGCTCCTTCAGCGCCTCGAGCGTGTGGCGGTGGAAGCGGTAGACGCGCTCGATCTTGTCGGGCACGACGAGCGCCTTCTGGCGCTGCGGGTCCTGCGTCGTGACGCCGGTCGGGCAGGCCCCGGTGTGGCAGGTCTGCGCCTGGATGCAGCCGAGCGCGAACATGAAGCCGCGCGCGGCGTTGCACCAGTCGGCGCCGAGCGCCATCGCGCGCGCGATGTCGAAGGCGCTGACCACCTTTCCGGCGCAGCCGATCCGGATGCGATCGCGCAGGCCCAGGCCGGTCAGCGTGTTGTGCACCAGCAGCAGGCCTTCCTGCAGCGGCGCGCCGACGTGGTCGGTGAACTCCAGCGGCGCCGCTCCGGTGCCGCCCTCGGCGCCGTCGACGACGATGAAGTCGGGCACGAGGCCGGTCTCGAGCATCGCCTTGCAGATGGCGAACCACTCCCACGGGTGGCCGATGCAGAGCTTGAAGCCGACCGGCTTGCCGCCCGAGAGCTGCCGCAGGCGCTCGACGAACCGCACCAGCTCGAGCGGCGTCGAGAAGGCCGCGTGCCGCGCCGGGCTCACGCAGTCCACGCCGGCCGGAACCCCTCGCGCCGCGGCGATCTCGGGCGTCACCTTCGGCCCGGGCAGGACGCCGCCATGCCCCGGCTTGGCGCCCTGGCTGAGCTTGATCTCGATCAGCTTCACCTGGGGGTCGCGGGCCGCGACGGCGAAGCGCTCCGCGTTGAAGCTGCCGTCGTCGTTGCGGCAGCCGAAGTAGCCCGAGCCGATCTCCCAGATCAGGTCGCCGCCGTGCATGCGGTGGTACGAGCTGATCGAGCCCTCGCCGGTGTCGTGCGCGAAGCCCCCCTTCTTCGCGCCGCCGTTGAGCGCCAGGATGGCGTTGGCCGACAGTGCGCCGAAGCTCATCGCCGAGATGTTGAGCACGCTCGCCGAGTACGGCTGGGTGCAGCTCGTGCCGCCGGCGCCGATCACGACGCGGAAGTCGTGGCTCTGCAGCTCGGTCGGCGCGAGCGAGTGGTTGATCCACTCGTAGCCGCTGGCGTGCACGTCGAGCTGGGTGCCGAACGGGCGCTTGTCGGGCTCGCCCTTGGCGCGCTGGTAGACCAGCGAGCGCTGCACGCGCGAGAACGGCGTGGCCTCGTTGTCGGCCTCGATGAAGTACTGGCGGATCTCGATGCGCACGAACTCGAGCAGAAAGCGCAGGTGTCCGATCACCGGATAGTTGCGCAGCACCGAGTGGCGGGTCTGGCGCACGTCGCGCCAGCCCAGTCCGACCAGGAACAGGCAGACCAGCGCCGCCAGCCCGCCGACGCCGAAGGCCACCCACGTGAAGGCGAACATCAGCGCGCCGACCGCGCTCGCCAGCCAGGCGATGTAGCGCACCGGGAAGTGCCGGTCCAGCCGTTGCAGCCAGGCATGCATGGGCTCGCCCTCCGTCGTGCGCGGCGATGGTAGCGGCGCGCGGGCGCGCGCGGCGGCTCGTTTTACCCGGTGTTCCTCGCCTTGATCGGCGGCGCGGCGCGCCCGCCGGTCGCGAGGCGTCGATATACTGCGCGAAGCGGCGCCGATTTGTCCTGCTTGCGGGCGCCTTCAACAAATGCGGCTAAAAGGGGGACATCGAGCGCCCGATGTCCGCCTTGCACGGCGGCATCGGGTTTCTTGCTTTCGATGGCCTCGATCGGACACGTCACCGCGCAGCGGATGGACTTCGACGAACCGCTGCCCCTGCGCAGCGGCGCGGTGCTTCCGGCGTACTCGCTGGTCTACGAGACCTACGGCACGCTGAATGCGGCACGCAGCAACGCCGTCCTCGTCTGCCACGCGCTCAACGCGAGCCACCATGTCGCCGGAACCTACGAGCAGCAGCCGCACAACGTCGGCTGGTGGGACAACCTCGTCGGGCCGGGCAAGCCGCTGGACACCGATCGGCTCTTCGTCATCGGCGTCAACAACCCGGGCTCGTGCTTCGGCTCGACCGGGCCGATGCACGTCAACCCGGCGACCGGTCGCGTCTGGGGCGCCGACTTCCCGGTCGTCACCGTCGAGGACTGGGTCGACGCGCAGGCGCGTCTGCTGACCCGGCTGGGCATCGAGCGGCTTGCCGCGGTGCTCGGCGGCAGCCTGGGCGGCATGCAGGCGCTGGCGTGGACGATGCGCCACCCCGATCGCGTCGACCACTGCATCGCAGTCGCGACGGCGCCCAGCCTGAGCGCGCAGAACATCGCCTTCAACGAGGTCGCGCGGCGCGCCATCGTCACCGATCCCGACTTCCACGGCGGCCACTACCACGACCACGGCGTGCTGCCGCGGCGCGGGCTGCGCGTGGCGCGCATGCTCGGCCACATCACTTACCTGTCCGACGACGCGATGGACGTCAAGTTCGGGCGCCGGCTGCGCCACGGCGCGCTGGCGTTCACGACGCAGGACATCGAGTTCCAGATCGAGAGCTACCTGCGCCACCAGGGCGACAAGTTCAGCGACTACTTCGACGCCAACACCTACCTGCTGATCACGCGCGCGCTCGACTATTTCGACCCCGCGGCCGCACACGGCGGCGACCTCGCGCGCGCGTTCGCCGGCGCGAAGCGCCAGCGCTTCCTGCTCGTGAGCTTCACGACCGACTGGCGCTTCGCGCCGGCGCGATCGCGCGAGATCGTCAAGGCGCTGGTCGACAACGGCATCGACGTCAGCTACGCCGAGATCGACGCGCCGCACGGTCACGACGCCTTTCTGCTCGACGACCCGCGCTATCACCGAGTGATGGCGGCGTACTTCGACGGCATCGCGGCCCGCGCGGGCCTGCCGGCGAGGGCGCGCGATGTCTGAGCGTCGCGATCTCGAGGTCCTCGCCGGCCTCGTGCCGGCGGGCAGCCGCGTGCTCGACCTCGGCTGCGGCCGCGGCGAGCTGCTCGCGATGCTTGCGCGCGAAAAGGGCTGCAGCGGCTACGGCATCGAGATCGCCGACGACGGCGTGCTGGCCTGCACGCGCCGCGGCGTCAACGTCATCCAGCTCAACCTCGAGGAGGGCCTCGCCCTGTTCGAGGACCGCAGCTTCGACGTCGTGCTGCAGATCGACACCTTGCAGCACCTGCGCAACACCGAGCACATGCTGCGCGAGACGGCGCGCGTCGGCCGCATCGGCATCGTCGCGTTCCCGAACTTCGCGCACTGGCCGAACCGGCTGCGCGTGGCCGGCGGCCGCATGCCGGTGACGAAGACGCTGCCCTACCAGTGGTACGACACGCCGAACATCCGCGTCGGCACCTTCGCCGACTTCGAACGGCTCGCCGGGCGCAACGGCCTGCGCGTCACCGATGCCTTCGGTCTGCACGAGGGCCGCGTCGTGCGCCGCTGGCCGAACCTGCTCGCCAGCGTGGCGGTCTTCCGCTTCGAGCGCGGAAGCGCCGGCTGAACGCGGGTCAGCCCGCCGAAGGCAGTTCGAGCACGAAGGTCGCGCCTTCGCCGGGCAGGCTCTCGACGGCGAGCGCGCCGCCCATGGCCTGCGCGAGGTCACGGCTCAGCGCCAGGCCGAGCCCGGTGCCCTCGATGCCCTGCTTCGGCGCGTCCAGGCGCTCGAACGGCTGGAAGATGCGGGCCGCCTGCGCGGCCGTGAGCCCGGGGCCGGTGTCGGACACGCGCAGCTCGACCGCGTGCGCGAGACGCAGGCCGCTGACGGTGACGCGGCCGCCTGGCCGGTTGTACTTGACGGCGTTGGACATCAGGTTGCCGAGGATCTGGCGCAGCCGCCGCGGGTCGGCGCGCACGCGCAGCCCCGGGGCCAGTGCCAGTTCGCAGCGCAGCCCGGCGGCATCGGCTGCCGGCGCGACCATCGTCCAGCCTTCGCGCACCGCGGCTCCGAGGTCGACGTCGGCGGGTTCGACGCGCAGCTCGCCCGCCTGCACGCGCGACAGGTCCAGCAGGTCGTCGACCAGCGCCAGGAGCTGGCGCCCGCTGACGAGGACCTGCTGCGCCCAGCCGCGCTGCCGCTCGGCGGTGTCCGGGTCCATCTCGATCAGCTGCGCGAAGCCGAGCACGCCGTTCAGCGGGGTGCGCAGCTCGTGGCTCACGCGTGACAGGAACCTCGTCTGCGTGCGCCGCCCGATCTCGACGCGTTCGCGCTCGCGCGCCAGCGCCTCGGCCTGCTTGCGCTCGTCGATGTCGGTGTGCGTGCCGATCATGCGCACCGGTTCCCCGCCGGCGTCGCGCTCGATGACGAGCCCGCGCGACAGCACCCACTTCCAGCGCCCGTCACGGCAGAGGATGCGGTGTTCGTTCACGTAGGCCGGCGCGCGCCCCGTCAAGTGTGCGCAGCGCGCCTCGATCATCGGTGCGCGATCGTCCGGGTGCGTCAGCGCGTCCAGCGCGTCGACGGTGGCGGCCAGTTCGCCGGGCGCGTAGCCGTACATGTCGAGCAGACGCGGCGATAGCGTCTCGGCGCCGCTCGGCACGTGCCAGTCCCAGACCCCGTCGACCGAGGCCTCGAGCGCATGCTTCCAGCGCTGCTCGCTCTCGCGCAGCGCGGCCTCGGCGGCGACGCGCGCGGTGATCTCCTCGACCGTGCCCTCGTAATAGAGCACCCGCCCGAGGGCGTCGCGGACGACGTGGGCGTTCTCGCTGACCCAGATGCGCTCGCGGGTCTTGTGGCGGCGGACCTCGGAGACGAAGCCGGCGACCTGCCCGTCGCGCTCGAGCAGGCGCTTGAATTCGTCGCGACGCGAGGGGTCGACGTACCACTCGGTCGCGATGTCGCGCACCGCGGCGATCTGCTGGGCTTCGGTGTCGTAGCCGTTCAGGCGCAGCAGCGCGGGATTGGCACGCAGCTGGGTGCCGTCCGGGAGCGAGCGGTAGCAGCCCAGCGGGAGGAAGTCGAACAGCGACGCGAAGTCGTCGCGTTCGCCGTTGGCGTGGACCATCCCGACACGCGTGTCCATGGGCCGTCAGCATAGCGTGACGCACCGGCGCCGCCGATCCCGCACCCGAGGGCAGGCGCCGCCGTCATGTCCGCACCGGGCTAGACTGCGGTGCATGAACGCTCCAGTCCGCCCCGAAGAAGCCGGCGCCATCGCCGCCGCCGTCGCCGCCGACGTCGGCGAGGCCTGGGACCGCCGCATCGTGCCGGCCCTCGCCGGGTACATCGCCGTGCCGGCGAAGAGCCCGATGTTCGACGCCGACTGGGCGTCGCACGGCCACATCGAGCGCGTGGTGCGCGACGCCGCGGCCTGGGTCGAGTCGCGCCGGGTGCCCGGCCTGCGCCTCGAGGTCGTGCGTCTGCCCGGCCGCACGCCGGTCGTCTACTTCGAGGTCGACGCCACGCGTCCGGGTGCGGGCGACACCGTGCTGCTCTACGGCCACCTCGACAAGCAGCCCGAGTTCTCGGGCTGGCGCAGCGACCTCGGGCCCTGGACGCCGAAGTTCGAGAACGGGCTGCTCTACGGGCGCGGCGGCGCCGACGACGGCTACGCGATCTATGCCGCGGTGACGGCGATCGAGGCGATGAAGGCGCGAGGCCTAGCGCATCCGCGCCTGGTTGGACTCGTCGAGACCTGCGAGGAGAGCGGCTCGACCGACCTGCCGGCGTACATCGACGCGCTGACGCCGCGGCTCGGTCGCGTCGGGCTCGTCGTCTGCCTCGACAGCGGCGCCGGCAACTACGACCAGCTCTGGCTGACGACCAGCCTGCGCGGCATGGCCAGCGGCGTGCTGAAGGTCGAGATCCTGACCGAGGGCGTGCACTCGGGCGACGCCAGCGGCGTCGTGCCGTCGAGCTTCCGCATCCTGCGCCAGGTGCTCGACCGCCTCGAGGACAGCCGCACCGGACGGCTGCTGCCCGAGAGCTTCCACTGCGAGATCCCGGCGTCGCGCGTCGAGCAGGCGCGGGTCACCGCGGCGATCCTCGGCGACGAGGTCTGGAAGCGCTACCCATGGGCCTGCGGCGCCGATGGCGGCCCGGCGCTGCCGACGACGACCGACCCGGTCGAGGGGCTGCTGGCGCGCACCTGGCGGCCGACCCTCAGCGTCACCGGTGTCGACGGCTTCCCCGACCTGGGCAGCGCCGGCAACGTGCTGCGGCCCCACACCGCTTTCAAGCTCAGCCTGCGGCTGCCGCCGCTGGTCGACGCCCACCTCGCGAGCCAGCGGCTGAAGGCGCTGCTCGAGGACAACGCGCCTTACAACGCGAAGGTCACGTTCCACCCCGACGGCCGCGCCGGTGCGCTCGGGGCGACCGGCTGGAACGCGCCCGAACTGGCCCCCTGGCTCGAGACGGCA
>JALORQ010000240.1 GCA_025458805.1 Rubrivivax sp.
CCCGGTGTAGGTGGCCGGATTGCTGCGCGGCGTTCGGCCGATCGGCGACTGGTCGACGTGGATCACCTTGTCGAAGTGCTCCAGTCCGTCGATGCGCTCGTGCGGTGCCGGCTCCTGCCGTGCGTGATGCAGCCGCCGCGCGACCGCCGCGTACAGCGTGTCGTTGATCAACGTGCTCTTGCCCGAGCCCGAGACGCCGGTGACGCAGGTGAAGCGTCCGACCGGGATCTCCACGACGATGCCGGCGAGGTTGTGTCCCGTCGCGCCGACGATGCGCAGCAGCCGGCCGTCGCCGGCGGCCGGTGACGCCGGGCGGGCGGACGGCGTCTCGATGCGCAGCGCGCCGCTCAGGTAGCGGCCGGTCAGCGACGACGGGTCGGCGGCCACCGCCTCCGGCGTGCCCTGCGCGACGACGCGGCCGCCGTGCACGCCGGCCCCGGGGCCGATGTCGACGAGGTGGTCGGCGGCGCGGATCAGCGCCTCGTCGTGCTCGACCACGAGCACCGAGTTGCCGAGGTCGCGCAGCCGCCGCAGCGTCGCGATCAGGCGGTCGCCGTCGCGCGGGTGCAGGCCGATGCTCGGCTCGTCGAGCACGTACATCACGCCCGACAGCCCGCTGCCGATCTGCGACGCGAGCCGGATACGCTGGGCTTCGCCGCCCGACAGAGTCTCGGCGCTGCGGTCGAGGCTCAGGTAGCCCAGCCCGACGTCGTTGAGGAAGGCGAGCCGCGAGCGGATCTCGGCCAGCACGCGGGAGCCGATCTCGGCACGCGCGCCGGGCAGCCGCAGCCGGTCGAAGAGGCGCAGGCTGTCGGCCAGCGTCGCGCGCTCGACGGCGGCGATCGCCGGACCGCGCGACACGGCGCCCTCGGTGTCGAGGGCGTCGAGGAAGACATGGCGCGCCTCGCGCTTCAGGCGCGTGCCGCCGCAGGCCGCGCACGGGCGCACGCTCTGGTAGCGCGCGATCTCCTCGCGCACCGCGGCCGAGTCGGTCTCGCGCAGCCGGCGCTCGAGGTTCGGGACGATGCCTTCGAACGGATGGCTGCGGCGCACCTGTCGCGAGCGGCCGCGCGTGCCTTCGGCCGTGTAGACGAACTCGATCGCCTCGTCGCCCGACCCGTGGAGCAGCACGCGGCGCACCGCCTCGGGCAGCGTCTCGAACGGCGCCTCGACGTCGAACCCGTAGCGGGCCGCCAGTGCCTCGAGCATCGAGAAGGTGTACGGGTTGCGGCGGTCCCAGCCGCGGATCGCGCCGGCGGCGAGGCCGAGTGACGGGAACGCGACCACGCGCTCGGGGTCGACCGTCGTCGCCTGGCCGAGCCCGTCGCACGCGGGGCAGGCGCCGAGCGGCGAGTTGAACGAGAACAGACGCGGCTCGAGCTCGCCCGGGGAGTAGCCGCAGACCGGGCAGCCGTAGCGGCTGTGGAAGGCGCGCTCGCTGCCCGCGTCGAGGTCGGCGGCGATCGCGCGGCCGCCGGCGATCGCGAGCGCCGCCTCGAAGCTCTCGGCCAGCCGCTGCCGCGCCTGCGGCTGCACGCGCAGCCGGTCGACGACGACGTCGACGTCGTGCCGCTCGTGGCGCGCCAGCGGCGGCAGCGCGTCGGCTTCGAAGACCCGGGGCGCCTGCCCCTCGGCGGCGATGCGGAAGCGCACGTAGCCGCGCGCGACGTGCTCGGCGATCGTGTCGGCGAACTCGCCCTTGCGGCCGCGCGCCACCGGCGCGAGCACGAGCACGCGCGTGCCCTCGGGCCAGCCGAGCACGGCGTCGACCATCTGGGCCACGCTCTGCTGCGCGAGCGGCAGGTCGTGGTCGGGGCAGTACGGCGTGCCGGCCCGCGCGTAGAGCAGCCGCAGGTGGTCGTGGATCTCGGTGATCGTGCCGACCGTGCTGCGCGGGTTGTGGCTGGTCGCCTTCTGCTCGATGGCGATGGCCGGCGACAGGCCCTCGATCGCGTCGACGTCGGGCTTGTCGATGCGCCCGAGGAACTGACGCGCGTAGGCCGACAGGCTCTCGACGTAGCGGCGCTGTCCCTCGGCGTACAGCGTGTCGAACGCCAGGCTCGACTTGCCCGATCCGGACAGCCCGGTGAAGACCACGAGCGCGTGCTTCGGGATCTCGAGGTCGATGTTCTTCAGGTTGTGGGTGCGCGCGCCGCGCACCCGGATCAGCGCCGCGTCACGCGGCGCATGAAGGGTCGGACCGGGCGGTTCGGGATCGAAGGGCATCGCGGACGGCAGGCCAAACGCAGCATCTTACGGGCCGGGGCGTCGTCGCCCGCCGGCCGCCGTCGCGCGCGGCGGAGCGGGCCGTCTCGCGTCAGCCGCCGGCGCCGAGCACGCGCAGCACCTGCTCGCCGTAGGCCTCGAGCTTGCGCGCGCCGACGCCGCCGATGCCAGCGAGCGCAGCCGGCGTCGCCGGGCGCTCGCGCGCCATCTCGGCCAGCGTCGCGTCGTGGAAGATGATGTAGGCGGGCAGGTTGTGCTCGCGCGCGACCTCGGCGCGCCAGGCCTTGAGTGCAGCGAACCGGGACTGCGCCGCCGCGTCGAGCGCGAGCGGCGACGCGCGTTCCTTCGGCGCGCGGCGCGCCGAGCGGCCGCGCGTCGCCTCGCTCGCCCGCCGCAGCCGCAACGTCACCTCGCCGCGCAGCACGGCGCGGCTGCTCTCGGTCAGCGCCAGCGTGTGGTAATCGCCCTCGGCGCGCAGGTGGCCCAGCGCGATCAGCTGGCGCAGCACGGCGCGCCACGGCGCCTCGCCCAGGTCGGCGCCGATGCCGAAGGTCGACAGCCGCTCGTGGCCGTGCTGGCGCACCTTGTCGGTGAGCTTGCCGCGCAGCACGTCGATCAGATGGCCGGCGCCGAAGGCATCGGCGCCCAGGCCACGGCCGTGCTGCGCGAAGCGGTAGACGCCCGACAGTGCCTTGCGCGCTGCATCGGTGGCGTCCCAGGTCTCGGGCGCGGCGAGGCAGTTGTCGCAGTTGCCGCAGGGCCGGCTCGCTTCGCCGAAATAGGCGAGAAGCCGCACGCGTCGGCAGTCGGTGGCCTCGGCCAGCGCGAGCAGCGCGTCGAGCTTGTCGCGCTGCAGCCGCTTGAAGTCGTCGCCGGCCGTGCCGTCGTCGATCATCCGGCGCTGGTTGACGACGTCGGCCAGGCCGTAGGCCATCCAGGCGTCGGCCGGCAGACCGTCGCGGCCGGCGCGGCCCGTCTCCTGGTAGTAGGCCTCGATGTTCTTCGGCAGGTCGAGGTGGGCGACGAAGCGCACGTCGGGCTTGTCGATGCCCATGCCGAAGGCGATCGTCGCCACCATCACGAGGCCGTCCTCGCGCAGGAATCGGTCCTGGTGCAGGCGCCGGGTCTCGGCGTCGAGGCCGGCGTGGTAGGGCAGCGCCGCGATGCCGGCCTCGGCGAGCCGCGCCGCCGTCTCCTCGACCTTGCGCCGGCTTTGGCAGTACACGATGCCGGCTTCGCCGGCGTGCTCGTCGCGGATGAAGTCGAGCAGCTGCCGCCGCGCGTCGTCCTTCTCGACGATCGTGTAGCGGATGTTCGGCCGGTCGAAGCTGGTGACGAACGGCCGCGCTTGCTCCAGCTGCAGCCGCGCGACGATGTCGGCGCGCGTGTGCGCGTCGGCGGTCGCGGTGAGCGCGATCCGCGGCACGCCGGGAAAGCGCTCGTGCAGCGCCGACAGGCCGAGGTAGTCCTCGCGGAAGTCGTGGCCCCACTGGCTGACGCAGTGCGCCTCGTCGATCGCGAACAGCGACAGCCGCCCGCGCTCGTGCAGCGAGTCCAGCATCGCCAGGAAGCGCGGGTTGAGCACGCGCTCGGGCGCGGCGTACAGCAGGACGAGGCGGCCGGCGAGCAGCTCGCGCTCGATGCGGCGGGCGTCGTCGCCGTCGAGCGTCGAGTTGAGGAAGGCCGCAGGCACGCCGAGCTCGTCGAGCGCGCCGACCTGGTCGTGCATGAGCGCGATCAGCGGCGAGACGACGACCGTCACGCCGCGCCCGGCGCGGTGGCGCACGATGGCCGGCACCTGGTAGCACAGGCTCTTGCCGCCGCCGGTGGGCATCAGCACCAGCGCGTCGCCGCCGGCGGCCACGTGCTCGACGACCTCGTCCTGCGTGCCGCGGAAGTCCGTGTAGCCGAAGACTTCGCGCAGCACCTCCAGCGCGGCGGACGAGCCCGCGCTGCGCATGTCGGCCGGGGTGTCGGAGTCGGGCGGGGCGGCGTCGGTCATGCGCGCTGCAGATGCTAAGCGACGAGGCGGCCGTGGCCCGCGTCTCGGGGACCCTCGACGGGGTGGGCCGTCTCCCCCTTCGCGGACGCCGGGGCGCCGGCTGCCGCGACGATAATGCCGCGCATCGGGTCGCCTCCACCGCGCGCCCCCCACCTGCCCCGCCCGGCGACGAAGGAGCCTGCGCCATGGCCTCCGTGAACAAAGTGATCCTGATCGGCAACCTGGGGCGCGACCCCGAGGTGCGCTACGCCCCGAGCGGCGCGGCGATCTGCAACGTCACCATCGCCACCAGCCGCAACTGGAAGGACAAGACCAGCGGCGAGCGCCAGGAGGAGACCGAGTGGCACCGCGTGGTCTTCTACGACCGACTGGCCGAGATCGCCGGCGAGTACCTGAAGAAGGGGCGCCCGGTCTATGTCGAAGGACGCCTGAAGACCCGCAAGTGGACCGACAAGGAAGGCGTCGAGAAGTACACCACCGAGATCATCGCCGACCAGATGCAGCTGCTCGGCAGCCGTGAAGGCGGGGGCGGCGCCATGGGCGAGGAGGGTGGCGGCGCACCGCGCAGCGCCCCGGCCGCCCGCCCGGCGCCGGCAGCGAGTCGACCGCCGGCCAAGTCGTCGACCGGGTTCGACGACATGGACGACGACATCCCCTTCTAGGCGCAGCCAGATCGCCTTCACGGCCCGTCGCGGGCCGGCGCACGGGCCCACGGGGCCCGTGCGCGCTTGCGGAAGCAAGAAACCGACCGCGGAGGTGAGCGGACGCAACAGCGGTGCCGGCCGGCGCTGGAGACTTCTTGCGCTGTCCGGCATCGCGCCCCGTGTGGCGGTTGGGGGCGGGCCGGGGCTTGATACCTTATGGGGTATGTGCTAGGATACCCGCCATAGTATCTGAACCGACTCCCATGCACCGCTTGCGCACCACCGTCCTGCTGGCCAGCGTCTCGATGCTGGCGGCGGCCTGGGCCTCCGCCCAGGCGCCTGCCCAGAATGGCTCCGTCCCGACCGTCGTCGTCGGCAGCGTTTCCGGGGCCCACTCGTTCGAGACCGACGGCACCGTGCAGGCCATCGTGCAGAGCACGGTCGCCGCGCAGGTGCCCGGCAACGTGCTGGCGCTCGCCGTCAAGGCGGGGGACCGCGTCAAGGCCGGCCAGCCGATCGTGCGCATCGACGAGCGCGACCTGCAGGCCGCCGTCGCCCGCACCGACGCCGGGGTCGCCCAGGCCGAGGCCGAGTTGCGCAACGCCCGCGTCGCCGCGGAGCGCACGCGCGAGTTGCGGGCGCAGAACTTCGTCAGCCAGGCGGCGCTGGACACCGTCGAGACCCAGCTCAAGGCGGCGCAGGCCGGCGCCCAGCAGGCCCAGGCGGCGCGCACGCAGGCGACGCTGGCGCGCAGCTTCGCCGGCGTCGCCGCACCCTTCGATGCCGTCGTGCTGGCCACTCATGTCGAGGCCGGCGACCTGGCCGCGCCCGGCCGGCCGCTGGCCACGCTGTACGCGCCCGGCCGCATGCGTGCCGTGGTGCAGGTGCCTTCCTCGCGCTCGGCGGCGGCCCGGTCGGCCACACGAATCGAGATCCAGCTGCCCGACGGGCGCTGGGTCGAGCCGACCGCGCGCGCGGAGCTGCCCGGCGCCGATCCGGTGTCGCAGACCGTCGAGTGGCGGCTGGACCTGCCCGGCTCCGT
>JALORQ010000102.1 GCA_025458805.1 Rubrivivax sp.
ATGAGCCTACGCCGCAGGGGGCGCCCTGTGGCTCCGGCCGGCGCCTGGCGGCGCCTTCACGTCGCCTTCGGCGACATGAGCCTACGCCGCAGGGGGCGCGCTGTCGACGAAGCTGGGGCGCTGGGCGAGCTTGTCGCCGAGCTTCTTCAGGTTGGCGTGTTCGCTGCGCCAGTCGATCTGCGGGAAGCGGAAGTCGAGGTACCCGAGCGCGCAGCCGACCGCTACGTCGGCGAGCGTGAAGTGGTTGCCCATGCACCAGTTCTTCTCGCCGAGCCCGAGGCTCATCGCCTTCAAGGCACTCTGGACGGTGCGCATCTGCCGCGCGATCCAGGCCTGCGACCGCTCGCCATCGGCGCGCCCCGCCCAGGTCGCCTCGAGCCGCGCCGAGACCGCGGCGTCGAGCAGTCCGTCGGCCAGCGCCTCCCAGGTGCGCACCTCGGTGCGCTCGCGGCCCGGCGGCGGGATCAGCTTGCCCACCGGCGACAGCGTGTCGAGATACTCGACGATGACGCGCGAGTCGAAGACGGCCTCGCCGCCTTCCATCACGAGGCACGGCACCTTGCCGAGCGGATTGGACTTCAGCACCGCCTCGGTGCCCCACGGGTCCTCGAGCACGAGCTGGAAGTCGAGCTTCTTCTCGGCCATCACGACGCGGACCTTGCGCACGTACGGGCTGGTGAGTGAACCGATGAGTTTCATGCGTCGTGCGGCGCCGGCTTCCGGGGGGTCGAGGGCATTCTAGCGGTGCACCTCCGGGCCGCCCGTCCCCCCGGATGCAGGGTTCGTGCCCGCCTCGCGGCGCGCCGCGAGCACGTCGCCGGCAACGGCGCGCCGGCTCAGCCGCGATGCGTGAAGTCGACGGTCGGCGGCCGGCCGGACAGGTGCAGCGTACTGGTCGCCGCCGGGGCGCTGGCAACGACCTGGCCGGCACGCACCACGAGCAGGCGCTGCGCGCGCAGCCGGATCGCCTCGACCGGCGAGCGCGCCTGAAGCAGCACGAAGTCGGCGCGGCACCCGGGCTCGAGCCCGTAGCCGTCGAGCGCGAGCAGGCGCGCCGCGTTCACCGTCACCGCGTCGAAGCAGGCGCGCATCGCGTCCTGCGACGTCATCTGCGCCACGTGCAGCCCCATCGCCGCGACCTCGAGCATGTCGGCCGAGCCCAGCGGGTACCAGGGGTCGAGCACGCAGTCGTGCCCGAAGGCCACCGTCAGGCCGGCGGCCATCAGCTCGGGCACGCGCGTCAGGCCGCGCCGCTTCGGGTAGGTGTCGTGGCGGCCCTGCAGCGTGATGTTGATCAGCGGATTGGCGACCACCCCCAGCCCCGCCTCGGCCATCAGCGGGACGAGCTTGCTGACGTAGTAGTTGTCCATCGAGTGCATCGACGTCAGGTGCGAGCCGGTGACGCGGCCCTGCAGCCCGAGCCGCTGGGCGTGCAGCGCGAGCGTCTCGACGTGGCGCGAGTGCGGGTCGTCGCTCTCGTCGCAGTGCATGTCCACCATCAGCCCGCGGTCGACCGCCAGCTCGCACAGCAGCCGCACGCTCTCGGCCCCGTCGGCCATCGTGCGCTCGAAGTGCGGGATCCCGCCGACCACGTCGACGCCCATGTCGAGCGCGCGGCGCAGATTGACCAGCGCGCGCGGCGACCGCAGCAGCCCGTCCTGCGGAAAGGCGACGAGCTGCGGGTCGAGGTAGGGCCTGACCAGCCGCTTGACGTGCAGCAGCGCCTCGACCGCGAGCAGCCGGTCGTCGCACACGTCGACGTGGCTGCGGATGGCGAGCAGTCCTCGCGCGACCGCCCAGTCGCAGTACTGCAGCGCGCGCTCGACGAGGGCCTGCTGCGTGAGCTGCGGCTTGAGCTCGCCCCACAGCGCGATGCCCTCGAGCAGCGTGCCGCTGCGGTTGACGCGCGGCAGCCCGTGCGAGAGCGTCGAATCCATGTGGAAGTGGGCGTCGACGAAGGGCGGGCTGAGCAGCCAGCCGCGCGCGTCGACCACCTCGACGCCCTCGGGCTCGGGCAGCCCGGGCCCGGTCGCGACGATGCGGCCTTCCTCGGCAAAGACATCGACGCCGGTACGGCCGTCGGGCAGCGTGGCATTGCGGATCAGCAGCATCGTTGAGTCGGCGCAAGGCCGGCGACATGGGGCTTCGGGAGCATACGCGCGACGTCGTCCGCGCGCGCCCAAGCCACGGGCGCGCGACTTACTGCGGCACCGCCAATGCCCGCCACGCCTTCAGGTCACCCCCGGTCGAGGACCGGTACCCCGCGCTCCGGCACGCGGCGGGCGGCGCGCGGCGGCTGCATCGCCGCGGTGCTGGTGCTCAGCGCCGGCACCGCCGGCGCCGGCCTCTCGATCGACGACGCCCTGGCACGCGACCGGGCGCTGGCCGCCGGCGACTCCCGCTGGGCCGATCTCGAGCCGCCGACCCTTCCGACAGGGCTGACGCTCGCCGCCGGCGGTCCCGCGCGCGCGATGCCGGCGCTGATCGCCGCGCCGCTGCCGGGTCGCGGCGGCTTTCGCGCCGTGGCCGAAGGGCCGGCCTCGGGTGGCTTGCGGTTCCGGCTTGGCCTCTCCGGGCGCGTCGATGGCGATCCGCCCTTCAGCCTCGAGGGCAGTGCGGCGGCCTTCGCACTGACCGAAGACGCTGCCGCCGGCGAGGCCTACGTCTCCGTCGAGCGGCGCCACTGGGGCCCGGGTTGGGCCGGTAGCCTGATCCTCGACGCGGCCGCGAGCGCGCTGCCCGCCGCCGGCGTGCGGCGTCGGGCAGCGCAGCCCAGCGACAGCCCGTGGCTGGCCTGGATGGGCGCGTGGACTGCCGACGCCTTCATCGGCTCGCTGCAGGGGCACGAGCAGCCCGAGCGCCCATGGCTGGTCGGCCTGCGCCTGCAGTTCGAGCCGGTCGATGGACTACTGCTCGGCCTGTCGCGCACGCTGCAGTGGGGCGGCGCCGGCCGCGACGAGAGTCTGTCGTCGCTGCTGCGGGCCATGCTCGGCAACGACAACGTCGGCTTCGGCGGCATCGACCTCGACAACGAGCCCGGCAACCAGCTGGCGGGGCTGGACGTGCGCTGGCGCCCGGCCGGCGACGCCGCATGGTCGTTGTACGGCCAGCTCGTCGGCGAGGACGAGGCCGGCCACCTGCCGAGCCGCAACCTGATCCTCGTCGGCGCCGACGCGCGGCTGCACATGTCCACCGGCCCGCTGCGGCTGTTCGCCGAGTGGACCGACCTGCTCGCCGGGCGCGTGTCGGGGGACCCGCGCTACGGCGTCACGTACCGCCACCGCGTCTACCGCGCCGGCTACACGCACGAGGGCCGGCTGCTCGGCCACCCGGCCGGCGGCGACGTCCGGCTCGCCAGCGCGGGCCTGCTGCTCGAGCGCGGCACGGCTGCGGCAATGCTCGTCGCATCGGCCGGGCGCGCCGAGAGCAGCGCGCAGCGGCTGGCGCCCGGCGCCGTCTCCGGCATCGATGCCTCGGTGCAGGCGCGCCTGGGGGCCGGGCTGCGCGTCGGCGCGGTCCTGTCGGCCTGGCGCGATCCGCGCGAGCGTCGGGCGGCGGCCCAGCTGTGGTGCGAACTGTCGTGGCCGTGACGGCGCGGGCGCGGGCGGCATGACCCCCGGGGTCATCGACGGCCGACGTCGGCCGAACGAGGATGGCGGCACCACATCCCGGAGACCCGTCATGAACGGCATCGACCTCGTCCCCCTGGCCGTCGGCCACATGATCGGCCTCGGTGCCATCGGATCGTGCATCGGCGTCGGCCTGCTGGCGTCACGCTACGTCGAAGCCAGCGCGCGGCAGCCCGAGATGATGGAGCCGCTGCAGACCAAGGTCTTCCTCCTCGTCGGCGTGCTCGACGGCGCGTTCATCATCGCCACCGGCCTCGGCCTGTGGTTCGCGACCGCCAACCCGTTCGCCGGATGAACCGGCTGGCCGCGCCGCCGCGGCTCAACCTTGCAGGCCGCAGGCTCGCAGTGCTCGCCCCCTTCGCGAGGCGCGGCCGGTCCACCGGACCGGCCACGTCCCCGCTCAGCCCAGCGCGGCGTGCATCCGTCGCAACGCATCGGCCGTGGCGGCGTCGGCCGGCAGCAGGGTCTCGACGGCCAGTTCGGCGACGGTGACGTCGTGCGGCGCGCCGAAGACGGTGACCGCGGTGAGGAAGGCGAGCCGGCCATGTGGCGTGCTCAGCACGAACGGGATCACGACCTCGTCTTCGGCGATCGGCGTCTCGCCGGCGGGCGCCTCGCCGCCGGGCAGCGCGGCGAGCTCGGCATGCAGCGCCGCGAGGACCTCGTCGCCGGCGACGCGCGACTGGCGCTGAAGGCGCGCGAGCACGTGAGCACGCCACGCCCCGAGGTTCTCGATCGCCGGCGCCAGCCCGCGCGGGTGCAGCGCCAGGCGCAGCGCGTTGGCCGGCGGCTCGAGCAGCGCCGGGTCCACGCCCGCCGTCAGCGCGGGCAGCAGGCGGTTGTGCGCGACGACGTTCCAGCGCCGGTCGACGGCCAGCGCTGGCCAAGGCTCGTGCGCATCGAGCAGCCTCTGCAGCGCGTCGCGCGCGACCGCCAGCGCCGGATCGGCGAGCCGGTGTTCGCCGTAGAGAGGCGCATACCCGGCCGCGGCCAGCAGCGCGTTGCGCTCGCGCAGCGGCACGTCGAGCCGTTCGGCCAGCCGCAGCACCATCGCGCGGCTCGGCACCGACTTGTCGGATTCGAGCCAGCTCAGGTGCCGCGTCGACACCCCGGCGTCGAGGGCGAGCTGGAGCTGGGTCAGGCCGCGCGCGCGGCGCCAGCGCCGGAGCTCGCTGCCGAAGGTGACGGCGGCGCGGTCCACCGGCGCGCGCCCGCTCAGCCGCCCGGCACGCCGTCGTGCGGGCGACGCAGCCAGTTGAGCGGCGACCAGACGCTGCGCCCGTCGGCCAGGTGCAGCGTGTAGGCGTGCCGCGAGACCGCGCTGCGGTTGGGCGCGCTGTAGTGCGGCAGCAGGCCGTGGAACGCGACCACCGTGCCGGCGTCGACCTCCAGCGACACCGCGTCGCCGGGGCCTGGCCAGGGCGTGTCGTCGAGCCGCTCGAGCCGCACGCGGTCGCCCTCGCGCACGAAGCGTTCGCGCAGCGGCCCCCGGTGACCGCCGGGCTGCACCCAGAGGCAGCCGTTGTCGATGCGCGCGTCCTCGAGCGCGAACCACAGGCCCAGCACCGGGTGCGGCTCGGCCATCAGGTAGGTCGCGTCCTGGTGCCAGCGCACCTCGCCGCCGATCGCCGGCTGCTTGAAGATGAACATCGACTGCCGCACGCGCGGCCGCTCGAGGCCCAGTGCCTGCGCCAGCGCGGCGATGTCGGCGCCGAGCGAGAAGCGCGCGAAGACCGGGTCGAGCGCGTGCAGCGCGTGGCCGATCTTGTTGATCGCCAGCCGCTTCGGCACAGCCAGCGCGCCCTCCGCATCGAACGCCTCCTCCTCGAAGAAGCAGCGCACCTTGTCGCCGGACTCGAGGAACCAGCGCTCCGCGCTCGGCGCCAGGTCCGTGGTGCTGAAGATGCCGGCGCCTTTGGCGGGGTCGAAGTCGTCGACGAGCGCCAGCGCACGCTCGCGCAGCGCGGCGATCTCCGCCGCCGGCTTGAAGCCGGGCAGCACGGCGTAACCTCGGGTCTCGAACTCGACCCGCTGTGTCTCGGTCAGCATCTGGAGGTGTCGCGAAAAAGCATCGCCGCCGACGGCGGCCCGGGGTCGATTCTGAAGCCTGACACGCGGGGCGCGGCAAGATGCTGCGGCCATTGCTGGCATGCGCCTTGCGCCGGCAGCGCCCGATTCGAACCCCCGGAGGCTTCATGACGATGCACACCCCGCGCCTCGCGCACCACGCCGTGGCAGCCGCCGCGATCGCCGCACTTGCCGCGCCCCTTGCCGGTGCGCAGACGACCGCGCCCGGCCAGCTCGGCGTCATCGAGGTGACCGCAGAGCGCCGCATCGAGAACATCCGCGACGTGCCGATCTCGGTGAGCGCGATCTCGGGCGAGTCGCTCGAGATCCTCAACTCCGGCGGTCAGGACATCCGGCAGCTGTCCGGCCGGGTGCCGAGCCTGCTCATCGAGTCGTCGTTCGGCCGCGCCTTCCCGCGCTTCTACATCCGCGGCCTCGGCAACACCGACTTCGACATCAACGCGTCGCAGCCGGTCTCGCTGGTGTTCGACGACGTGGTCCAGGAAAACCCGATCCTCAAGGGCTTCCCGATGTTCGACATCGAGCGCGTCGAGGTGCTGCGCGGGCCGCAGGGCACGCTGTTCGGCCGCAACGCGACCGCCGGCGTCGTCAAGTTCGAGTCGGTCAAGCCCGAGCTCGGCACGCTCGGCGGCTACGGGCTGCTCACCTTCGGCACCGACACGATGGTCAACGCCGAGGGCGCGGTCAACGTGCCGCTGGGCGAGTCGAGCGCGCTGCGCGTGTCGTTCCAGTCGCAGAACCGCGACGACTGGGTCGACAACACCTTCGCCGCCGGCCCGACGCGCGAGTTCGAGGGCTTCTCCGACAACGCGGCGCGCGTGCAGCTGCTGGTGCAGCCCAGCAAGGACCTCAGCATCCTCGGCAACCTGCACCTGCGCGACCTGCAGGGCTCGGCGCGCGTCTTCCGCGCCAACATCATCAAGCCCGGCAGCAACGACCTCGTCGACGGCTTCGACGAGACGAAGGTCGCGCACGACGGCGTCAACGACCAGGACATCCGCAACGTAGGCGGCAGCCTGCGGCTGCGCTGGGACTTCGGCGGCGCGGCGCTGGTCTCGATCACCGGCTACGAGAGCATCGACTCGAAGAGCCGGGCCGACGTCGACGGCAGCGCCGGCCCGTACTGGGACTTCGCCTCGCCGTTCGTCCCCGGCACCACGGTGGGCCTGCAGTCGGAGACCGCCGACAACGTCCCCGACCACAGCCAGTTCACGCAGGAGTTCCGCATCGAATCGACGGGGACCGGGCCGCTGCAGTGGCTGGCCGGCGTCTACTGGTTCGACGAGGAGCTCTCGATCGAGGGCTTCAGCTATGCATCGGTGCCCGGCAACCCGCAGAATGGCTTCATCACGCAGCGTCAGGACAACCAGGCGTGGGCGGTGTTCGGCTCGGCCGGCTACGACGTCACCCCGCAGTTCAGCGTGCGCGGCGGCATCCGCTACACCGAGGACGAGAAGGACTTCACCGTGCAGCGGTTCCAGTCGCCGCTGTCGTTCCTGGGCGCGCCCGACGCGGTCGGGCCGGTGTCCGAGAGCCGCTCGGCCAGCAACACCAGCTACGACCTGTCGGCGGTCTACAAGCTCGACGACGCGACCAACCTGTACGCGCGCTACGCGACGGGCTTCCGCGCGCCTTCGTTCCAGGGCCGCATCCTGTTCTCGTTCGGGCCCGACATCTCGGTCGCCGACTCCGAGGAGGTGCAGTCGATCGAGGCCGGCGTGAAGGCCGACCTCTGGGACCGCCGCGCACGCACCTCGCTCACCGCGTTCTATTACGAGGTCGACGGCCAGCAGCTGGTGGCGGTGGGCGGCGGCGTCAACACGGCGCGCCTGCTGAACGCCGACAAGACGGTCGGCCGCGGCATCGAGTGGGACTTCGAGGCCTACGTCACCGAGCGTCTGCTGCTGCAGATGTCGGCCAGCTACAACGACACCGAGATCCAGGACCCGAACCTTCGCGTCGCGACCTGCGGCGGCGGCTGCACGGTCACCGATCCGATCGTCGGCGGACTGGCGGTGATCGACGGCAACGCGCTGCCGCAGGCGCCGAAGACCATCTTCAACCTGAACGCCCGCTACGGCTGGCCGATGGCCGGCGGCGAGGCCTACGTGCTGACCGACTGGAGCTACCGCAGCAAGGTCAACTTCTTCCTCTACGAGTCGGTCGAGTTCACCGGCAAGTCGCTGCTCGAGGGCGGGCTGCGCTTCGGCTACATCTTCGGCGACGGCAAGTACGAGGCCGCGGCCTTCGTGCGCAACCTGACCAACGAGATCGTCGCCGTCGGCGGCATCGACTTCAGCAACCTGACCGGCTTCATCAACGAGCCGCGCACCTGGGGCGTCTCGTTCCGGGCCAGCTTCTGACCGCGATGCGCACCGGCGTGATGGCTCGCGCGGCCGCGCTGGCGGTGGCGCTCCTGTCCGCGACGGCCGCGCACGCGCAGCCGGCGGTGATCTTCGAGCTCGGCGGCAAGTTCGACCGCTCGTTCAACCAGGCCGCGTGGGAAGGCGCCGAGCGCTGGAAGAAGGAGACCGGCAAGCCCTACCTCGAGTTCGAGATCGCGAACGCCGCGCAGCGCGAACAGGCGGCGCGGCGCTTCGCCGAGCGCGGCGCCAACCCGATCGTCGGCATCGGATTCCCCCAGGCGTCGGCCATCGACACGGTGGCGCGCGAGTTTCCCGACCGCCGCTTCGCGATCATCGACATGGTCGTCGACCGGCCCAACGTGCAGAGCTTCGTCTGGCGCGAGCACGAGGGCAGCTTCGTCGTCGGGCTGCTCGCCGCGCTGGCCAGCAAGACCGGCAAGGTCGGCTTCGTCGGCGGGCAGGACGTGCCGCTGGTGCGCAAGGTGCTGTGCGGCTACGAGCAGGGCGCGAAGTACGCCAATCCGAGGATCGAGGTGCTGTCGGCAATGACCGGCACCACGCCGTCGGCCTGGGTCGACCCGCCGCGCGGCGCCGAGCTGGCGAAGGCGCAGATGGCGCAAGGGGCCGACGTCGTCTTCGCCGCCGCCGGCACCACGGGCCTGGGCGTGATGCAGGCGGCGAAGGACGCGGGCCGGCTGTCGATCGGCGTCGACAGCAACCAGAACCACCTGCACCCCGGGTCCGTGCTGACCTCGATGCTCAAGCGCGTCGACCTCGCGGTCTACAGCGCCTTCAAGGGCGTGCAGCCCGGCGTCACCTCGCTCGGGCTGAAGGAAGGCGCGCTCGACTACGCGCTCGACGAGCACAACGCGAAGCTGATCACCCCCGAGATGAAGCGTCGCGCCGACCAGGCCAAGGCCGACATCGTCGCCGGCCGCATCCAGGTCGTCGACTCGACGGTCACCGGACGCTGCCGGTAGCGGGCGGCGCGCCCCGTCAGCCGGCCGGCGCCAGCCGCGCGCGGTGCGCGTCGGCCCAGGCGTCGATCGCGGCGCGCGCCTGCGCGCGCGCCGGCGGCGACAGGAAAGAGCGCTCGGCCGCGAGCCGCGCCATCGCCAGCAGGTCGACCGGGCCCAGGCCGGCGTGCCGCACGAGGTTGCCGGCCTCGTCGGCCATCGACAGCATCGACATCAGCCGGTTGTCGGTGTGGAACGAAAGCGAGACGCCGGCGCGCCAGAGCCGCCCGATCGGGTGCACCGCGAGCGACGCGTAGCCGCCGGTGTGCACGTTGCTCGTCGGGCAGACCTCGAGGTGCAGCCCGAGCTCGCGCACGCGCGCGACCAGCGCGTCGCCGTCGGGCGTGCCCAGCCGGTCGGCGATGTGCACCCCGTGCCCGATGCGCACCGCCCCCTGCGCCGCGGCCTCGAGCACGCGCTCGCCGGCGTCGGCCTCGCCGGCGTGCAGCGTGATCGGCAGCCCGGCGTCGCGCACCAGCGCCAGCGCCCCGGCATGGCGCGCCGGCGGAAAGCCGGCCTCGGGGCCGGCGAGGTCGAAGCCGACGACGCCGTGGTCCCGGTAGGCCAGCGCGAGCCGCGCCGCGCGAAGCGACACCTCGGGCGGCTGCTCGCGCATGGCGCAGACGATGAGCCCGCTGGGCAGCCGGCTGCGCGCGAGACCCGCGAGCAGCGCCTCGACGGCCGCCTCCGGGGCGACGCCGAAGCGCTCGAAGAGCAGCGGCGCGATGCGGAACTCGGCCAGCACCACGCCTTCGGCGAGAGCGTCCTCGGCGGCCTCGAACGCCACGCGCTCCATCGCCGCCGGGTCGGCCATCGCCTCGACGGTGAGCGCGAAGCCGGCCAGGTACTGCTCGAGGCTGTCGGCCTGGGCGTGCGCGTCGAACCAGCGCGCGAGGCCGGG
>JALORQ010000241.1 GCA_025458805.1 Rubrivivax sp.
GCGACCTTGATCTCGACGCCGTCGATCGGCACGCCGACGGTGTCGGCCTTGGCCTCGTGGTCGGGCTGCAGGCAGACGAAGACCGCCGTCTCGGTGCTGCCGTAGAGCTGCTTCAGGTTGATCCCGATCGAGCGGTAGAACGTGAACAGGTCGGGGCCGATCGCCTCGCCGGCCGTGTAGGCCACGCGCACGCGGTTGAGGCCCAGGGTGTTGCGCAGCGGGCCGTAGACGGCGAAGTTGCCCAGCGCATACGCGATGCGGTCGCCCGCCCCGACCGGCTTGCCGTCCATGAGCGCCGGCCCGACGCGGCGCGCCACGGACATGAAGCGGTCGAACAGCCACTTCTTCAGCCGTCCCGCGTCCTCCATCCGGATCGTCACGCTGGTCAGCAGGCCCTCGAAGACGCGAGGTGGCGCGAAGTAGTAGGTCGGGCCGATCTCCTTGAGGTCGATCATCACCGTCGCCGACGACTCCGGGCAGTTGACCACGTAGCCGCAGGCCAGCCACTGCGCGTAGCTGAAGATGTTCTGCCCGATCCAGGCCGGCGGCAGATAGGCCAGCACCTCCTCGCGCTCGGTCAGCCGGTCGAAGTTCTTGCCCGCGGTGGCACGATCGAGCAGCGTGAAGTGCGTGTGCACGACGCCCTTCGGGTTGCCGGTGGTGCCCGAGGTGAAGAACATCGACGCGACGTCCTCGGCGTCGGCCTTCGCGACCTCGGCGTCGAAGAAGCCCGGGTCGCGCGCGTCGAAGGCGCGGCCGGCGTCGACCAGCGCGTCGATCGACCCCAGCCCCGGTTCGCTGTAGTTGCGCAGTCCGCGCGGCTCGTCGTACCAGATGCGCTCGAGCTGCGGGCACTGGCCGCGCACCTCGAGCATCTTGTCGACCTGCTCCTGGTCCTCGACGATCGCGAACCGGACCTCGGCGTTGACGATCGGGAACAGGTACTCGGCGGCCACGGCGTCCTGGTACAGAGGCACCGGGATGCCCCCGACCGACTGCGTCGCCAGCATCGCCGCGTACAGCCGCGGCCGGTTCTCGCCGACCACGACGACATGGTCCCCGCGGCGCACGCCGGCCTCGACCAGGCCGCAGGCCATGCGTCGCACCAGCGTCGCGAGGTCGGCCCAGGTCAGCGTCTGCCAGATGCCGAAGACCTTCTCGCGCAGCGCCGCCGCCTGCGGGCGACGCTTCGCGTGGTCGAGCATCAGGCGCGGAAACGTGGTCAGCACAACGTGTCTCCTCGTGCCGTCGGCTGCACACCCGCACCCGGTGCGCGCCGCCATGTCGACGAGCCTTGATTCTGCGGTGGACTTTGACGCCCGGTTGTCGTTGCGACGACAATCCGCGGGTCTTTCCCGACAGGCCTTTCACCGATGAGCCAAGCCGGCTTCCCTTCGGCCGCCGATGCGAGCGTCGTGCGCCCTTCGCGCTCGCGCCCGCCGCGGCCCGACGAGGTGCACAGCATCCCCTGGCTCGCCGCGCTCGACCCGCTCGAGCGCGAGCGCGCGACGCAGGACCTGCGCGTCGTCACCGTGCAGCCCGGCGAGCTGCTGTGCCGCGTCGGCCGGCCGGTGACCTACTGGTTCGGCGTCATCGACGGGCTGCTGAAGATGAGCAACGACTCGACGGTCGGCATGCCGATCACGTTCACCGGCGTGCCGCCCGGTGGCTGGTTCGGCGAAGGCACTGTGCTGAAGAACGAGGTCTACCGCTACAACATCCAGGCGCTGCGCCGCAGCGTCGTCGCCGGCATCTCGGCGCCGACCTTCCACTGGCTGCTCGGCCGCAGCATCGCCTTCAACCGCTTCGTGATGAACCAGCTCAACGAGCGGCTCGGCCAGTTCATCGCCGCGCGCGAGATCGACCGCCTGACGCATCCCGACGAGCGCGTCGCGCGCAGCCTCGCCGCGCTTTTCCACCCGGTGCTGTATCCGGGCGTCGGCGACCTGCTGCGCATCACCCAACAGGAGCTGGGCTACCTGGTCGGGCTCTCGCGCCAGCGCGTCAACGAGGCCCTGCGCACCCTGCAGGCGGCGGACGTCATCCGCGTCGAGTACGGCGGCGTGCGCGTGCTCGACCTCGACCGCCTGCGCGCCTACCGGCCGTCGCCGGCCGCCACGGCCGGCCGTATGCTCGAGCGGGCGGGCGCGTGATCGACATCGCGGCCGTCTACCTGCCGCTGAAGGGCGTGCACATCGGGCTGGCGGCGGCCAGCGTCGCGCTGTTCGCCGCGCGTGGCGCCGGCGTTCTGGCCGGCGGGGGCTGGCCGATGGCGCGCGGCGTGCGGCGTGCCAGCGTCCTCGTCGACAGCCTGCTGCTCTCGGCCGGTGGCGCGCTGTGGTGGCTGCTGTCGCTGAGCCCGGCGCATGACCGCTGGCTGCTCGCCAAGCTCGTGCTCATCGTCGCCTACATCGTGCTGGGCTCGCTCGCGCTCAAGCGCGCGCCGTCGCGCGCCGGCAAGGCCTCCGCGTTCGCCGCCGCGCTCGGCTGCATCGCCGCGGTCGCGGGGATCGCGCTGGCGCACGACCCGGCCGCGCCGCTGCGCTGGCTGTGGCCCGACTGAGCGGATGCGGAGAGCGCCGATGACGACCCCGATCCCGTTCCACGGCCATCACTCGCCCGCAGTGGGATTCGAGCAGCCGTTCGAGATGCTGGCCGCCTGCCACGATCGCGTGCAGCGCATGCTGGCGCTGCTGGGCCGCCTGGCCGCGCACCTGGAGGAGCAGGGCGCCGATTCCCAGGCCGCGCAGGCGGCGCGCGACGTGATGCGCTACTTCGACGTCGCCGGCCCGGCGCATCACGAGGACGAGGAGCGCCACGTGCTGCCCTGGTTGGCCGCCCACGGTCGCGCCGCGCTGGCCGCGCGGCTGCACGACGACCACCTGCGCATGGCCGAGGCCTGGCGCGAGGTGCGCACCGCACTCGACGAGGTCGTCCAGGGGCGCTGGCCTGTCGACGCCGCCGCGATGCGCGTCGCGCAGTGGCGCGACTTCGCCGCGCTCTATGCCGGCCACATCGCCGTCGAGGAGGGCGAGGCCTATCCGCCCGTCGCGCAGGCGGTCGGCCCGGCCGCGCTGGACGCGATGGGGCGCGAGATGGCGGCGCGGCGCGGGCAGTAGCGGCGCCGATCGTCTCCCACCCGCCGCGCCGGGCGCCGGATCCCGCATCCCCGAGACCCGTGCCGAGTGCCATGCCGGCGCCAATGCCGTTGCGACGGGCGCCGGCGACCGCGCACGGCCGCGGTGCGAGCGCCGCGAGCCGTC
>JALORQ010000103.1 GCA_025458805.1 Rubrivivax sp.
CGAGGCCGACCCGTGTGGCGACGCGGCGCTGCGGCGGCTGCAGTGCTACCGGGGCCGCGGAGGACTCGGACCGGTCCGGCAGGTCGACCGGCCCGTGATGCTGAGGCTGCCCGCGCCGGGCGGCCGCACGGCCCACGTCGTGCTGTCGGCGCTCGGCGACGGACACGCGCGGATCGAAGGCGGCGGCATCGTCGCCGACGTGCCCTTGCCCGAGCTCGCGCGGCAATGGCGTGGCGAGTTCGGCACGCTCTGGCGTCAGCCCGAAGGCAGCGCGGTGGCCGGCGGCACGGCGCCCGATCCCGAGTGGCTCGGCGCCCGCCTCGCGGCGATCGACGGCGCCCCGCCACCCGGCGACGACACGGCGCTGCGGCGGCGCGTCTTCGCATTCCAGCTCGCGCAGGGGCTGCCGCCGGACGGCATCGCCGGCCCGCTGACGATGATGCGGCTCAACCGCTCCGGCGGCGTCGACGAGCCGAGGCTCGAGCGGCTGGTGCGCTGACGCCTCGATGCCGCGGCTGCGCCGCGCAGGCCGCGCGGTCCACCGGGGCCCACCGTGGGCCGGCCCGTGCTCAGAGGTCGAGCGTGACCCACGCCGGATCGTGGTCGGAACCGTCGCCGCCGTGGCGCGTGCGACGGTCGATGTGCGCCGAGAGCAGCCGCGGCGCCAGCGATGCCGAAAGCCAGATCTGGTCGAACAGCTGGTAGCGCGGCGGCTCCGACCCGGGCGGGTTGTAGCGGTGCGTCCAGCGGGCCGTCGCCGGCCCGGGCCCCTGCCCCGCGGCCTCGGGCCGCGCCGGACGCGTCTCGGCGGCATCGGCCAGCCCGTCGACCAGCGCATCGCCGTCGGCGGTGAGCATCGGTGCCAGCGAAGGGCTGTCGGGCGGATCGTTCATGTCGCCGACGAGCACGAATCGTGCGCCGCGGCGCTCCTCGCCGGACAGGATCGCGGCGATCGTCTCCGCCTGCCGGCGCCGGCGCACCGCGGCGCGCGCTGCACCCTCGACGGGTTCCTCGCCGGGCGGCACGTAGTGGCTCTTCAGGTGGGTGTTGTAGAGGGTCAGCAGCCGGCGGCCGTCGGGGTCGAGCAGGCGCACGGCGAGCAGATCGCGGCCGAACACACGGTCCTGCGGCGCGTCCGGGTGGGTCGCGGCCTGGTACGAGACGACGGGCCCGATGGGCAGCTTGGACAGCACTCCCACGTCGATCATGCGCGGGTCGTTGCCTTCGATCAGCACCACATGGCGGTACAGGCCGCCCAGGTGCACGCGGTTGAACTCGCGCAGGATCTCGATGTGCTCGACCTCCTGGACCGCGAGGACGTCCAGGTCCATCGCGACGATGCGGCGCGCGATCTCGGCCGTTGCCGCCGGGTCCTTGGCCTTGACGAGGCGGCCCATGAACGTGCGCGCCCTCACTGCGCCGGGCGCGAACCGCAACTCGATGCCGCCGAGTTCCTCCGCCGGCAGCGACGGAACCTCCGCCTGGAAGTTGTAGCGCGAGAACAGGTTGTTGAGGTTGAACGTGCCAAGCGTGATGGACATCGGTCTTCTCCTGGAAGCGTCAGCGGGTGCGGCGGGCAGGCCGTTCTCGGGCGCCCATGCTGGCATCGACGCCGACGTCATCCGCCGGGGGCTTCGTGACGTCGCGGCTGCAGAGAATACGCCCGCGCAGCGGCCTGCCGACGAGTCGAGGCGGGATCGGCAACGGCGACCTGCAAGTGCCGCTACGGCCCCTGCAGCGACCACCCGCTGGCCGTCGGCGTGCGATGCGGCGCGCAGCGCGTTCGGACGAAACGACTCACCCGGTCCGCCTGATCGCGGACCCGCGGCGACGGACCAGCGCGGCCGAGGCGGCAAGGCCGGCGAGCATCGGCGCCCAGGTGCGCGGCTCGGGCACGGCCGGCGTCCAGCGCAGGTCGTCGATGGCGTGGAAGCCGGGACCTGCGCCATCTCCTGAACCCCGCCGCGGCGTTCCGTACTCCTTCCGTACCGGCAAGAAAAAGGCACCTGGCGTTGCCGCCAAGTGCCCGATTCCTCTACCGAATTTGGTAGGCGCGATTGGACTCGAACCAACGACCCCCACCATGTCAAGGTGGTGCTCTAACCAGCTGAGCTACGCGCCTGGAGAGCCCAAGATCATATACCAGCGTCTCGGGCGCGTCGCCGAGCCTCCGCCCCGATGTCTTTCCAAGCCTGCGGCGTCGGTCACGGCGCGCACGGCCGACGGGCGCCCGTGACCACGGTCCTCAGCGCCGACGCGCCTGCCGCACGCCGGGCACGGCGGCGACCTGGCGCAGCACGGCGCCGAGCCGCGCGACGTCGCTGGTCTCGACCGTGAAGCCCATCCATGCCGTGCCGCCGCGCGCGTCCTTGACGCTCTGCGTGTGCGCACCGGTGACGTTCATCTTCTCCTTGGCGAACACCTCGGAGATGTCGCGCAGCAGCCCGGGCCGGTCGGCCGCCTCGACCAGCACGTCGACCGGGTAGACCGCGGCCCGGTCGCCGGGAGTCCGCCCCCACTCGACCGCGATCATGCGGTCGGGACTGCGCTCGGCGATGTGCCGGAAGTTGGCGCAGTCGCGGCGGTGGATCGCCACCCCGCGGCCGCGCGTGACGAAGCCGCCGATCGCGTCGGGCGGCGCCGGGCGGCAGCAGCGCGCCAGCTGCGTCATCAGCGAGTCGACACCGACGACGAGGATGCCGCCGCGGCCGCCGTCGTCGCGGCTCGGGCGGCGCAGCGCCGGCGTGTCGTCGGCCGGCGGCGGCAGCGCGGGCCGCAGCAGGTTCTCGATGGCGCGCAGCGAGAACTCGTCCTTGCCGACCACCTCGAACAGCGCCTCGGCCCCCTTGAAGCCCAGCTGCTCGGCCAGCAGGTCGTGCTTGAGTGCGGTGCGTCCCTCGCGTTGCAGCAGCCTCTCGACCAGTTCCCGGCCGCGCGCGATGGTCGCCGCCTGCTGCTGCGCGTTGAACCAGGCGCGCACCTTGGCTCGCGCGCGCGGGCTCCTGAGGTAGCCGAGCTCGGTGTTCAGCCAGTCGAGCGACGGGCCGCCCTCGCGCGCCGCGACGACCTCGACGGTCTGCCCGGAACGCAGCGGCGTGTTGAGCGGCACCATTGCGCCGTCGACGCGCGCGCCGCGGCAGCGGTGACCGAGCTCGGTGTGCAGCGCGTAGGCGAAGTCCACCGGCGTGCCGCCCGCGGGCAGGTCGATGATCGTCGCCTGCGGCGTGAACACGTAGATGCGGTCGTCGAAGGCGGCGGAGCCGGTGTCCCCGGCGGCGGGGTCCGTGCCGGTGGTCGCGGCGGCCGCGACGTCCTGGCGCGCGAAATCGCGCTCCCAGGCCAGCAGCTCGCGCAGCACCGCCTTGCGTGCCTCGGCGATGCGCTCTCCGGCCTCGCCCGGCGCGCTCACGCCGGCATAGCCGCGCGCGCCGGCCTCCTTGTACATCCAGTGCGCCGCGACGCCATGCTCGGCACGTTCGTGCATCGCGCGCGTGCGGATCTGCACCTCGATCGGCCGGCCGTCGTCGCCGAGCACGACCGTGTGCAGCGACTGGTAGCCGTTGGGCTTGGGCTTGGCGATGTAGTCGTCGAACTCGCCGGACACGGGCCGGTAGCGGTCGTGCACGCGCGCGAGCACCGCATAGCAGTCGGGTACCGTCTCGACGACGACGCGCAGCGCGCGCAGGTCGAGCACGCGCTCGAAGCCCAGCCGCTTGCCCTGCATCTTCTTCCAGATGCTGTAGAGGTGCTTGGGGCGACCCTGGACGTCGGCCCGGATGCCGGCGTCGGCGAGCAGCCGCGCCAGCTGCGCGCGCGCGGCGTCGACGCCGGTCTCGCGCTCGACGCGCTTCTCGTCGAGCAGGCCGGCCACCCGGTGGTACTCGTCGGGGTGCAGCACGCGGAACGCGAGGTCCTCGAGCTCCCACTTGATCTGCCAGATGCCGAGCCGGTTGGCCAGCGGCGCGAAGACCTGCAGGCTCTCGGCGGCCAAGTCGGCCGGGCACGGCGTGCGGCTGGCCGCGAACCAGCGCAGCGTCTGCAGCCGCGACGCCAGACGCAGCAGCACGACGCGCAGGTCGCGCGAGAAGGCGAGCAGCATCTTGCGCACGCGCTCGGTCTGCTCGTCGCGCCGCGCCGGGCCGACCTGCGCACGGCGCGCGGCGCGCTGGATCTGCACGAGCTGCCGCGTCAGCACCACCAGGCTGGCGTGCGACGGCCCGAACGCCTTCGCGACGACCTCCTCGGGACGCTGGAGGAAGTCGCCGGCGTAGACGAGATAGGCCGCGGCGCGCAGCGACGGCGCGCCGCCGATGTCGCGCAGGATGGCCGCGACGCCGTCGGCATGCGCGAGCGCGTCCTCGCCGGTGTCGAGCGTACGGCCGGCGAGCAGCGGCTCGGCGAACGCACGCGCGCGTTCCGGCGATCCGCGCGCGGCCTCGGCCTCGTCGGACGCCTCGCCGGCCGCGAGGTGGACGATCGCCGCGGCCTCGGCGCCCGGCGTCTCGGGAGCGGTCTTCACGCGCGAGGTCCGCGCCGGCTCATGGCGCGAGCAGGAACTCCAGCACCGCGGCGCGCTGCTCGTGCCGCACGAACATCGGCGCGTGGCCGACGCCGGCGAACTCGATGAGCCGCGGCTTGGGACCCCGCGTGGTCATGGCGGCCGCGGTGGTGGCCGACAGCAGGTCGCTGTCGGCGCCGCGCACCAGCAGCGTCTCGCACTGCAGCCGGTCCCAGGTCTGCCACAGCAGCGCCTCGCCCGCCGCGGCAAGCTCCGGCGTCACGGCGCGAAACGGGATCGCGATGGCCGGGTCGTAGTGCGGCTTGAAGCCATCGCCGTCGGGGACGAGCTGCGGTCGCGTCAGCGCGAGCCACTCGTCGCGCGAGTGCGGGCCGAAGCCGCTCGAGATGGCCCACAGCGCGTCGGCCGCCTCGTCGAGCGTCTTCCAGTGCGCGGGCTGGCCGACGTAGCGGCCGATGCGCGCCAGCGCCGCCGGCTCGATCGTCGGACCGACGTCGTTGACGACCAGCCGCCGCAGCGGCGCGCCCTCGAGGCCGGCGACGCCGAGCCCGATCAGCCCGCCCATCGAGGTGCCGACCCAGTCGACCGTCCGGGCATCGAGGCGGGCGAGCAGCGTGACCATGTCGGCGACGTACTGCGGCACTGCGTAGCCGGCCGGATCGCGCAGCCAGTCGCTGCGCCCGCGGCCGACGACGTCGGGGCAGACGACGCGCCGTCCGGCGGCCGCCAGGTCGGCCGCCAGCCGGTCGAAGTCGCGACCCTGGCGCGTCAGACCGTGCACGCAGACGACGACGTCGCGCGCCGACGGGTCGCCCCATTCCCAGTAGGCCATGCGGTGCAGCCCGCGCGCACCGAGACACATCACGTCGCGCAGCCGGGGCGCGGGATCGGCGGGGGTCGTCATGGGGCGGACGGGGGTCGGTCGATAATCGCCGCATCGTATCAACGCGCCCGGAGTGCCCCGCATGCTGCAAGGAAGAGTCGCCCTCGTCACCGGTTCCACCAGCGGCATCGGGCTGGGCATCGCCACGGCCATGGCGCGCCACGGGGCGCACGTGATGCTGAACGGCTTCGGCGATGTCGACGCCGCGCTCGCGCAGGTGCGCGCCGAAGCGGCGACGCACGGCTCGAAGGTCGGCTACCACGGCGCCGACATGAGCAAGCCGGCCGAGATCGAGGCGATGATGGCCGCCTGCGAGGCCCAGCTCGGCGCGGTCGACGTGCTGGTCAACAATGCCGGCATCCAGTACGTCGCCAACGTCGAGGACTTCCCGGTCGAGCGCTGGGACGCGATCATCGCGATCAATCTGAGCTCGGCCTTCCACACGATGCGGCTCGCGCTGCCGGGCATGAAGCGCCGCAACTGGGGCCGCGTGATCAACCTCGCCTCGGTGCACGGCCTCGTCGCGTCGGCGGCCAAGAGCGCCTACGTGGCGGCCAAGCATGGCATCGTCGGGCTCACGAAGGCGGCTGCGCTGGAGAACGCGACCACCGGCGTCACGGTCAACGCGATCTGCCCCGGCTGGGTGCTGACGCCGCTGGTGCAGAAGCAGGTCGATGCGCGGGCGGCCAAGGACGGCGTCGACGACGAAGAGGCCAAGCGGCGGCTGCTCGCCGAGAAGCAGCCGTCGCTGCAGTTCACGACGCCGGACCAGTTGGCGGGGCTGGCGCTGTTCCTGTGCTCGCCGGCCGCCGACAACGTGCGCGGCGTCGCCTGGAGCGTCGACGGCGGCTGGATCGCGCAGTGACGCCCGCGCCGCGGCTCAGCGCGGCGACATCTGCACGCTGCCGCTGACGGTGACGCTGACCGTGGCGCGGCCCGCCTCGACCGGCAGCGCCTCGTCGGCAGACGCCGCGCGCGCCATCTGCGTCCTGTAGACCGGCACCCCGCCGGGCGGTCCGCCGCCGCTCACCTGGACCTCGCGCACCGACCAGGCGCCCTGCCCGAACTCGCGCGTCACCGCGTCGGCCTTGGCGCGAAAGCGCGCGATCGCCTCGGCAGTCAGTTCGCCCTCGACCTTTTCGCGCGCCTCGCGCGACAGCGAGAAGCCGACGCGCGAGACCGTCATCGTCTGGATGCGCCCGCCGAGCTGGGCGATCGCCGCGGTATCGCGTCCCTCGACGATCAGCTCGGCGCTGCCCTGCCAGCCGGCGAGACCGCCGGTGCGCGGCGCCTGCCGCGGATAGAGCGAGAAGTTGCCGGTGCGCACCTCGACCTGCCCCGGCCGCGCCGCCTTGCGCGCCTCGGCGAGCGCGGCGTCGAGCGCCTGCCTGAGCTGCGACTGCACCGCGCTCGCATCGCTGCCCTCGCGGGTGGTGCCGAAGACCACGGTGAGCCAGTCGTTGGCGACTTCGGTGGTCGCGCTGGCGTCGAGCACGATGACGTTCTGCGGTGCAGGATAGGCGACCGCGGACACCTGCGCCAGCGAGGGCGCCGCCGTTGCGGCGAGCAGTACGAGGAGCGCGGCTGCGCGGCGAGGGTCGACGGATCGATCGAGCATGGGGTCCTTTCACGTGCGCCGAGGCGCGGGCGTCCACCGAGACAGCGTGCGGCAGTTCTCACGGGTTGACCGCCCCGGCGACGCCGTCACGGAAAGACTTGTAACAGAGGGTCAGACCGGGCCGATATGCCTCTGGATCGCCCCGCACAATGCCGCTGTTACAAATTCGGAGCCGTTCATGTCCACTGCCGCCAACAGCCGTCCCGACCGCATCGTCGTCGTCGACGACGATGCGCGGATCCGCGACCTGCTGCGCCGCTACCTGTCGCAGGAGGGGTTCGAGGTGCTGCTCGCCGAGGACTCGAAGGCGCTCAACCGGCTGCTCACGCGCGAGACGATCGACCTCATCGTGCTCGACCTGATGCTGCCGGGCGAGGACGGGCTGTCGATCTGCCGCCGCCTGCGCGCCGCCAACGACCACACGCCGATCATCATGCTGACCGCGAAGGTCGAGGACGTCGACCGCATCGTCGGTCTGGAGGTGGGTGCCGACGACTACCTGCCCAAGCCTTTCAACCCGCGCGAGCTGCTGGCGCGCATCCACGCGGTGCTGCGCCGGCGGCCTCCGCCCGAGGCCCCCGGTGCCCCGTCGAAGGAGCCGCAGGTCGTCAGCTTCGGCCCGTTCGAGTTCGACCTGTCGCTGCGACGGCTGACGAAGGACGGCGAATCGATTCCGCTCACCACCGGCGAGTTCTCGATGCTGAAGGCGCTGGTGCGCCACCCGCGGCAGCCGCTGTCGCGCGACAAGCTGGCGCAGCTCGCGCGCGGGCGCGAGTTCGAGCCGTTCGACCGCAGCCTCGACGTGCAGGTCTCGCGCCTGCGCAAGATGATCGAGCCCGACCCGGCGCAGCCGCGCTACATCCAGACCGTCTGGGGTGTGGGCTACGTGTTCGTGCCCGACGAGGCGGGCTGACGGCACCCGGCCCCGTCGCGGCACCCCACTACACTGCGCCGGTGGCGTCGAAACCGCTCGCCTTCAGCCTCTTCTGGCGCACCTTCTTCCTGCTCGCGCTTCTGCTGGTCGGCGGCGTCTTCGCCTGGGTGCAGACGCTGCGAGCGCTCGAGTTCGAGCCGCGTGCGGTGCAGGTGGCGCAGCAGATCGCCGGCCTCGTCAACCTGAGCCGCGCCGCGCTCTCCACCGTCGACGGCATCGCGCGCGTCACGCTGGTGAAGACCATGGGACGCGGCGAGCCGATCCGCGTCGCGCCGCGCGAACCCAAGGACGAGTGGACGCCCTACGAGGTCGACCGCTTCAGCAGGCGCGTGGCCGCCGAGCTGCGCGCGACGCTCGGCGCGGATGCGGTGGTCGCGCGCAGCGTCAACGGTCAGCCGGGGCTCTGGGTCGGGTTCTCGATCGAGCGTGACCGGTACTGGCTGCTCGCCGAGGCCGCACCGGTCAGCCCGCCCGACCCGAGGACGTGGCTGGTCTGGATCGGCATCGCCGCTGTGGCCACGCTGGTGGGTTCGGCCGGCATCGCCGGGCTCATCAACCGGCCGCTGCGACAGCTCTCGTTCGCGGCCAGCCGGATCCGCGACGGCGACCTCGAGTCGCGTCTCGACGAGAACACGCTGACGAGCGAGATCCGCGAGGTCAACATGGGCTTCAACCGCATGGCCCGCGAGCTGGCGCGCGTCGAGGAAGACCGCGCGGTGATGCTGGCCGGCATCAGCCACGACCTGCGCACGCCGCTGGCGCGGCTGCGGCTGGAGGCCGAGATGTCGGTCGCCGACGAGGAAGCGCGGCGGAACATGGCGCAGGACATCGACCAGCTCGACGCGATCATCGACAAGTTCATGGACTACGCGCGACCGGGCGAGACGCAGGTGCGGCCGGTCTTGATCTCGCCGGTGATCGATCGCGAGGCGGCCAACTTCCGCGACGCGAGCCAGATCCGCATCGCCTCGCGCGTCGCCATCGACCTCAAGGTGATGGCCGACGAGACCGAGCTCGGGCGCGTCTTCCTGAACCTGTTCGAGAACGCGCGCCGCTATGGCCGCAGCATCGACACCGGCATCGCCGACGTGCAGCTCAGCTACGTGCGCGCCGGCCCCTGGGTCATCGTCACGGTGCGCGACCGCGGGCCCGGCGTCGCGCCCGAGAAGCTGGCGCAGCTGACGACGCCGTTCTTCCGCGGCGACGCCGCGCGCACGGCGGCAACCGGCGCCGGCCTGGGCCTGGCCATCGTCGAGAAGGCGATGCACCGGATGGGCGGCAGCCTCGAGCTGACCAACGCGCCCGACGGCGGCCTGATGGCGCACCTGCGGCTGCGCCGCGCCCCCTGACCGGCGCGCCTGGCGCGAGGCCCAGCCCGCGGCCCGCCCGGCCGCTGCTCCGCCCTTGAAACGGCGCAGGCCCGACCTCAGTTCGGGATCATCGGGCGCCGTCGCGGCACGCCCGGACCACCGAAGGAGCTTCCATGTACCGCAGCCTGTTTCCGCGCGACGTGTTCGCCGAGTTCGACCGCCTGCAGCGCGAGATGAGCGGCCTCTTCGACCTCACGCCGAGCATCCGCGGCGTCGGCCGTGGCGGCTACCCGGCGCTCAACGTCGGCACCACGCCGACCTCGGTCGAGGTCTACGCCTTCGCTCCGGGCCTCGACCCGGCGGCCATCGACGTGCAGCTCGAACGCGGCGTCCTCACGATCGCGGGCGAGCGCAAGCCGTCGACGACCGCGGCCGACGAGCGCACCACCCTGCACACCAACGAGCGCTTCGGCGGCCGTTTCCGCCGTGTCGTCAGCCTGCCCGACGACGTCGATCCGAACGCCGTCAGCGCGAGCTACGTGGACGGCGTGCTGCGGGTGACGATCCAGCGCCGCGCCGCCGCGCAGCCGCGGCGCGTCGAGGTCCAGTGATCCGCACCGAACCGAGAGGAGCCCGTCGATGAACACCCTCACCGCTTCCACCGTCATGCCGCCGGCCGCCGACGAGAAGGCGCC
>JALORQ010000104.1 GCA_025458805.1 Rubrivivax sp.
CCACGCCAGCCTGCCGGCGATGGCCAGCGAGGCGGCGCGCCGCTTCGCGGCGCAGGTGGCCTTCACCTGCGTCATGCCCAACGGCATGCACGGGCAGGTGCGCTACGCGCAGGTCGACGAGATGAGCGACGCCTTCGCGTGCTGGCTGCGCCAGGTGGCCAAGGTGCAGGCCGGCGACCGCGTCGCGCTGCAGATGCCCAACTGCCTGGCCTGGCCGGTGGCGCTGCTGGGCACGCTCAAGGCGGGCTGCGTGGCCGTCAACACCAACCCGCTGTACACGCCCAGCGAGATGCGGCACCAGTTCGCCGACAGCGGCGCCAAGGTGGTCGTCATCGTCGACATGTTCGCCGACAAGCTCGAGGAGGCCCTGCCCGGCACTGCCGTCGAGCACGTCGTGATCACGCGCGTGCCCGAGTTCTTTCCGCCCGTCGTCGGGCCCATCGTCCACGCGGTGATGAAGTGGTGGAACCGGCAGGTGCCGGCGCACGGCCTGAAGAACGCGGTCACGCTGCCGCAGGCGCTGCAGGCCGGCCGCGCCGTCGGCGGGGACGCCGGCGCGTGGTGGGCGCCGCTGACCCACGACAGCCTCGCCCTGCTGCAGTACACCGGCGGCACGACGGGCGTGGCGAAAGGCGCCATGCTGACCCACGGCAACCTGCTGTGGAACATGGCCCAGATGCGCGCCATGTGCGCCAGCCGCATCGACGAGGGCAAGGAGGTGGTGCTGACGGCCTTGCCGCTGTACCACATCTTCGCCTTCACGGTGAACTTCCTGTGCATGTTCGCGGCCGGAGCGCGCAACGTGCTGGTGCCCAGCCCGCGGCCGGTGCAGAACCTGCAGCGTGCCATCGAGAACAACAGGATCACCTGGATCACCGGCGTCAACACGCTCTACAACGCTCTGTTGTCGGAGGAGTGGTTCACCGCCTTCCCGCCGAAGCACATCAAGGCCGCAGGCGGCGGCGGCGCCGCGATGCACGCCGCGGTGGTCGCGCGCTGGGAGCAGGTCACCGGCGCGCCGCTGGTCGAGGGCTACGGCCTGACCGAGACTGCGCCCGTCGTGTGCTTCCAGCCTCTCGAGGGCGAGCGCACGCCGGAGAGCATCGGCATCCCCGCGCCGATGACCAGGGTCCGGCTGCTCGACGACGCGGGCCGCGACGTGGCCGCCGGGGAGCCCGGCGAGCTCTGCGTGCAGGGCCCGCAGGTCATGCAGGGCTACTGGCAGCGCCCCGAGGAGACCGCTGCAGTGCTCAAGGACGGCTGGCTGCACACCGGCGACGTCGCGGTGATGGACGCGCGCGGCACGTTCAAGATCGTCGACCGCAAGAAGGATCTCATCCTCGTCAGCGGCTTCAACGTCTACCCCAACGAGATCGAGGACGCGCTGACGCGCCACGACAAGGTGCTGGAGGCCGCGGTCGTCGGCGAGAAGAATGCCAAGACGGGCGAGGCGGTGGTGGCCTACGTCGTCAAGCGCGACCCCAGCCTGACCGCCGAGGAGCTGGCCGCGCACACCCGTACGCTGCTGACCGGATACAAGCAGCCGGCGCGCATCGTCTTCCGCGACGAGCTGCCCAAGAGCCCCATCGGCAAGATCCTGCGCAAGGAACTGCGCGGGCCTGCCCGCTGACCGCGAGGACGCCGCCATGTTGAGCGAGACCGAGACCCGGCTGCTGGGCGTGATGATGATGGTCATCATGCTGGGCATGGGCGCCAGCCTGACCTTCAAGGACTTCGCCATCGCGCTGCGCAAGCCCCAGGGCGTCGTGGTGGGCCTGGTGTGTCAGTACGGCCTGATGCCGGCTCTGGCCTTCGGGCTCGCCACGGCGCTGGCGCTGCCGCCGGCCTACGCGGTGGGCCTCATCCTGATGGGCTGCATGCCCGGCGGCACGACGAGCAACATCTTCGCGTACTTCAGCAGGGGCCAGCTGTCGCTGTCCATCCTCATGACCATGAGCTCCACGCTCGTGGCCATCCTGATGGTGCCGCTGACGCTGGCCTTCTACAGCGCGGGCATCGAGGGCCAGTGGCAGATCCCGCGCGAGAACGTCGTGCAGGTGCTGTTCGTGCTGCTCGTTCCCACCATCCTGGGCATCGCGCTGCGCAAGTGGAACGCCAACATCGGCGCGGTGGTCGAGATGATCGGCGGCCTGCTGGGCGTGCTGGTCATCCTCTTCCTGGTCGTCAGCTGGGTGCCGCGCAACTGGCAGCTGCTGCTGACCACCGGCTTTCCGGTCTACGCCGGCTCGATCGGCCTGGGCCTGGCCGGCTTCGCGCTGGGCTACGGGCTGTCGCGCCTGCTGCGCCAGGACAGCCGCCGCGCCCGCACCATCGCGCTGGAGACCGGCATCCAGAACGGACCGCTGGCCGTGCTGATCGTGCTGCTGACCTTCCAGGGCACGCAGCAGCAGGAGGTGCTGTTGATCCCGGTGCTGTACTCGCTGTTCATCGTGCTGACGTCCAGCGCGGTGACCGTCTGGTTCCGCCGCATCACGCAGCGCGAGGAACGGGCGCGCGACGCGGCCAAGGTCGGCGCCCTGGCCGTGGCCTGAGCGGCGCGTACCAGCCGCCTCTCGTGCGCGGGATGCGCAACGACCTGAGCGACCGCAGCGACCGACGCTGCCTGGCGCGCGACCTTCCAGAGCCGCTGGCGCGCGCGCCTGCCGCGCAGCCCTGCCTGGCGTCCACACCCGCGCCGGCGGCCACATGGCCCGCCTGTTCAAGGACATCCGGGCGGACCTGGCCAGGGACGTGCGCCGGTTCTGCGAGGCCGCCCGCCGGGGGCCGGCCGTGTGGCCGCAGCCGCGTCTGATTACACTGCGACGCGTCCGCCCCCGAGCCCCCGATCCCCACCAGGTGACGCATGAAGTTCGCCCCGGCTTCCCTCGTCGCGCTTGCTGCCCTCGTCCCCATGCTCGTGGCCGCGCCCGCCGCGGCCCAGCCCGTGCGCGAGCCCAAGTCGATGATGCTCGACCTGTCGACCGAGTTGCTGATCGACGCCGAGTCGGCCAAGGCGCTGGTCCGCGAGAACATCCCGGCCCGGGTCTGGGCGCTCTACCCGGAAGGCAAGTGGACGTTCCTGAGCCAGGTCGAGGGCGGCATGACGCGCGAGGGCATCTGCGTGGTCACCGCGCGCGTCGTGCTGCTGCCGCGCACCGGCACCGTCCGCGCCGTGCTGTGGCGACCGGAGAAGGCGGCCACCGCCTTCGACGCCAAGCCCGGCGCCACCGCCGAGCAGTGCAGGTCGCTGGCGCGCGAGAAGCTGAAGGAAGCCACCGCCGCGGTCGTGTCGGCGCTGGTGAAGACCTGATCGACCGGACGCGGCACGGCTTCGGCCCGGGCGCCGGCTCGCACCCCGCTAGAAGGCCCAGCTCGCGACGAAGGGCTGCCCGGCGCGCAAAGTGCGGTCGATGCCGTCGACGACGACGGCGTTCATGCCGAACGTGATGCCGCCATTCATGCGCGCGTCGGCGCGGAAGCCGGCCAGCGTGTCGCCGGGCTCGGTGCCCGCCGTGCCGGTGGCGGGGTCGACGTTCGGGATCGAGCAGCGCACGCAGGGCTTGACCAGCCGCAGCACGACCGGCCCGCCGTCGGCGGCGATCGTGATCTCGCCCAGGTGGTCCTCGTCGAACGGGGCCAGACCGTCGAGCACGAGGTTGGGGCGGAAGCGGTCCATCGCCACCGGCGCCGCGCCGCGCGACGCCAGTCGGGTGTTCAGGTCGGCCAGCGACGCGGTCGACGCGACGAGCAGCGGAAACCCGTCCGAGAAGGCGTTCTCGGCCTCGATGCCGCCGCTCCAGCGGCGTTCGGAGAGCCGGCGCTGCTCGGGGTCGAAGCGCACAAGCCGCGCGGCGGTGCCGAGGAAATCGGCGATCCACTGCGCGGCGACGCGGCCCATGTCGTAGGCGCGCACCTCGTCGTCCCAGACGCGCACGCGGACCTCGTCCTCGACCGTGCCGAGCGCGAGGTGCAGCGACAGCATGCCCGGCGCGCGCAGCAGGAGCGCGTCGCCGCGCAGCGCGGTCTGCACCAGCGCCAGCCGCGGGACCTCGCGCTGGGTCAGCATCTCGCCGTGGTCGTCGACGACCATCCACTGGCGGTCCCACTCGAGGCCGGTCTCGATCAGCAGCGCCTCGCGCACCTCGAGGCCGGCGCACGACTTGACGGGGTGCAGGCGCAGCGCGGCCAGCGTGCCGCGCACCTCGGCGGATTCGTCCAAACTGGGCTCCAGGGTCAAGCTTGCCGCGCGGATTGTGCCTTCGGGCCGCTGCCTACAATGCCCGGATGTCCCGTTTCGACCTGTGCGTGCGTGGCTCCGGCGCGGTGGCGCTGTCGGCCGCGCTCGCCCTCGCGCGACAGGGTCTCTCGGTGGCGCTGCAGGCGCGCGAGCCGACGGCCGCCGCCGACGTGCGGACCTACGCGCTCAACACCGGCGCCGTGCGGCTGCTGTCGTCGCTGAAGGTCTGGGACGCGCTGCCGGCCGATGCCCGCACCCCGGTCTACGACATGCAGGTCGAGGGCGATGCCGGCGCGGCGTTGCACTTCTCGGCCTGGCAGCAGCACGCCGAGCAGCTCGCGTTCATCGTCGACGCCGCGGAGCTCGAGTCCGCGCTGCGCGCCGCGGTGCGCTTCGCGCCCCACCTGACCCGGGTCGACGAGCCCGTCGACGCGCCGCTGCAGGTGCTGGCCGACGGCAAGGCATCGGCCTCGCGGGCCGGGCTCGGCGTCGGCATGCCGCTGCACCGCTACGGGCAGCGAGCGGTCGCCGCGCGCCTGGTCGCCGCGCAGCCGCACGGCGGGCTGGCGCGGCAGTGGTTCCGCTCGCCGGACGTGCTGGCGCTGCTGCCGTTCGACCGCCCCGAGCCGGGCTGCAGCTACGGGCTGGTCTGGTCGGTGCCCGACGAGCGTGCCGACGAGCTGATGGCGCTCGACGACACCGCCTTCGAGCAACAGCTCGCCGACGCCACCGCGGGCGAGGTCGGTGCACTCCGGCTGGCGGCACCGCGCGCCGAGTGGCCGCTGATGATCGGGCGCGCAGACGCGCTGTGCGGCCCGGGCTGGGTGCTGCTCGGCGATGCCGCGCATGTCGTGCACCCGCTGGCCGGGCAGGGGCTCAACCTCGGGCTCGCGGACGTCGCCGTGCTCGCCGAGGTAATCGCCGCCCGCGAGCCCTGGCGTGGCCTCGGCGACCCGCGGCTGCTGCAGCGCTACGCGCGGCGGCGCGACCTGCCGGTGCGCGCGATGAGCCACGTCACCGACGGCCTGCTGCACCTGTTCGCGAGCCCGCAGCCGGTGCTGCGGGAACTCCGCAACCGCGGACTCACGCTGGTCGACCGGCTGGCGCCGGTCAAGCGGTTCCTGACCGCCCGCGCGCTCGACGCCTGAACCCGCGGCCGCGTCGGCCGCCCGAGGATGCCCATGACCCGAACCGACCGTGCCCCAGTCCTTGCGCCGCTGCGCGCCGCGCTCCTCGCGGCCGCCCTGCTGGCCGCCGCCGGAAGCGTCGCCGCGCAGGAAGCCGCGATCCGCAAGGTGCTGACCGAGCGCTTCCCGAACATCACGAAGATCGACGAGATCTCGCGCACGCCGGTGCCGGGGATCTTCGAGGTGCGCATCGGCACCGAGATCGTCTACGTCGACGCCGAGGCGAAGCACCTGATCCAGGGCTCGATCATCGAGCTCGCGACGATGACCGACCTCACGCAGGCGCGCATCGACAAGCTGACCGCGATCGACTTCGACGAGCTGCCGCTGAAGGACGCGATCGTCGTGCGCCAGGGCAATGGCGCGCGCAAGCTGGCGGTCTTCGCCGATCCGAACTGCGGCTTCTGCAAGCGGTTCGAGCGCGACCTCACGTCGCTCAAGGACGTCACGATCTACACCTTCCTGCTGCCGATCCTGGGTGCCGACTCGACCGCCAAGTCGCGCGACATCTGGTGCGCGCGCGACGCCGCCAAGGTGTGGCGGGCGTGGATGATCGACGGCACGGTGCCGCCGCGCGTCAGCGGGGCGTGCGATGCGGCGGCGCTCGACCGCAACCTCGAGCTCGGGCGCAAGCATCGCGTCAACGGCACGCCGGCCCTGGTGTTCGAGGACGGCACCCGCAAGCCGGGCGCGCTGCCGGCGGCCGAGGTCGAGAAGCTGCTGGTCGCCGCGAGCCGCAAGTGATCGCGCGGCGCACGTGAGCACCGGCTCGCTGTCGTCGGGGCCGCCCGCCGAGGTCCCGGGCTGGGCGGCAAGGCTGGGATACGCCGGGCTGCTGCCCTTCGTCGGCGGGGCGCTGCTCGTCTGGGCGGCCTGGCCGGACGTGCGTCCGTATGCGGCGCAGGCATTGTCGGCCTATGCCGCGACCATCGTCGCCTTCCTCGGCGGCATCCACTGGGGCATCGCTTTCCGCGAGGCCGACCCGCCGCCGCGTCTCTTCGCGTGGGGGGTCGTGCCGTCGCTCGTCGCCTGGGCCGCGGTGCTGATGCCGCCCGCGTCGGGGCTGGTGATCCACGCGCTGATGCTGGTGGCGTGCTATGCGGTGGACCGGCGCGTCTACCCGGCCCACGGCCTCGAGCGCTGGCTGGTGCTGCGCTTCCGGCTCAGCGCCGGGGCCGCCGCCAGCTGCCTGCTCGGCGCGGCCGGGGCATGACGACGGCCTGACCGCGGTGGCGGCCGGCACCCGGCGCCCGGTGTCGCGGGCCTCGGGCCCGGCGCGGCGCCGGCTCGTCCTGGGTGGCCTCGTCGTCGTCGTCGCGATGGTGCACCTGGACGTCGCCGATCACCTGCTGTCGACGCTGCCGCGCGGCATGGCCGCGACCGGCGCGGCGCGACCGCAGGCGATCGACGTGCAGTTCGTCCACGAGCTTCGCCCGGCCGCTCCGCCGCGACCCGGGCCCGGCCCGGCCGCAGTGCTCGCTGCGCCGCATGCGGCCGCGCCGGTCGCGGTGCCCGCCTCGTCGCCCGCCCCCGCGGCGGGTGCGGTCGCCGAGGCGCCGACCGAGGTCGAGGCGGGCGCAGCACGCGACGCGGCCCGCGTCGGCGAGGCCGCGCCGGCGGCGTCGGCAGCCCGCGAGGCGACCGACGGCCCCCCCGAGGTGTCTGTCGCCGAAGCGGCCGGACCCGAGGCCGCGGCCTCCGGCATCGAGGCCCCCGGCGCGCCGTTCGAGTGGCCGCCCTCGACGCGCCTCAGCTACGCGCTGACCGGGCAGGTGCGCGGCCCCGTCGAGGGGCAGGCGCGTGTCGAGTGGCGGCGCGAAGGTGCCCGCTACCAGGTCGAGGTGGTGGTCGAGGTCGGGCCGTGGTTCGCGCCGCTGGTGTCCCGGCGCGTCGTCAGCGACGGCGAGATCACGCCGGAAGGGCTGCACCCGCTGCGCTACGACGAGGAGACGCGCGTCGCGTGGCGCGAGCCGCGCCGCGTGCTGCTGGAGCTCGACGGCGATCGCATCGTGCTCGCCGACGGTCGCGAGGTGCCGCGGCCGGACGGCGTCCAGGACTCGGCCAGCCAGTTCGTGCACCTGACCTGGCTGTTCACGACCCAGCCGTGGCGCCTGGAGCCTGGCAGCCGCGTCGAACTGCCGCTCGCGCTGCCGCGCCGCGTCGAGCCCTGGGTCTACGACGTCGTCGCCCGGGAGTGGCTGGAGACGCCGTTCGGCAGCATCGAGACCCTGCACGTGCGGCCGCGCCGCGCGCCCGTACCCGGCCAGGACCTGGTGGCCGAGATGTGGATCGCCCCGACGCTGCAGTATCTGCCGGTTCGCGTGGTGATCCGGCAGGACGACGCGACCTGGATCGACCTGCGGGTGTCGCGGCTGCCGGAGCAGGCGGCCGTGCCGGCTACCGCGCGCTGAAGCGCGCGGCGAAGTCGGCGCCGGCACGCGCACCGCGGACGTTGGCCACGAGCTGCGCGGCGGTCGCCAGCAGCGGCGCCAGCTCTTCGGGACGGCGCGCCTTCTCGATGCGCATCGCCACCCCTTCGCCAAGAGGCCCGACGAGGTCGATCAGCTGGCGCACCGCCTGGCGCTTGAGTTCGTCGAACGGCAGCGACGCGGGGGCCTGCGGCGGCGGCCCCGGCGGCGGCGCCGAGGCGGTGGGCGGCACCGCGGCCCGGGGTGCGGCCGGCGCCTCGGCGACCGGCTCGATGAAGCCCTCGGCGCGCAGCCGAGCCAGCGCGTCCGCGGCCTGCGGCAGCAGGCGCGCGAACTCGTCGTCGCTGCGCCGGCCGTCGACCATCACGAGCACGCTGCGCAGCCGCGGCGGCAGCCGGTGGGCGCGCGTCTCGATCTCGGCCTGGCCCTTGGCAGACTTGCGGTGGATGGTCGACATGGGGCGGATCGCCTGCCATCTCGTTTTCGGCGACGGGGCGTGGAGCTTAAACCTGGGGGGGCCTGCCGGCGGCTATAGTCTTCCGGCGGCTTCACCGGAGGATCCCATGACCGACGCCCTCATCCTGACCGACGTGCGCGGCGAGGGCCCGCGCCGCACCGGGCTCGTCACGCTCAACCGGCCCAAGCAGCTCAACGCGCTCAACGACGCGCTGATGGACCAGCTCGGCGCCGCCCTGCTCGCCTTCGACCGCGACGACGGGATCGGGTGCATCGTCGTCACCGGCAGCGAGAAGGCGTTCGCCGCCGGCGCCGACATCGGCGCGATGGCGACCTACGGCTACATGGACGTCTACAGGGGCGACTACATCACGCGCAACTGGGAGGCGATCCGCCAGGTGCGCAAGCCGGTGATCGCCGCGGTGGCCGGGTTCGCGCTCGGCGGCGGCTGCGAGCTGGCGATGATGTGCGACTTCATCGTCGCTGCCGACAATGCGAAGTTCGGCCAGCCCGAGATCAAGCTCGGCATCATCCCGGGCGCCGGCGGCACGCAGCGGCTGCCGCGCGCGGTCGGCAAGAGCAAGGCCATGGACATGGTGCTGACCGCGCGCATGATGGACGCCGCCGAGGCCGAGCGCGCCGGGCTCGTTTCGCGCGTCGTGCCCGTCGAGCGACTGCTCGACGAGGCGCTCGCCGCCGCCGACGCGATCAACGCGATGAGCGGCCCGAGCGTGATGATGGCCAAGGAGTGCATCAACCGCGCCTTCGAGGGTGGCCTGGCCGACGGCGTCCACTTCGAGCGCCGCGTCTTCCATTCGCTCTTCGCGACCGAGGACCAGAAGGAAGGCATGGCCGCGTTCGTCGCCAAGCGCAAGCCGGAATTCAGGCATCGCTAGGCCGGGGCGGCCGCTGCACGGCCGGCCCGCCGGTCAGCCGTCGCGCGGCAGCGGCCGCGGCCGTCCCTCGCGGTCGATCGCGACGTAGGTCAGGTTGGCCTCGGTCACCTTGACGACCTGCAGGTTGGCCGGATTGCGCTCGGCATACACCTCGACGTGCACCGTGACCGAGGTCTTGCCGATGCGCTCGACGCGGGCGTAGAAGCTCAGCAGGTCGCCGATCGACACCGCCTGCTTGAAGACGAACTGGTTGACCGCCACGGTCGCGATGCGGCCCTTGGCGATGCGTGCGGGCAGCACGGCGCCGGCGATGTCGACCTGCGACATGATCCAGCCGCCGAAGATGTCGCCGTTGGCGTTCGCGTCGGCGGGCATCGGCATCACGCGCAGCACCAGCTCGCTGCCGTCGGGCAGAAGCGCGGGGGCCATCCTGGGCAGGGCGGCGGTCTCGGTCATCGGCGGCGTCTCCCGGTGCTCGGCGCGCCACAATGCGCGGCCTGCCGCGGCATTGTCGCCGCGCCCGGGCCCGCACCCGATGCGATCGTCCACGCGAACCCTCCCCGCGCTGCCCGCCGATGCGCCGCAGTCGCCGCGCTCCGACTGGGCCACGCTCGGCAGGCTGCTGCCGTACTTCTGGCAGTACCGCTGGCGGGTGGCGGTCGCGCTCGGTTTCCTGGTCGCGGCCAAGGTGGCCAACGTCGGGGTGCCGGTGCTGCTCAAGTACCTGGTCGACGCGCTGTCGATCAAGCC
>JALORQ010000105.1 GCA_025458805.1 Rubrivivax sp.
AGCACAAGAACCTCTACGGCTTCGAGGGCGAGGTGCCCGAGGCGAGCTACGCGATCCCGTTCGGCGAGGCCAATGTCGTGCGCGACGGCAAGACGGCGACCATCGTCACCTACGGGCTGATGGTGCACCGCTCGCTCGACGCCGCGGCCACGCTCGCGAAGGAGGGCATCGACGTCGAGGTGGTCGACCTGCGCACGCTGAGCCCGCTCGACATCGACACCGTGCTCGAGAGCGTCGAGAAGACCGGCCGCCTGGTCTGCGTCGACGAGGCCAACCCGCGCTGCAGCATCGCCGCCGACGTCTCGGCGCAGGTCGCGCAGCAGGCGTTCCGCGCGCTCAAGGGGCCGATCGAGATGGTCACCGCGCCGCACACGCCGGTGCCGTTCTCGCCGGTGCTCGAGGACCTGTACATCCCGAGCGCGGCGCAGATCGCCGCTGCGGTCAAGCGCACGATGGCCAGCTGACGGCCGGCCCGCGCCCGCGCGCCGGCGCGGGCGCGGCGCCCGTCGGGTCGGACGGTTCGCGCCCGTGCCTGCGTGCTCCCGCGCGTGCGGCGCGGCACGCCCGCCCCTTCTCTTTCACTTCCGAGCATCACGCTGGAGTCACCCGGATGAGCACCATCACGCCGATCGTCATGCCCAAGTGGGGGCTGGAGATGCGCGAAGGCACCGTCACCGCCTGGCTGGTCGACGAGGGCGCCGAGATCGCGGTCGGCACGCCCATTCTCGACGTCGAGACCGACAAGATCAGCAATGCCGTCGAAGCGCCCGACCCCGGCCTGCTGCGCCGCCGCGTCGCCAAGGAAGGCGAGACGCTGCCGGTGAAGGCGCTGCTCGGCGTGCTGGCCGACGCGTCGGTGCCGGACGCCGAGATCGACGCCTACATCGCCGCCTACGTCGTGCCCGCCGCCGGCAGCGACGCGGACGAGGGGGCGTCGGCCTATGCCACCGTCGACGTCGACGGCTTCACCGTGCGCCATGCGCGGCGCGGGGCCGAGCGCGGGGTGCCCGTGCTCTTCCTGCACGGCTTCGGCGGCGACCTCGACAACTGGCTGTTCAACCTCGACGCGGTGGGCGAGGCGGCGCCGGTCATCGCGCTCGACCTGCCGGGCCACGGGCAGTCCACGCCCCGATTGCCGGGCACCACGCTCGCCGACCTGTCGAACTTCGTCGTGCGCTTCCTCGACGCGCTGGACGTCGAGCGCGTGCACCTGGTCGGCCACTCGATGGGTGGCGCGATTGCATCGCGCATGGCGCTCGACCACCCGACGCGCGTCGCGTCGGTCACGCTGGTCAACCCGGCCGGGCTGGGCCCCGAGATCGACATCGGCTACATCGACGGCTTCGTGGCCGCCGAGTCGCGGCGCGAGCTCAAGCCGGTGGTCGAGAAGCTCTTCGCCAACCCCGAGCTCGTCACGCGCCAGCTCGTCGACGATCTGCTGAAGTTCAAGCGCATCGACGGCGTGACGGCCGCGCTGCAGTCGCTGGCCGCGGGCCTCTTCGCCGGCGGCCGCCAAGCCGAGGCGCCGGGGCTCGAGCTCGAGGCCGCCGGCAAGCCGGTGCTCGTGATCTGGGGCCGCGACGACCGCATCATCCCGGCCGCCCACGCCGCGCACGCGCCGGCCGGCGCGACCGTCGAAGTCCTCGAGGGTGCGGGCCACATGGTGATGATGGAGAAGGCCGGCGACGTCAATGCGCTCGTCAAGCGTCATATCGCGCGGGCCTGACCGACATGCCGCGCGACCGCGGTCCGGCGCGCGATGACGCTGCCGGCCTTCGGCTTCGTGACGGTCCACGAGGCGCCACTGGCCGAGGGTGTCGCGCGCGAGGCCGAATGGCTGGCGGCCGCCGCCCGCGAGGGCCGCGCGGTGGCGCACCTGTGGCAGGGCGCCCCGGGTTTCGTCGTCCCGCGCAGCTATGCGCGGCGTCCGCGCTGGGACGCGGCCTGCGCGGCGTCGACGGCAGAGGGTCGGCCGGTGCAGGTGCGTGCGTCGGGGGGCGGCCTGGTGCCGCAAGGGCCGGGGCTCTGGAACCTGAGCCTGGCCTGGCCCGCGCCCGGTGCCGAGCCGCGCGAGACCACGGCCCTCTACCGCGCGCTCACCGATGAACTGGCCGCCGCCTTCGCGCGCCTGGGGGTGGACGCGCGCGCCCAGGCTGTCGAAGGCTCGTTCTGCGACGGCCGCTTCAACCTCGCGGTCGGCGGCCGCAAGCTGGTCGGCACCGCCCAGGCCTGGCGCCGCATCGACGGCCGGCCGGTCGTGCTGGCGCACGCAGTGATCGTGGTCGACGCCGATCCGGCTGCGCTGACCGAGGCCGCCAACCGCTTCGAGGCGGCGTGCGGCGACGACGGGCCGCGCTATCGTGCCGAGGCGCTCACCAGCCTGGCGCAGGCCTGGCATGCGGTGCACGGCGACACAGGGCCCGCCGGCTTCGAGGCGCGCGCCGATCGCCGAGCGCTTCGCTCGCATCGTGCCGCCGCGCGCGCACGCGACCCCCTCCTCCACGACCCCTTCACAGGAGACCTGAACATGGTGCTGCTCGAATTCGCGATGGCCCCCGGCGGCAAGGGCGAGAGCGTGAGCGAATACGTCGCCCGCATCATCGACGTGATCGACCGCAGCGGCGTGCCCTACCAGCTCACGCCGATGGGCACGATCCTCGAGGGCGACTGGGACCAGGTGATGGGCGTCGTCGGCGCGTGCTTCCGCGCGCTCGAGACCGACTGCCCGCGCATCGCGATGAACCTGAAGATGGACTACCGCGCCGGCGGCGACAGCCGGCTGAAGTCGAAGGTCGCGAAGGTCGAGCAGCGGCTCGGGCGCAAGCTCGCGACCTGAGCGGCCGGCCGGCGCCCGTCCGCCCACCCCTGCACGGCGACGCCCCCGGCGCGGTGCGGCGCGCGACGTCAGCGCGCGTCCGGCGGAACCGGCCTGCGGTCCCAGGCGCTGCGGCGCTGTTCGCGCCGGCGTCGCTCGGCGTCGCGCCGCTCGACGATCCACGCCGCCGGGTCGATGCCGGCCAGCGCGGACCCCACCGTCCGCAGCGACGGCGGCAGTTCGGCATCGGGCGTGCGCTCGTAGCGCCGGCCGAAGCCGTCGCGCCGCCACCAGCCGGTGTCGACGAGCCAGCGGCGCAGCTCGACGTGGTCGGTGGAGAGGAAGGCGCCGGGCCCGTCGAGCCACGCGAGCAGCGTTGACCTCCGCCTCGCTGGCCGCCGTATCGGCCGGCAGCGCCCGGGCTGCGACGGCCAGCGCGATGCCGCGCTCGGTCTCGGACAGGCCGCCGAGCGCGACGCCGCTCTTCACCACCAGCGTGCCCAGGCGCGCCAGCAGCGCGTCGCCTTCGGTCGACTCCATGCACGGCAGTGTGGCACCGTTTCGACGGGGCGCCGGTCCGGGGTGGCATGATGCGCTGCCGTCAAGGCGCCGCGCGCGCGGGCCGGCCCATGCTCGAAGACCTCAACGACCTCGGCGACGACGACCTCGTGCGTCGCTGCCGCGCCGGCAGCGAAGCGGCCTGGAGCACGCTCGTCCGGCGCTACCAGCGGCTGGTGTACACGGTGCCGCGGCGCGCCGGCCTGTCGGACGAGGCCTGCGCCGACGTCTTCCAGACGACCTTCGCCCGGCTCGTCGAGCACCTCGACCGGATCGACGATGCGGCACGCGTGCGCGCCTGGCTGGTGACGACCGCCAAGCGCGAGTCGCTGCGCCTGCTCGAGGCGGCGCGCCGCGTCGTCGACCTGGCCGGGCCGTCCGATGGCGCCGACGACGAGGAGGGTTCGCCGCTCGAGCGCATCCCCGACCCGGGCCCGCTGCCGGCCGCGCTGCTCGACGAACTGCAGCAGCACCACCGCCTGCGCACCGCGGTCGACCGGCTCGACCCCCGGTCGAGGCAGTTCGTCGAGCTCGTCTTCCTGCAGGACGAGCCGCTGCCCTACGCCGAGGTTGCCCGGCGGCTCGGCATCGCCGAGGGCAGCATCGGGCCGACCCGCGCGCGCGTGCTCGCCAAGCTGCGCGCGCTGATGGAGCGCGACGCATGACCCGCGCCCGCACGGCGGCCGTCGTGACGGAGGCCCCGTATCCATGTATTTCCGGCGCCGCGCCTTGCTCTGTCCCGGCACCACCCCGTACTGCCCGCCACCCGCGTCGACTGCCATGAAGCCCATGCCCCCGTCCGACGACGATGCCGCCCTCGAGGACGCGCTGCGTCGTAGCCGTACGCTGGCCGATGCGCCGGAGCCGCTGGTGCGGCGCGCGATCGACCTCTTCGCCGCCCGGGCGCGCGCGACTCCGGCGCCCGCTGCCGGGCTGCGCAGGCGCCTGGTGGCGGCGCTGGCCTTCGACAGCATGGGGGCGCCCGGTCTGGCCTTCGGGCTCAGGTCGGATGCGGCGGCGACGCGGCAGCTGCTCTACAGCGCCGACGGGCGCGACATCGACGTGCGCGTGGCCGGTGTCGGCGGTGGGCGCTGGCGCATCGCCGGGCAGGTGCTGGGTCCGGACGCGTCGGGTTTCGCGCGGCTGCGCGATGCCGCCGGCAACCGGCGCGAGGCCGCATGGAACGAGGTGTCCGAGTTCGCGTTCGACGACGTCGAGCCGGGCGACTGGGTCCTCGAGCTGTCGGGTGGCGACTGGGAGGTCGAGTTGCCGCCGCTCGCGCTGCGGCCGGCCCCGTGAGGGCGGTTGGCGGGCGGTGGCCTGCGCGACGGTGAGCGACGCCGCGAACCCGCAGCCGGATCCCGGTGCCGCCGCGGCGCTGCTCGATGCCGCCGGTGCCGGTGCCGCGGCGCTGGACGGCGCGCTGACCGAGGCCCTGTCGCGCGCCGCGCCGGCGGCGCTCGCGTGGGCGCTGAAGGACGCCTGCTACGCGGCCTGGACGTCTTCGCCGACGCGCGCGGTCCGGGCCGCTGCCGCGCTGCGTATGCTGTCGGCCCGGGCCGCCGGCGACGACGTGGCGCCGCTCCGGGCGCTGGCCTTCTGGACCGAGGGCATCGCCCACCTCGCGGAAGGTCGCATGGACGAGGCGGCGACCGCGCTCGACGCGGCACATGACGCCTTCGTCGAACGGGCCGATGCCCAGCACGCGGCCGAGACCCGGGTGCCGAAGATGATCGCGCTGGCCATGCAGGGGCGCGACGACGAGGCGGAGGCCGCCGGCCGGGAGGCCCTGGCGCGCTTCGCGGCCGCCGGCGACGAGCGCGCGGCCGGCAAGATCGAGCTGAACCTCGGCACCATGGCGACGCGCCGCGACCGCCACGCCGACGCCGCGGCGCTGTACCGGCGCGCCGCCGTGCGCTTCGCCCGCGTCGGCGACATGGCGCTGTCGGTGATGGCCGACCTCGGGCTCGGGCAGGCGCTGACCTGGCAGTTCGAGACCGACGAGGCGCTGCGCATCCACCGCCGCGCGCGCATGCGGGCGGCGACGCACGGCCTCGGCCTGCTCGAGGCGCAGGCCTGCGTGGCGATCGGCAGGATCGAGCTGCACCGCGGCCGCCGCGCCGAGGCGCTGGCCCTGCTGGTCGAGGGCTGCGAGCACCTCGAGCGCATCGGCGCCGCGCCGCAGCAGCGCCTCGAGGCCGAGGCCGCCCTCGCCGACGGCTATGCCGCGGTGCACCTGTGGCCCGAGGCGGCGTCGATCCACGACCGCCTCGTCGCCACGGCAGAGGCGGCCGGCGCCCCGGGCGAGGCGGCGCGCGCGCGCCTGGAGCGGGGGCTGGTGCGCGCGCGCCTCGGCGGCGAGGCCGCGGCGGCCGAGGACCTCGACGCCGCGCGCTTGGCCTTCCTCGGCCTCGGCAACGAGGCGGCGGCCGCGATGGCCGGCCTTCACCAGGGCCGGGTCTCGCTCCGCCGGGGCGCGATCGACGCGGCGGCGCAGGCGGCCGCGGCATCGCGCCCGGTGCTGCAGGCCAGCGGCATCCGCTCCTGGTGGCTCGACGCGCGGCTGCTCGAGGCCCAGGTCGCGGCGGCGCGCGGCGATCTGGCGGTTGCACGCGCGCTCGGCGCGTCGGTGCTGGACGAGGCGGCCGACCTGCCCTCGATCGCGGGGGCGGCGCGGCTGATGCTCGCGCAGGCCGCCGCCGCCGCGGGCGACTCCGAGGCCGCGCGCACCCACGCACGGGCGGTGCTCGATGCCGCGGAGTCGGCTCGTGCGGCGCTGCCCGCCGACGAGCTGCGCAGCGGCATCGCCGCCGAGTCCGAGGCCGCGGCCGACCTGCTGGTGGCGCTGGCGCTCGATGCGCCGCAGCCCGATGCTGTCGAGGTGTTGTCCGAGATGGCGCGCGGGCGCTCGCGTTCGCTCGCGCTCGCGCTGGCCGAGTCGCCGGTCCTGGGCGACGCGGCGCTGTCCGAACGCGTGCGCTGGACGCGCGAGCGCTGGCGCGAGGCGGCGGTCGCCGGCGAGGCCTCCGGGGCCGCCGCGCTCGACGCCAGGCTGCACGCGCTCGAGGCCGAACTGCTCGAAACCCACCGGCGCGCGCTGGCCGCCTCGGGGCCGGCGCGTGGCGGCGCCGCGCCTGCGGCGGTCGAGCGGCCGGAGGACTGGTGCGGCCTGCTGGACGACGCCACGGCCTGCGTGCAGTTCCATCGCCTCGGCGGCCGCATCGCCGCCTGCGTCGTCACGCGACAGGGGGGGGTGCGGGCCTTCGCGCTGCCGCTGCCCGACCTCGACGCGCGGCTGCAGTCGCTGCGCTTCCAGCTCGAGGCGCCCCGGCTCGCGCCTGCGGCGCTGTCGGCGCAGGCCGGACGGCTCGTCGAGCGGGCGCGCCACCACCTGCACGCGCTGTACCGGCAGCTGTGGGCGCCGCTCGAGGCGGCGATCGGCGGGCGTCCCCGGGTGCTGCTGGTCCCGCACCGCGAGCTGCACTTCTTGCCCTGGGCGGCGCTGCACGACGGTGCGCACTGGCTCGTCGAGCGGCACGAGCTGGTCCGCGTGCCCCGGCTGGGCGCTGCGGCCGTGACGGCGACCGCGGCGGGCGCGCCGGCACCGCTTGCCCGCGTCGTCGCCGCAGGCGTCGGCGGCCCGGCGCTGCCCTCGGTGGCGGCCGAGCTCGACGCGGTCGCGGCGGCGGCCGGCGGCTCGGCGCTCGTGCTGCGGGACGGCGCGGCGACTCAGGCGGCGCTGCGCGGGCGCGCCGCCGACGCCGACGTGCTCCATCTCGCGTGCCACGGCCGCTTTCGCGACGACAGCCCCGACTTCTCGTCGCTGTCGCTGGCCGACGGGCCGCTCGCGCTGCACGAGATCCGCCGCTGGCCGCTGCGCGCGCGCCTCGTCGTGCTGTCGGCGTGCGAGACCGGCGCGAGCCGGCTCGCGCCGGGGGACGAGGCCTTCGGACTCGTGCGCGGTTTCATGATCGCCGGTGCCGCGAGCGTGGCGGCGACGCTCTGGCCGGTGGCCGACGCGGCGACCGCGGCCCTGATGGCCCGCTTCTACGCGGGCCTCGCGGCCGGCGAGCCCGTGGCTGCCGCGCTGCGCCGGGCGCAGTGCGACGCGGCGACCGTCGGGGGCCACCCGTTCGAGTGGGCGGCGTGGACCCTTCACGCCAGGGCCTGAGGCGCCAGGGCAGAATCCCGACCACGGCGGGCGCCTCTGTATCGCCGGCGCGGGATCGCACTCTGTGCAGGCCGTGTGTCGCCCACCGGAGCCGGACCATGAGACCCTGGACCTTTTCTCTGACCGCGGTCGCCGCGGCGCTGCTCGCTGCGTGCGGCGGCGGTGACCCGATCGATCCCGATGCCAGCGCTGCCCAGCGTCAGGCGAGCGGCGTCGCGTCCGTCTCGACCGCGTCGACCGGCACGAGCGCGGCCAGCGCGTCGACCGATGTCGTCGTGCAGCTGAAGGTGGGCGCGACCATCTCCAACGTGGCGTCGCGCTACCGGCTCACGGTGATCGACCGCTTCGGCAAGCGCCCGATCTGGACGCTCCGCCCCGCAGCCGGGCTCGACCCGAACGCCGTGGTGACCGCGCTGCGCAACGACGGCGAGGTGGAGTTCGCCGAGCGCGTGCGCAACGGCGCGACGCCCGAGAGCCGGCGCATCTCGGTGTGGGCGATCGGCGGCAGCCAGACGAGCTACGGCACGCACTGGGCGCGCGACGCCATGCGGCTGCCGCAGGCGCAGCAGATCACGCGCGGCGACGGCATCCGCGTCGCCGTGCTCGACAGCGGCATCGATCTCGACCACCCGGCGCTCGTCAACCGGCTGTCGCGCGACGGCAGCGGCCGGCTGCGCGGCATCGACCTCGTCGACGGCGACGCGGTGCCGGCCGAGGTGGGCACCGCCGGCGTCGACATCGGCTTCGGCCACGGCACCCATGTCGCCGGCCTCGTGCTGATGGCGGCACCCAACGCGCGCATCATGCCGGTGCGGGTGCTCGATCCGGCCGGGCGCGGCAACACCTGGGTGCTCGCCGAGGCGATCGGCTGGGCGCTCGACCCCGACGCCAACCCGTCCAGCGACGACGGGGCCCATGTCATCAACCTGAGCCTGGGTACCACGCAGCCGACACGGCTGCTCGAGCTGGCCACGGAGCTGGCGACCTGCAGCTTCGACGACGACGACGACTTCGACCATCCGGGCTTCGACGACGACCGCGCGCGCTGCGACCGGGGGCGCGCGGCGGTCGTCTTCTCCGCCGCGGGCAATTCGGGCACCGACACCGAGGTGCTGTATCCGGCGGCCGAGGGCGTCAAGGGATCGGCGGCCATCACGGCCACGCAGCGCAACGGCCGTCTCGCGTCGTTCGCCAACCGCGGGGGCTGGATTCCGCTCGCCGCGCCGGGTGCCTCGATCGTCGGCCCGGTGCCCGACAACATCTGGGGCACGTGGAGCGGCACGTCGATGGCGTCGCCGCTGGCGGCCGGCACCGCCGCGTTGCTGCTGCGCACGCTGCCGCCCGGCGGCGACCCGTCGAAGGCGACGGCACGGCAGTGGACGCCGGAGGCCGTGATCGTGCGCCTGCTCGACCGGTCGCGCCCGATCTGCGATGCGTCGGTGCGGCAGGTCGATGCGCTGGCCGCGCTGCGCGACCAGCAGGCGCCCGATCCGGTCTGCCCCTGAAGCGGAACCGGCCCGGGTGCCGGAGGCACCGCGGGCCGGTGACCGACGGGCCGCGGGGCCCGTCGAGCCTCAGCGTGCCGGCATCACAGGCGACGGCACTGGTCCTCCTTGCTCGTCGCGACGTTGCCGCTGCCGGTGGGCGCCGGGATGTTCTCCTTGCACTGCAGGTTGCCCTTCATGCGGTTCCTGATCAGCGTGACGCCGCCGTAGTTCTTCACCGCCTGCAGGTTGCCACCGATGACGTTGCGACGCGCATCGATGAGCGCGACGTTCTCGTCGAACTGCAGGTCGCCGTTGATGCGGGTGTCGTAGATCGTCGCCGATCCGCCCTGCACGATCTGGACCGAGCCGCCGACCGTCGACGTGCCGCTGATCCTGACCGACGACGCGCCTTCGGCCTGCACGCTGCCGTTGACCATCACGCTGCGTGCGGACAGCTTCGCGCCGGTGCCGACCACGACGTTGCCCTTGGCCCGCGTGCGGTCGAGCACGCAGGACGCGCCGTCGGGCACGAAGATGTTGTCGAGGTAGACGGGACCGAGCGTGCCGATGCACCGGGTTTCCTCGGCCATCGCCGGGGCGTGCAGCAGCATGGCGGCCGCGGCGAACGGAAGAAGGATTGCTTTCATCTCGAACTCCTGAAGGTGGGGTTTCGCCGTCCGTCCGAGCGGACGGCGTACGCGGTGCGCATCACCGCGCACGCCCCACCGAGCGGGGAGCGCCGCGTCCGATACACCCGGACTCGTCACCAGACGTGACGGCCGGCCGGATTCAGCCGTCGCGGCCGATGCGGCGCGCGATCCGGGGCCGGCCTTCGGTTGCGCGGCGCAGGACGAAGGCGCCTCGGGTGCTGCCCGCGGGCCGGTGCGGCCTCAGCGCCAGTGACGCAGCAGCATCTCGCGCAGCAGCGCGGTGGCCTGCTCGACCAGCGGTCCGCGCGGGCGCTGCGCCGAGGTCGCGATCCACAGCGTCGTGACCAGCGGCGGCGGGCCGATCGCGCGAAGCTGGCATGCGTCCTCGCGTCCGCCGGCGCGGATCGCGTGGCGCGACAGCACGGCATGCACGTCGCCGCCGCCGACGAGATCGAGGATCGCCGGGATGCTCTCGACCTCGAGCGCGACCTTCGCACGCCGGCCAGCGCCGGCCAGCGCCGTCTCGAGCAGCATGCGCAGGGAGTGCGGCCGGCTCGGGATCACGAGCGGGCGCTCGGCGAGCTCGCGCAGCGCGACTGGCGCGCCGATCGCCGGGCCGCCGGGCGGCCGCGCCGACACCAGGAACAGCGGCTCGTCGAGCACCGGCACGAGATCGACGGCCGCCGACGGCGCGACGTTGTAGACGACCGCCGCGTCGACGCGCCCGCCGGTCAGCCACTCGAGCATCGACGCCGACAGGCCCTCGACCACCGACAGCGTGGCGCGCGGCAGCTGCGCGCGGAATGCGTGCACCAGCGGCACGGTCAGCACGCGGCTCACCGACGGTGGCATCGCGAGCGCGAAGCGGCCGGCGGCAATGCCGCGCTGGTCCTCGAGGTCGTGGCGCGCGCGCTCGACCTGCTGCAGGATACCCCGCGCGTGCTCGAGCAGCCGCTGCCCGGCGACCGTGAGCGTGACCCCCCGGCCGTTGCGCTCGAGCAGCGGCTGCCGCAGCTCGACCTCGAGCGCGCGCACCTGCCGGCTGAGCGCGGGCTGCGCGACCTGCAGCACGTGGCCGGCGCGGGTGAAGCTACCGAGCTCGGCCACCTGGACGAAGTACCCGAGCTGACGCAAGTCCATGAAGTCATTCTGACTCATGCCGGCGTGTTCTGGCAGCTAGTGCGCCATAGCGATTGATGCAGGGCTCGCCGGGGCGAAGAATGGGCTGCTCCACGCACGCCGCGAACCCGCGCGTTACGTCGCCCATGAAAGAGCACGTCACCGGCATCTCGTCGATGGCCACGCGCGCGTTGCTGGCCGAGCTTGCCGCGGCCTATCGCGCGGCGCATGGCGTCGAGGTGCTCATCGAATCGGTGGGTGGCGTCGACGCGGCGCGGCGCGTGGCCGCGGGCGAGCCCTTCGACCATGTGCTGCTCGCGCGCGACGCGATCGACGCGCTCGCCGGCGCGGGGCATGTCGCGGCCGGCAGCGTCGTCGACCTCGTGCGCTCGCCGATGGCGGTGGCCGTCCGCGCCGGCGCGCCCCGGCCCGACGTCGGTACAGAGGCCGCGCTGCGCCGGGCCGTCGAGGGGGCGGCGACCGTGGGCTGCTCGACCGGCCCGAGCGGCAACCACCTGCTGCGACTGTTCGAGCGCTGGGGCCTCGACACCGGCCCCGGCGGTCCACTGCGCCAGGCCCCGCCTGGCGTGCCGGTGGCGCGGCTGGTCGCCGAAGGCGGCGCCGACCTCGGGTTCCAGCAGCTGAGCGAGCTGCTCGGCCAGCCCGGCATCGAGGTGCTGGGCCTGATGCCGCCGGGCGCCGACTTCGTCACCACGTTCTCGGCGGGGCTGTGCACCGGCTCGGCCCGGGCCGCGGCGGTGCAGGCCTGGCTGCGCCATGCCGCGTCGCCGGCCACCGACGACCTCAAGCGCCGGCACGGCATGGAGCCGGCAAGGACCGCATCGTGATCATCGACATCCACGGCCACTACACGACGGCGCCCAAGGCGCTGGAGACCTGGCGCAATGCCCAGATCGCGGGCATCGCCGACCGCAGCAGGATGCCGCGCGCGGCCGACCTGAAGATCTCCGACGACGAGATCCGCGAGACGATCGAGACCAACCAGCTCGCCAGGATGCGCGAGCGCGGCAGCGACCTCACGATCTTCAGCCCGCGCGCCAGCTTCATGGCGCACCACATCGGCGACTTCGAGGTCTCGAGCACCTGGGCCGCGATCTGCAACGAGCTCTGCTACCGCGTCAGCCAGCTGTTCCCCGAGCACTTCATCCCGGCGGCGATGCTGCCGCAGAGCCCGGGCGTCGATCCGAAGACCTGCATCCCCGAGCTCGTGAAGTGCGTCGAGCAGTACGGCAACGTCGCGATCAACCTCAATCCCGATCCCTCGGGCGGCCACTGGAAGGAGCCGCCGCTGACCGACCGCCACTGGTACCCGATCTACGAGAAGATGGTCGAGTACGAGATCCCGGCGATGATCCACGTCAGCACGAGCTGCAACGCGTGCTTCCACACCACCGGCGCGCACTACATCAACGCCGACACGACGGCGGTGATGCAGCTGATCCAGGGCGACCTGTTCAAGGACTTC
>JALORQ010000006.1 GCA_025458805.1 Rubrivivax sp.
CGAACGGGTACCTTGCGGCAGCCGTGCTGGTGGTCGCTACGCTGCTGCCGTGCGCCTCGATCGCCGCACCAGTCTCGGGAAACTCGAACCTCAGCGGCTTCTCCGACGTGTCGGGCTGCAGCACGTTCTATTGCGCCATCACCGACAACGGCGGGCAGGGTACCGGCTCGCGTGTCGAGTGGGGCAACAAGGATTCGCCCAACACGCTGACGGCGCTCGACTGGAGTTTCGACACGATGGCCCCGGCCGACGACGTGGTCATCGCGGCGCTGCGCTGGACGAATCCTCAACCGGTGCCGGAGTCGTCGCCCGAAACCTTCAAGGTCACTTTCAACCTGTCCCTCGACTTCAGCGAGCCCGTCGGCGGCAACGGCTCGGCGAGCGTGCCACTCGAGATCGAGGGGCCCGTCGGCGCGGACATCATGCGCGGATTCATGGCAAGCAGCCTCGCTTCCCTGAGCACAGTTCTGCCGGGTTTCCTGCTCAGCGACCTCAAGTTCGAGCTGGACACGACCAACAGCACTCCGGGGACCACGTTCAACCCCAGTACCGGCCGGTGGGCGCTGCCAGAGAACGGGGCATCGACGCTGCTCATCACCGCCGACTTCCAACCTGTACCGGTGCCGGGCACCCTGCTGTTGGTGGCGACCGGGCTGATGGGCCTAGCGGGGCTGCGCCGGCCTCTCCGAGGCCAGCTCTGCCTTCGTCATCGCACCCGGTCGAGGTTTTCAGCGACTTCGGATCGAGGTTTCCACACTGCAGCGCCGATCGAAAGCTGAACTGCGTCACCGAGGTTGGTCAACAGCCAGGCATCGCGGCGCGTGCAACGCGATGGCCGATGCCCAAGACGTATGGTTCTTCGGGTAAGCGGTGCCCACCCAGTTGACGAAACTGCTGACGCGCCGGGGCGTGCTGGCCGAGGAGCTCAGCAAGGCGTGCCTCTCTGAGCCCGATGCCGATGGGGAGGGCGAGCACCTTACCGGGCGGACCTGCCTGCGGCGAGCGACCGCTCGTGGCCGGCAGCGCAAAGCCGGCCCCCGGCGAAGCGGACACTGCCTTGCGCAGATGGGTTCAAGGACTTCGAGCGCATCACACTAGCCGCCTGCGGCGCGCTCCAACGCGGCCAGCGCGCGCGCCTCGGCCTGCGTCTCGTCGCAGGCGACGACCGCATCGCGCGGCGTCGATCGCAGCCAGGTGAGCTGCCGCTTGGCGAGCTGCCGCGTGGCCGCGATGCCGGCGTCGCGCAAGGGGTCCAGGTCGCCGGCGTCGAGGGCCGCCCAGGCCTGGCGATAGCCGACCGCGCGCATCGACGGCAGGCCCGGGTGCAGATCGCCGCGGGCACGCAGCGCGCGCACCTCGTCGACGAAGCCGGCCGCCAGCATCGCGTCGAAGCGCGCCGCGATGCGCTCGTGCAGCCAGGCGCGCGACGCCGGCTCGAGCGCGACCAGCGGCCAGTCGGCTGCCTGCGCCGCGGCCGCGGCGCTCCCGCCGGCCTGCCACTCCGAGATCGGGCGGCCGGTCAGCCGCCAGACCTCCAGCGCGCGCTGGATGCGCTGGGCGTCGTTCGGCGGCAGCCGGGCCGCGGTCGCCGGGTCGACGCGCGCCAGATCGGCGTGCAGCGCCGGCCAGCCGCGTTCGGCCGCCTCGGCGTCGAGCGCGGCGCGCGTCGCGGCGTCGGCCTCGGGCATCGCGGCCAGGCCTTCGCGCAGCGCCTTGAAGTAGAGCATCGTGCCGCCGACGAGCAGCGGCAGCCGGCCGCGCGCGCGGATCTCGCGCACCAGCCGCCGCGCGTCCTCGACGAAGCGCGCGGCCGAATAGGCCGCGGCCGGGTCGAGGATGTCGATCAGGTGGTGCGGCACCGCGGCGCGCTCGGCCGGCGACGGCTTGGCGGTGCCGATGTCCATGCCGCGGTAGACCAGCGCCGAGTCGACGCTGACGATCTCGACCGCATGGCGGGCGGCGAAGGCGAGCGCGATCGCCGACTTGCCGGCGGCGGTCGGCCCGGCCAGGCAGACCGCGCCGACTTGCGCCGCCATCAGCGGGCGAGCCGGCGCACCAGCGTCCAGGCGACGGTGGCGGTGGCCAGCGACCAGAAGCCGACGCCGAACGCCATCGGCCGCACCGTGCCGTCGATCGCGCTGCCGAGCCAGGTGCCCACGCCGAAGGCGACCAGCGCCAGCAGGAAGCCGGCGAGCGCCGAAGCGGCCCCCGCGGCGTGCGGAAACGGCCCGACCGCGCCGGCCTGCCCGCAGGGCTGGTGCACGCCGTGCGCGAAGGCGTAGAGCCACTGCGGCAGCAGCAGCGCCCAGACCGACTGCACGCCGGCCAGCGCGAGCCCGGCCATCGCGACCCCGCCGGCCAGCGTGAAGGCGCCGGCGCGCCCGACCGCGCGCACCATGCCCAGCCGCACGATCCAGCGCCGGCAGACGAAGGTGCCGCCCAGGTAGGCCAGCGACCCCGACGCCATCGCCAGCCCGTAGGCCGCCGGCGACAGCCCGAGCACGTCGATGTAGGCGAACGACGACGCAGCGAGCACCGTGAACAGGCCGCCATAGGTGCACGAGATGAGCAGCGTCCAGGCGACGAAGGTGCGGTGCCGGGCGATGCGCGACCAGGCGGCGAGGAGCGGGCGGGGCCGCGTCGCCAGCGGGTTGCGCGCCCGCAGCGTCTCGGGCAGCCGCCAGACGACGAAGGCGAGCGTCGCCGCGCCGCAGACCGCGACCGCCGCGAGCGCCGCGCGCCAGCCCCACAACGCGGCGATCGCGCCGCCGGCCGCGGGCCCGGCGATGGCGATGATGCCGAGCCCCGAGAGCCCGATCGACATCACGCGCGCGCCCTCGACCGGCTCGTAGAGGTCGCGCACCATCGCGCGTGCGCAGACCACCGCCGCGGCCATCGTCGCGCCCTGGACGACGCGCCACGCCACCAGCGCCTCGATGCTCGTGGCCAGCGTGCCGCCGATGCTCGCCAGCGTGTAGGCCGTCAGGCCGGCGAGCAGCACCGGGCGCCGGCCGAAGCGGTCGGCCACCGGCCCCCAGACGAGCTGCGCGATCCCGAACGCGAGGATGAGCGCCGACATCGTCAGCTGCACGCCGCTCATCGGCGCCGCGAGGTCGCGTGCCAGCAGCGGCAGCGCGGGCAGGTAGATGTCGGTGGTGGCCGGCTGCAGCCCGAGCAGCAGCGCGAGCGCCCAGGCGGCGAGCGCCGGAGAGACCGCGACGCGTGGCGCCGCGGCCGGGGGCGATGCGCGGTCCACCGTCAGAACCGCTCGTGCTCGCCGAGGTAGCGCCACTGGCCGGGCGGCAGCGCGCCGAGCGCGACGCTGCCGATGCGCACGCGCTTGAGCGCGAGCACGCGCAGGCCGACCTGCTCGCACATACGGCGGATCTGCCGCTTGCGGCCCTCGCGCAGCACGACGCGCAGCTGGTCCTCGTTCTGCCAGCTCACCTTGGCGGGCCTGAGCGGCCGGCCGTCGAGCTCGAGGCCATGGCGCAGGCGCTCGATGGCATGCTCGTCGACGACGGCGCCCGGCAGCGGCTCGACGCGCACCAGGTACTCCTTCTCGACGCGCGTGTCGTCGCCGATCAGCCGCTTGGCGATGCGGCCGTCCTGCGTCAGCACGAGCAGGCCCGTCGAGTCGATGTCCAGCCGCCCGGCGGGCGCCAGGCCGCGCAGGTGGCCGGGGTGGAAACCGGTGCCCGACCGGTCCTCGGCCCAGCGGTTCGCGGGCGTCACCAGGTTGACGGCCGGCGCGTGGCCGTCCTCGGCCTGGCCGCTGACCCAGCCCAGCGGCTTGTGCAGCAGGATGGTGACGCGCCGCGACTGCTCGCGGCGCGCGCGCTCGTCGATCTCGATGGCGGCCTGCGGGTCGGTGCGCTGGCCGAGCACGGCGATGCGCCCGTCGACGCGCACCCAGCCGGCGGCGATCCACTCGTCGGCCTCGCGCCGCGACGCCAGTCCGCGCTCGGTGAGCAGCTTCGAAACGCGGACGCCGGTGGCGACCGGCACGCGCGGGCCGGGCTTCGGGGCGTTGGGCGGCCGGCCAGGCGGCTCGGGGCGGCCGGCCCAGGGGCGCGGGTCGGGACGCGCCGCCGTCCGCGGCGGCGGCATCGACGGGCGGCCGGGGGCCGCTGGCGGGGCGGCCGGCGTTGGCCGCGGCCGCGCCGGCGCGCGCGGTGCCTCCGGCTCGCGCCGGTCACGTGCGGCGGCCGCCGGCGGCACGCGGTCATCGGGTCGCCGCGGCGGCGCGGTGGCCGCGCGCACCGGGCGCCGGCGCGGATCGCGCGGCGGGGCGGCCGGCTTCAGCCGCAGCTTGGGGCGGTCGGCCATGCGCCGCGGGCGAAGTCGGTCAGCCGCGCTCGATGCGCGCGTACGCCGAGTGGTTGTGGATCGACTCGAAGTTCTCGACCTCGACGACGTAGCGGCCGACGCGCGCGTCGGACTCCAGCCGCAGCGCGACGTCGCGCACCAGGTCCTCGACGAACTTCGGGTTCTCGTAGGCGCGCTCGGTGACCCACTTCTCGTCGGCGCGCTTGAGCATCGGCCACAGCTCGCTCGACGCTGCGTCCTCGGCGAAGCGCACCATCTCGTGCCACTCGATCGGCTCCAGCGGCTCGACGCGCACGGTGACCGTCGAGCGCTGGTTGTGCGCGCCGTAGTCGGCGATCTCCTTCGAGCAGGGGCACAGCGTCTTGACCGGCACCGTGGCCTCGCACCACAGCGTGGTCGTGCCGGCGCGCGTCTCGGCGATCCAGCGGCCGCGGTAGTCGAGCAGGCTCTGCAGCCCCGAGACCGGCGCGCGCTTGCGCAGGAAGAAGCCGAACGCGGCCTCGACGCGGCCCTCGCTCGCGTGCAACCGCTCGAGCATCTGCACGTGCCGCGCGCGCAGCGTGCCGGCGTCGAGCGCATCGCCCGATGCCGCCAGCTCGTCGAGCCAGGCCACGAAGCGCGACATGTGCGTGCCCTTGTGCTCGGCGCCGAGCGCGACGTCGAGCGCCCAGGTCGCCGCCGTCGGCTGCGTGCTGCCGGCGACGTGCAGCACGACCGGATAGCGCAGGTCCTTCACGCCGACGCGCTGGATCGCGATGCGGCGGTGATCGCGCTCGGACTGCGTGTCGGGGATGTGGAGCGCGTCGGTGAGGTTGGTCATGAGGCCGCGAGGATGACACGAATCAAGCGCCGGCGACGTCAGCCGGGCGACACGCAGCATTCGCCGGCATCGAACGGCCGCGCGGTCGGCGCCGCGCCGGCCCGCTCAGGAATTGACCGCGGCGAGGAGCGGCCGCACGCCGAAGCGCTGCCGGATAGACTGCTCGATGCCGGCGGCGTCGAGCCCGCACATCGCCATCAGCTTGCCCGGATCGCCGTGCTCGATGAACTCGTCGGGCAGGCCCAGGTGCAGCAGCGGCACGGTCACGCCGGCGTCGGCCAGCAGCTCGCCGACGCCGCTGCCGGCGCCGCCGGGCAGGCAGCCTTCCTCGACCGTGACCAGCGCGTCGTGACGGCGCGCGAGGTCGAGCACCAGGTCGCGGTCCAGCGGCTTGGCGAAACGCATGTCGGCCACCGTCGCGTCGAGCGCGGCGGCGGCGGCGAGCGCCGGGTGCAGAACGGTGCCGAACGCGAGGATCGCGATGCGCGGATGGCCCGCGACGACGTTGGCCGCCGAGGTCTCGCGCCGGATCACGCCGCGGCCCCAGGGCCACGCCGTCAGTGCCTGCTCGATCGCAGCACCGACGCCGCTGCCGCGCGGGTAGCGCACGGCCACCGGGTGGTCCTGGCCGAACGCGGTCGTCAGCGCCTGCCGGCATTCGTTCTCGTCGGAGGGAACGAGCAGGCTGCACTCCGGGATGCAGCGCATGTAGGCGATGTCGTAGGCGCCGCAGTGCGTCGCGCCGTCGGCGCCGACGATGCCGGCACGGTCGAGCGCGAAGACCACCGGCAGCTTCTGCAGCGCGACGTCGTGGATCAGCTGGTCGTAGCCGCGTTGCAGGAAGGTGCTGTAGATCGCGACCACCGGCTTGAGCCCCTCGCAGGCCAGCCCGGCGGCGAACGTGACGGCGTGCTGCTCGGCGATGCCGACGTCGTAGTAGCGCTTCGGGAAGCGCTTGTGGAACTCGACCATCCCCGAGCCCTCGCGCATCGCCGGCGTGATGCCGACCAGGCGCTCGTCGGCCTCGGCCATGTCGCACAGCCACTGGCCGAAGACCTGAGTGAACGTGGGCTTCGACGGCCCCGCCGGCTTCGGGAAGCCCTCGGCCGGGTTGAACTTGCCGCTCGCCGCGTGGTACTTGACCGGGTCGGCCTCGGCCAGCTTGTAGCCGTAGCCCTTCTTCGTCACGACGTGAAGGAACTGCGTGCCACGCTTGCCGCGCAGGTTCTCGAGCGTCGGGATCAGCGCGTCGAGGTCGTGGCCGTCGATCGGACCCACGTAGTTGAAGCCGAACTCCTCGAAGATCGTGCCCGGCACGACCATGCCCTTGGCGTGCTCCTCGAAGCGGCGCGCGAGCTCGAACAGCGGCGGCGCGCCGCGCAGCACGCCCTTCACGCCCTCGCGTGCCGCGGCGTAGAACTGGCCGCTCATCAGCCGCGCCAGGTACTTGTTGAGCGCGCCGACCGGCGGGCTGATCGACATGTCGTTGTCGTTGAGCACCACCAGCAGGTCGGCGTGCACGCCGTTGTGCGAGACGCCGGCGTTGTTGAGCGCCTCGTAGGCCATGCCGGCGGTCATCGCGCCGTCGCCGATCACCGCGACGGCACGGCGGTCCTCCCCCTTGAGCCTGGCCGCCAGCGCCATGCCGAGCGCGGCCGAGATCGACGTCGAGCTGTGGCCGGTGCCGAAGGTGTCGTACTCGCTCTCGTCACGGCGCGGGAAACCGCTGATGCCGCCGAGCTGGCGCAGCGAGCCCATGCGGCCGCGCCGGCCGGTCAGGATCTTGTGCGGATAGGTCTGGTGGCCCACGTCCCACACCAGCCGGTCGTACGGGGTGTTGAAGACGTAGTGCAGCGCGACGGTCAGCTCGACGGTGCCGAGGTTGCTGCCGAAGTGGCCGCCGGTCTGGCTGACGCTGTAGAGCAGGAACTGCCGCAGTTCCTCGGCCAGCGCGCCGAGTTCGTCGCGCGACAGCTTGCGCAGGTCGGACGGCGAGTCGATGGTGTCGAGCAGGGGGGTCTTCGGTGACATGTCAGTTTTCGCGCTCCACGACCTTGTCGGCCAGCACGGCCAGCGCCGCGGCATCGGCGAGCCCGCTCGCCGCCAGCGCCGCGTGTGCCGCGGCCCGCAGCTCCTGCGCGTGCCGGCGCGCGGCGTCGAGCCCGAGCACCGAGACGTAGGTCGGCTTGTTGGCGTCGCTGTCCTTGCCCGCCGTCTTGCCCAGGGTCGCCGAGGGCTGCGTGACGTCGAGGATGTCGTCGACGACCTGGAAGGCGAGCCCGATCGCGGCCCCGTAGTCGGCCAGCGCCCGCCATTCGCGCGCCCCGGGGTGGCCGCAGGCGGCACCCATCAGCACGCTGGTCTGCAGCAGCGCGCCCGTCTTGCAGCGGTGCATGTGCCGCAGCGTGGCCTCGTCGAGCGCACGCCCGGTCGCCGCCAGGTCGATGGCCTGCCCGCCCGCCATGCCGGCGTGGCCCGACGCGCGCGCCAGCAGCGCGACCAGCCGCGCCTGCAGCGCGGCGTCGACGCCAACGGCCTCGGGCGGCGCGTCGAGCAGGTCGCCGCAGGGCGTGAGGACCTCGAACGCAAGCGCCTGCATCGCATCGCCGGCGAGCATGGCCTGCGCCTCGCCGTACTTCACGTGCACCGTCGGCTTGCCCCGCCGCAGCACGTCGTTGTCCATGCACGGCATGTCGTCGTGGATCAGCGAGTAGGCGTGGATCAGCTCGACCGCCACCGCGGCGCGCAGCGCGGCCTCGCGCGCGCCGGCCAGCGCCTCGCAGGCGGCCAGCACCAGCAGCGGCCGCAGCCGCTTGCCGCCGTCGAGCACGCCGTAGCGCATCGCCTCGCCGAGGCCGGCCGGGGCGTCGGCGGGCACCCAGCGCTCGAGCGCGCGCTCGACCTCGGCGAGCCGGTCGCGCATCCAGGCGTCGAAATCGCGTGCGCTCACGGCGACGGAGTCCACGGATCCAGCCGCTCGCCGTCGAGGAGAAGCACCTGCTGCTCGACGGCCTGCAGGCGCTCGCGGCACCAGGCGAGCAGTTCGCCGCTGCGGCGGTAGCTGTCGATGAGCTGGTCGAGCGGAAGCTGGCCCGTCTCCATCTGCTGCACCAGGCGGTCGAGCTCGGCGACCGCGGCCTCGTACGAGGCGGGCGCGTCGGCGTCGGCGGCGGCGGGCGGGGTCGGCATCTGGCGGCGTGCAGCGGGGGCCCCGCCGCGAGGACCGGGCCGTGAAATCCTCGTGACATTCTAGAGGGTGCGCCCCGGCGGATCGACGGTGGCGGCCGGCCGTGGGCCGGGCCGGGTGCCGCGCGCGGGTCCGCGACATCCCCACGCGGGCCGAGGCCGGCCCCGCCGCCTGTCCCGGGTGCACCCCCCGCGGATAGAATCCGCGCCCCCGTGACACGTCCGTGCGCGCATGCGCGCGGCCGGCGCGGGACACGCCACCCGCGGGGCCACCGGGTGGGGGTTTGGCCACTCTCGACGAGGAGGATCCGTTCGGATCATGTCGGACCTGAGCATCAGTCTCGAAGCTCTGGAGCGCAGCCGCCTGCAGCTCTCGGTGTCCAGCTACTTCGACGAGGCGTTGTTCCGCGAGGAACAGCGGCTCATCTTCGAGCCGTCGCCGCGCTACCTCGGCCACGCGCTCTCGGTGCCCGGGGTGGGGGACTACCAAGCGCTGCCGCAGGAGGGCGAGGGTCGCGTGCTGGTGCGCACCCGGGCCGGCATCGAGCTGATCTCCAACGTCTGCCGCCACCGCCAGGCCGTGATGCTGCGCGGGCGCGGCAACACCGGCGAGACCGTGGTCTGCCCGCTGCACCGCTGGACCTACGACACGCGCGGACGGCTGATCGGCGCCCCGCACTTCGAGCGCGACCCCTGCCTGCACCTGCGCAACGACCCGGTGCAGCAGTGGCACGGGCTCGTCTTCGAGGGGCGCGGGCGCGACGTCGCGGCCGACCTCGCCGGCCTCGGTGCGGCGTCGGCCTTCGACTTCGACGGCTATGTCTTCGACCGTGCCGTGCTGCACGAGTGCGACTACAACTGGAAGACCTTCATCGAGGTCTACCTGGAGGACTACCACGTCGGGCCGTTCCACCCCGGGCTGGGCCGCTTCGTCTCGTGCGAGGACCTGCACTGGGACTACGGCCCGCGCCACTCGGTGCAGACCGTCGGCGTGCACCAGGCGCTCGGGCGCCCCGGATCGAAGGTCTACCAGCGCTGGCACGACGCCGTGCTCGGCTTCCGCGGCGGCGAGCCGCCGCCGCACGGGGCGATCTGGCTCACCTACTACCCGACCGTGATGGTCGAGTGGTATCCGCACGTGCTGGTCGTCTCGTCGCTGTTCCCGCGCGGGCCGCAGAAGACGCTCAACCTGGTCGAGTTCTTCTACCCCGAGGAGATCGCGGCCTTCGAGCGCGAGTTCGTCGAGGCGCAGCAGGCCGCTTACATGGAGACCTGCGCCGAGGACGACGAGATCGCGCTGCGCATGGACGCCGGGCGGCGTGCCCTGTTCGAGCGCGGCGACGACGAGTTCGGGCCCTACCAGAGCCCGATGGAAGACGGCATGCAGCACTTCCACGCCTGGTACCGCGCCGCGATGCAGATGGCGCAGGAGCCGCGCTGAGCCCCGTGTCGCCCCGGCGGCCGCGCGCCGCCGGGGCGGCGATGCTGCATCCGATCGCCTTCGTGACCCAGCCCGGCCGCTTCGCGGCGCCTCTGCTGATGGCCGGCGCGTCGCTGCTCTTCGCGACGATGGGCGTGGCCGTCAAGCTCGCGTCGGCGCACTACGCGGCCGGCGAGATCGTGTTCTACCGCGGGCTGGTCGGCGTGGCCCTGATCGCCGCCTGGGTGCGCTGGCGCGGCGGCACGCTGCGCACGCCGGTGCCGGCGATGCACCTGCAGCGCAGCCTCGCCGGGGTCGGCGCGCTGCTGCTGTGGTTCTTCGCCATCGGCGGGCTGCCGCTGGCCACCGCGATGACGCTCAACTACATGTCGTCGGTCTGGATGGCGGTGTTCCTCGTCGCCGGCGCGTGGCTGTTCGGCACGTCGCGCATCGACGGCCGCCTGGTGGCTGCGGTGCTCGCCGGCTTCGCCGGCGTCGCGCTCGTGCTGCGGCCGACGATCGACGAGCGGCAGCTCGTCTACGGACTCGCCGGGCTCGCGTCGGGGGTGCTGGCGGCGATCGCCTACCTGCAGGTGGGCGCGCTCGGGCGTGCCGGCGAGCCCGAGCCGCGCACGGTCTTCTACTTCTCGCTCGGCGGCGTGGCCGGCGGCGCGGCGACGATGGCGGTCGGCGGCGCGAGCGCGCATTCGCTGCGCGGCGTGCTGCTGCTGCTCGCGGTCGGGCTGCTCGCCACGCTGGCGCAAGCGATGATGACGCGCGCCTATGCGATCGGCCGCACGCTCGGCAACGCCGCGCTGCAGTACCTCGGCATCGTGTTCGCGACGGCCTACGGGCTGTGGCTGTTCGACGAGGCCGTCACTGCATCGGCGGCGCTGGGGATCGCGCTGATCGTGGCTGCCGGGCTGGCGGCGACGCTGTTGCGCACCCGCGCCGGCGGGCGTGCGGACGCGGCAGACGCCTGAATGCTCGAGCCGGCCGGCGCGCGCCGCGGTGCAGGCCGCGCGCCGGGCCGTCGCGTCACTGCGCGGCGGCGATCAGGCCGCCGGAGGCGACGCGCGCGGTCGCCGTGATCCGACCGTCGAAGCTGTTGTCCTCGCGGTGCAGGGCCTGCAGTTCGCCGCTGCGCGCGGCGGCGAGGGTCTCTGCGCGCACGGCGTCGCGGCTGCGCGTCGCGGTGAAGGCCGGCCAGGCGTTGCGGTCGGCTTCGGTGACCTCCAGCGTGCCGTCGGCGCGGGCGCGCTCGAGATCGGCCATCACGGCGGCGCGGGTCATCGTGCTGGCGACCGCCTGCGGCGGCTCGTAGACGGCTTCCTGCGCCGAGGCGGCGGCGGCGAAGACGGCGAGGGCGGCGGCGGCGATGAGGCGGTGGTTCATGAGGGCTCCAGCGGGTGGGGTGGTTTCGGGTTCCGGTTCGCGGGGGGCGACGACGCCTCCCGTGAGAACGAACTGTGCGAGGCGCAGTCCACGCCACCCGGACGCCCCGATGACAAATTCGTAATCCGTCGCGGGCCCGTCGTCTGCCAACATCCGCACCCTGCGTGCAGCGCGCCGTGCGCCTGCGGTCCACCCCGCCCAACCACCGATCCGCCCCTGTACCGATGCGACTGCTCGTGATCGAGGACGAAGTCAAGCTCGCCCAGTACCTGCACAGGGGGCTGAGCGAGAACGGCCATGTCGTCGATGTCGCCCGCGACGGCATCGAGGGCCGGCGTCTGGCCACCGGCGGCGACTACGACCTGGTGCTGCTCGACCTGATGCTGCCGGGGGTCGACGGCTTCGGCGTGCTGGCCGCCATCCGCGCCGCCAACCGCCAGCTGCCGGTGCTGATGCTCACCGCGCGCGACAAGGTCGAGGACCGCGTGCGCGGCCTCGAGCAGGGCGCCGACGACTACCTCGTCAAGCCCTTCGCGTTCTCGGAGCTGATGGCCCGGGTCGGCGCGCTGCTTCGCCGCGGCGCGCAGGCGCAGGCACAGCCGACGACGACGCTGGCGATGGGCGACCTCGAGCTCGACCTCGTCGCGCGCAAGGCGCTGCGCGCCGGTCAGCGGCTCGATCTGACGGCCAAGGAGTTCAAGCTGCTGACGCTGCTGCTTCGCCGGCGCGGGCAGATCCTGTCGCGCACGACGCTGGCCGAGCAGGTCTGGGACATGAACTTCGACTCCGACACCAACGTCGTCGAGGTCGCGGTGCGCCGGCTGCGCGGCAAGCTCGACGACCCGTTCCCGGCCAAGCTGCTGCACACGGTGCGCGGCATGGGCTACGTGCTCGAGGAGCGGGAGGCATGACGGCCTGCCCGACACCGCTGTGCTCGCACTCGATCGGCGCGCGGCTGTCGAAGAAGCTCGCGCTCTTCACGATGCTCGTGCTCGGCGTGCTGTTCGCCGTGACCTGGGGCATGGTCAAGATGATCCTGGTCGAGCGCAACGCGGGCGACCTGAAGTCGCGCTGCGCACTCATCTCCGACGTCGTGAGCCGGGCGTCGAGCGGCGGCGAGGTGGCCCTGATGGCCCGGCTGGTCGCCGACGCGCCGATGCGCGCGCGTACCCACCTCGAGGTGCGCCGCGCCGACGGCAGCCTGCTGTACGCCGACGCCCGCAGCGAATCGCTCGAGCGCTCCGAGCACACGCGCGTGCACGACTTCCGCATCGAGACCCCGGCGCTCGGCGGCGGCTTCGTGCAGGCGCGCTACACGGTCGACTATGCCGACGATGCGGCGCTGGGCCGGCGCTGGGCGTTGATCCTGGTGGGCGTCACGCTCGCCGCCGGCGCGATCGTCTTCGCCGGCACGCACTGGCACGTGCGGCGGGGTCTGCGGCCGCTCGCCGACCTCGCCGCGCAGACGCGGTCGATCTCGCCGCGAGCGCTCGACCGCAGGCTCGCGCTGTCCGACCCGGCCGAGGAACTGCTGCCCTGGATCGAGCAGTTCAACGCGCTGATGTCGAGGCTCGAGCGCGCCTACGCGCAGCTCGAGGGTTTCAACGCCGACGTCGCGCACGAGCTGCGCACGCCGCTGGCCACGCTGATCGGCGAGACCGAGCTGGCGCTCGCGCGCGAGCGGCCGGCGGCCGAGCTGGCCGAGACCCTGCACTCCAACCTCGAGGAGCTGCGGCGGCTGGCGGCGCTGGTCAACGACATGCTGTTCCTGTCGCAGGCCGATCGCGGCGCGGTGGCGCGGCGCGGCGCGCCGGTCAGCCTGGCGGCGGTGGCTGCCGAGGTCGTCGACTTCCACGAGGCCGCGTGCGACGAGGCCGGCCTCGCGGTGCGCATCGAGGGCGACGCCGTGCTGCCGGTCGACGAGCCGCTCTTCAGGCGCGCGCTGTCCAACCTGATCGGCAACGCGCTGCGCTTCGCCGAGCAGGGTTCGACGGTCGTCGTGCGCATCGCGCCCGAGGCCGCCGACCGGGTCGCCGTCGAGGTGCAGAACCGGGGTGCAGAGATCGACGCGGCCGCGCTGCCGCGGCTGTTCGACCGCTTCTTCCGCGGCGACGCGTCGCGCTGCTGCGACGATGGCGAGCAGCACCATGGCCTCGGCCTCGCGATCGTGGCCGCGATCGCGCGCATGCACGCCGGCGCGACGCTGGCCGAGTCGCGCGGCGGCATCACGCGCGTCGGCTTCACGCTCGCCGTCGAAGGCCGCTCGACGGCGGGCACAATGCCCGCATGACACCCCTCTTCGAGACGCTGATCGACGCCGTCGACCTGCGGTCGCTGCTGTCGTCGGGGGCCGCGGTGGTCGTGCTCGACAGCGGCTTCGATCTCTTCGACCCGGCGGCCGGCGATCGGGCGTATGCCGCCGGGCACCTCCCGGGCGCGCTGCGCGCCGACCTCGACCGCGACCTGTCGGGTGCGAAGACCGGGCGCAACGGCCGCCACCCGCTGCCGGCGCGCGAACTCTTCGCCGTCACCGCCGGGCGCTGGGGCATCGCGCCCGGGGTGCAGGTCGTGGTCTACGACGACCAGGGCGCGAGCTTCGCCGCGCGCGCCTGGTGGATGCTGCGCTGGATCGGGCACCGTGCCGTGGCGGTGCTCGACGGCGGACGGGGTGCCTGGGTGGCGGCCGGCGGCCCGCTCGAGACGGGCGTCGTCGAACCGCGACCGGCCGCGCGCCCGTATCCGATCGCCGACGGCGGCGCACCCACGATCGACGCCGACGCGCTGCAGTCCGCGCTGCACCGCCTTTGCATCGTCGACGCGCGTGCCGGCGAGCGCTTCCGCGGCGAGGTCGAGCCGCTCGACCCGGTGGCCGGCCACATCCCCGGGGCGCGGCACCGCTTCTTCCGCGACAACCTCGCCGCCGACGGCCGCTTCAAGCCCGCCGTCGTGCTGCGCGCCGAGTTCGAGGCGCTCGCCGTGCCGGCCGACCGCGTGGTGCACCAGTGCGGGTCCGGGGTCACCGCCTGCCACAATCTGCTGGCGATGGAGCACGCCGGGCTCGCGGGCTCGGTGCTGTACCCCGGGTCGTGGAGCGAGTGGTGCGCCGATCCGGCGCGGCCGGTCGCGCGCGGTTGACCCGGCGCAAGCCGGACGCCGGGCGCGGCGCGATCATCGATCGCGGGGGCGCTTCCATCCCCAGGCGATCCACTTCGAAGGAGCACCGACATGTTCAAGCGCATCCTCGTGCCGACCGACGGGTCGGAGATCACCACGAAGGCCGTCCAGACCGCGATCGGCCTGGCGCGGATGACGGGCGGCACGCTGCTGGCGATCGGCGTCAAGGAGCCGTTTCCCTACAGCGCCATCTCGGAGATGCAGCCGGTGCCCCCGCAGGAGTTCTACGACGCGCAGGAGCGCATCGCGGGCGAGAACGTGAAGGCCGTGGTCGCCGCCGCGCAGGCCGCCGGCGTGGCCTGCGAGGCCGCCACGGTCGAGGCCCTGCACCCGTGGGAGGCGATCGTCGACCACGCGAAGGCGCAGGACGCCGACCTCATCGTCATGGCCTCGCACGGCCGCCGCGGCGTCAGCGCGCTGCTGCTGGGCAGCGAGACGCAGAAGGTGCTGACCCACGGCATCCTGCCCGTGCTGGTGATTCGCTGAGCCCGGACCGAGCGAGTCCCTGCGGACTCGCGAGAGCTGGGCGAAGGGCGAGCGCGTCGTGCGCGCGAGCGCGGGCTGCAAGCTTGAGCCCGGACCGAGCGAGTCCCTGCGGACTCGCGAGAGCGGGGCGAAGGGCGAGCCCGTCGCGCGGGCGAGCGCGGGCTGCAAGCTTGAGCCCGGACCGAGCGCGGGGCGGGGCCGCGCGCTGTCATCGATCGTTCGCCGCGCGGCAATAAACTTTGCGCATGATCGACGATTCCCGCGCCGCGACCGACACGCCTGGGGTGACCGAGCCTCGCGCCGCGGCGCCGGCGCTGCTCAACCGCGAGCGCTCGCTGCTGCAGTTCAACCGGCGCGTGCTCGCGCAGGCGCGGCGTGCCGACGTGCCGCTGCTCGAGCGGCTGCGCTACGTCACGATCGTCAGCTCCAACCTCGACGAGTTCTTCGAGGTGCGCGTCGCCGACATGATCGAGGCCGCGCGCCTGCCCGGCAGCGCGGCGCGGCAAGACCTCGTGATGGTCGCCGACGCCGCGCACGAGCTGATCGACGAGCAGTACCGCGTCTTCAACGACGAGCTGATGCCGGCGCTGCGCAACGAAGGCATCCTGGTGCTCAACCACGCCGAGCGCGACGAGCCGCAGCGGCGCTGGGTCGCGCGCTTCTTCGAGCAGCAGGTGCGGCCGCTGCTGGTGCCGGTGAGCCTGGATCCGAGCCACCCGTTCCCGCTGGTGGCCAACAAGTCGCTCAACTTCATCGTGCGTCTCGGCGGCCGCGACGCGTTCGGTCGCGAGAATGCGGTGGCGATCGTCAAGGTGCCGCGCGTGCTGCCGCGCGTGATCCGGCTGCCGGCCGAGGTGTGCGGCGGGCAGCAGGGCTTCGTGCTGCTGACCAGCGTGATCCGCGCCCACCTCGAGGAGCTGTTCCCCGGCCGCACCGTCGAGTCGTTCTCGCAGTTCCGCGTCACCCGCGACTCCGACCTCGAGGTGCACGAGGACGACGTGACCAACCTGCGCCAGGCGCTGCGCACGGGGCTCACGACGCGGCACTTCGGCCAGGCGATCCGGATCGAGGTCGTCAACACGTGCCCGCCCGAGCTGTCGGCGCTGCTGCTCGAGCAGTTCGGGCTGCCCGAGAACGCGCTCTACAGGGTCAACGGGCCGGTCAATCTCGTGCGGCTGAACCAGCTCATCGACCAGGCCGACGCCGACCACCTGCGCTTCCCGCCCTTCGAGCCGGCGTGGCCCAGCCGCCGCCTGCCACGCACGCGCAGCTTCTTCGAGCGGCTGCGCGAGGGCGACGTGCTGCTGCACCACCCGTTCGAGAGCTTCGAGCCGGTGGTGCAGTTCCTGCGCGAGGCGGTCGGGGACCCCGACGTGCTGGCGATCAAGCAGACCATCTACCGCACCGGCACGCAGAGCGTGCTGATGGACCTGCTGCTCGAGGCGGCGCGCCGCGGCAAGGAGGTGATGGCCGTCGTCGAGCTGAAGGCGCGCTTCGACGAGGAGGCCAACATCAACTGGGCCGAGCGGCTCGAGGCCGTCGGCGCGCAGGTCGTCTACGGCGTGGTCGGGCTGAAGACCCACGCCAAGCTGCTGCTCGTCACGCGCCGCGAGACCGCGCACGAGGGCGACGCGCGGCGTTCCACGCAGTGGCGGCTGCGCCGCTACGCGCACCTGTCGACCGGCAACTACAACCCGAAGACGGCGCGGCTCTACACCGACATGGGCTACCTGACGGCCGACCCCGGCATCACCGCCGACGCCGACGCGCTGTTCCAGCAGATCGCCAGCCAGGCGCGCGTCAAGCCGCCCAGGCACCTGGTGACCGCGCCCTTCCTGCTGCACCGTCGCATGCTGCAGCACATCGGGCAGGTCGCCGAGGCGGCGCGGCAGGGCGCGCCGGCGCGCATCGTCGTCAAGGTCAACGCGCTCACCGACCCCGGGCTGATCGAGGCGCTGATCGCCGCCGGCCAGGCCGGCGCGAAGATCGACCTCGTCGTGCGCGGCGCCTGCATGCTGCCGCCGGGCATCAGGGGCCACACCGACCGCATCCGCGTGCGCTCGGTGATCGGGCGCTTCCTCGAGCACTCGCGCGTGCTGTACTTCCGCTGGGGCCGCGGCGACGAGGACGAGGCGCTGTACCTCAGCAGCGCCGACTGGATGAGCCGCAACATGTTCCGCCGCATCGAGATCGCATGGCCGGTGCGCGACCCGGCGCTGCGCCAGCGCGTCATCGACGAGGGGCTGGTGCCGTACCTGCACGACGAGCTCGACGCCTGGGTGCTCGACGGCGAGGGGCGTTACCGGCGCGTGGCCGAGCACGGCATCAGCGCGCAGCAGGCGCTGATGCAGCGCTACCCCGAGGGCTCGTGATGGACCTGATCCTCTGGCGGCATGCCGAGGCGCTCGAGGCGCGCGAGGTCGAGGACGACCTCGACCGCGCGCTCACCGCGCGCGGCGAGCGCCAGGCGCACCGCATGGCGGCCTGGCTCGGCCGCCAGCTGCCGTCGTCGACCAAGGTGCTGGCGAGCCCGGCGCGGCGCACGCAGCAGACCGCGGCCGCGCTCGAGCGCAAGTTCAAGACCGTGCCGGCGCTGGCCCCCGACCAGGGCGTCGAGGCGCTGCTGCACGCCGTGCGCTGGCCCGATTCGCGCGAGCCGGTGCTCGTCGTCGGCCACCAGCCCACGCTCGGCCTGGCGGCGGCCTACCTGCTGTCGGGCCAGGCCCACCCCTGGTCGGTGCGCAAGGGCGCTGTCTGGTGGCTGCGCGGCCGCGAGCGCGACGGCGCGCTGCAGGTCGTGCTGCACGCGGTGATCGCCCCCGAGCTGCTGTAGCTCCGGCGAGATCGGCGGGCTCGGCCCGGGGCGGCGCGCTACCGCGGCAGCACCAGCCGCAGCGGCCCGCTGCGTGCCCAGGCCTCGGCCTCCTGCTGCAGCAGGTAGAGGGTGCGCGGGTGCGTCTCGGCCCACGGCGCGCCGTAGTGCAGCAGCGCGTCGAGCCCGCGTGCGCGCAGCGCGAGCGCGTCGCTGCGCACCGCGCCGCGCGCGTGGCACTTGATCACCGCCAGCCGCAGGCACAGCACCTGCCAGGCGAAGGTCGCGCTGGCCAGCGACTCCTCGACCTTGCGCAGCCCGCCGCGCTGGCCGAGCACCAGCGCGCCGATGCGCCGCTGCTGGCTCTGCGAGAACCCGGGCGCGTCGACGTGGTCGAGCAGGTAGGCGCTGTGGCGGTGGTGGTCGTGGTGCGACACCATCAGGCCGATCTCGTGCAGGTCGCAGGCCCAGGCCAGCTCGCGCCGCGTGTCGATGTCGGCCCCGGGCAGCGCGCCGTCGAACAGCGCCAGCGCGATGCGCTGCACGCGCCCGGCCTGCGCCGTGTCGACGCCGAAGCGCTGCTGCAGCTCGCGCACGCTGGTGTCGCGCACGTCGCTGGGCTGCACGCGGCGCAGCGCGTCGAGCCGCTCGTCGAGGTCGACGATCACGCCCTGGCGCAGCGCGCCCTTGGCCGGCTGCAGCGCGTCGATGCCGAAGTTGGCCGCCAGCGTGTAGAGGATCGCCAGCCCGCCCGGCAGCACCGGCCGCCGCTCGGGCTTCAGGCCCGGCAGCTCGATGCGGTCGATGTGCCCGGCGTCGAGGCAGCGCTCGATGAGCCAGCGCAGGCCCTCGGGCGTGATGGTGCCGTCGGTGATGCCCGACGCGGCCAGCACCTGCGCCACCGCGCCGGCGGTGCCCGACGAGCCCAGCGCCTGGCTCCAGCGCTCGCGCGCGAAGGGCTGCAGCGCCTCCTCGAGCTCGGCGCCGGCGGCGACCTGCGCGTCGCGCACCCCGCCCGCCGTGATGCGGCCGTCGGGGAAGAAGCGCATCGACAGGCTCACGCAGCCGACCGCGAACGACTCGGCGACCAGCGGGCGCCGCCCGGTGCCGAGGATCATCTCGGTCGAGCGCCCGCCGATGTCGACCACCAGCCGCGGCGTGTCGCCCGGCTGCAGATGCGCGACGCCGGCGTAGATCAGCCGCGCCTCCTCGCGCCCCGAGATGACCTCGATCGAGTGGCCCAGCACCTCCTGCGCGCGGCGCAGGAAGGCGTTGCGGTTGCGCGCCTCGCGCAGCGTCTGCGTGGCCACCGCGCGCACGCGCTCGGGCGCGAAGCCCGCCAGCCGGTCGGCGAAGCGGCGCAGGCAGGCCAACCCGCGCTGCACCGCCTCCTCGGTGAGCATGCCGTCGGCGTCGAGCCCGCCGCCCAGGCGCACGGTCTCCTTCAGGTAGTCGATGCGCCGGTAGCGCCCGTGCTGCACCTGCCCGATCTCGAGCCGGAAGCTGTTCGATCCCATGTCGACCGCGGCCAGCGGCCCGGCGCGCTGAGGCAGGTCAGGCATGGTGGCCGATGGTAACGGAGCCCCCTGCCGCCATGGCTGGCGCGGCGTAGCATCGGCCGCTGTCATGCTTCTCACGCGCCTGCTCCTTCGCAACAGCTTCCGGCACCCGCTGCGCACCGGACTCACGCTGGTCGGGCTGGTCGTCGCGGTGTGCGCCTTCGGGCTGCTGCGCACCATCGTCGAGGCCTGGTACGCCGGCGCCGAGGCCAGTTCGGCCACGCGCCTGGTGGTGCGCAACGCGACATCGCTGACGGTGCCGCTGCCGCTGGCCTATGCCGAGCGGCTGCGCGCGGTCGACGGCGTCGAGACGGTGACCTGGTCCAACTGGTTCGGCGGCGTCTACGTCAGCGAGCGCAACTTCTTCCCGCAGTTCGCCGTCGACGGGCCCGGCTACCTGGCGATGTACCCCGAGTTCGTCGTCGGCGACGAGGAGCGCCTGGCCTGGCTGCGCGACCGCCGCGGCGTGCTCGTCGGCCGCCAGCTCGCCGAGCGCTTCGGCTGGCAGGTCGGCGACACGGTGCCGCTGCGCGGCACGATCTACCCCGGCACCTGGAGCTTCACCGTGCGCGGCATCTACCGCGGCGCCGACCCCGGGACCGACGAGAAGCAGATGCTGCTGCACTGGCAGACCGTCAACGAGACGCTGCGCCAGCGCAGCGGGCGGCGTGCCGACCAGGTCGGCGTGTTCGTCGTCGGCATCCGCGACCCGGCGGCCGCGGCGGCAGTGGCCGAGCGCATCGACGCCCAGTTCGCCAACTCGCTGGCCGAGACGCGCACCGAGACCGAGCGCGCGTTCCAGCTCGGCTTCGTCGCGATGAGCGAGGCCATCCTCGTCGCGCTGCAGGCCGTGAGCCTGATCATCGTCGTCATCATCATGGCCGTGATGGCCAACACGATGACGATGACCGCGCGCGAGCGCACCGCAGAGTACGCCACGCTCAAGGCCCTGGGCTTCACGCCCGGCTTCGTCGTGCGGCTGCTGTTCGCCGAGAGCCTGCTCGTCGCGGCGATCGGCGGCGCGATCGGCATCGCGCTCACGCTGCCGCTGGCCGCCGCCTTCCAAGGGCTGGCCGGGTCGATCTTCTCGAGCTTTCGCGTGTCGGCCGGCACGATCGCGCTGCAGGCCGGCGCCGCGCTGGCGGTCGGGCTGGCCGCCGCGGCCTGGCCGGCGTGGCGGGCGGGCCGGCTCGACATCGTCGGCGGGCTGCGCCACGTCGGCTGACCGGCCCCGTTCCGGAGACCCGCGATGCGACAGCGCTTCCGACGCCGCCCCGACCAGGCCGTGACCGCGGTGCGGCTGGCGCTCGACTTCGACGGCCTGGCCTACCGCAAGTGGGGCGACCGGCAGACCGCGCGGCCGGGCGACTGGCTGGTCGACAACGGTGGCGACGTCTATACCGTGGCCGCCGAGACCTTCGCGCGCACCTACCGCGAGGTCTCGCCCGGCCGCTACGTCAAGGCGGCCCCGGTGTGGGCCGAGCGCGCCACCGCGGCCGGGAGCATCGCGACGCTCGAAGGCCGCACCCACCACGCCGCCGGCGACTGGCTGGTGAGCAACGGCGCCGACGGCAGCGACGCCTACGCCGTCGACGCCGCCACCTTCGAGCGGCTCTACGAGCCCGACCCCGAGGCGCCGGCCGGCCCCTGATGCGCGCGCTGCCGCTCGGCTACAGCCTGCGCAACCTGTGGGTGCGGCGCGTCACGACGCTGCTCACCGCGGCCGGCATGGCGCTGGTGGTCTTCGTCTTCGCCACCGTGCTGATGATGACCGAGGGCATCCGCACCACGCTGGTGGCCACCGGCAGCGCCGACAACGTCGTCGCGCTGCGCAAGGGCGCGGGGGCCGAGGTCAACAGCGGCATCACCCGTGCGCAGGCGGCGATCCTGGCCGCCGCCGCGCCGATCGCGCGCGACGGCGAGGGCCGGCCGCTGGCCAGCGCCGAGACCGTGGTGCTGACGAACCTGCCGCGGCGCGCCAGCGGCCAGCCGAGCAACGTCACGCTGCGCGGCACCGGCGAGGCCGGCCTCGCGCTGCGGCCGCAGGTGCGGCTGGTCGAGGGCCGCATGTTCCGGCCGGGCCGCAGCGAGGTCGTCGCCGGCCTCGCGATCGCGCGCGGCTTCGCCGGCGTCGAGGTCGGCTCGATGCTGCGCCTGGGCGGCCGCGACTGGCAGGTCGTCGGCGTCTTCGACGCCGGCCGCAGCGCCTTCGACTCCGAGATCTGGGCCGACGGCGACCAGCTCATGCAGGCCTTCCGCCGCCAGACCGTCTCCACCGTCGTTGCGCGGCTGGCCGACCCGGCCGCCGGCTTCGACGCGCTGGTCGCCGAGGTCGAGGCCGACCCGCGCCTGGGCCTCGAGGTCGAACGCGAGGAACGCTTCTACGCGCGCCAGAGCGAGGCGCTGGCCAACTTCATCCGCATCCTGGGCACCGCGCTGGCGGTCATCTTCTCGATCGGCGCGGTGGTCGGCGCGACGATCACGATGTTCGGCGCCGTCGCCGCGCGCACCGGCGAGATCGGCACGCTGCGAGCGCTCGGCTTCCGCCGCGGCGCGGTGCTCGCGGCGTTCCTCGCCGAAGCGCTGCTGCTGTCGCTGGTCGGCGGCCTGGCCGGGCTGGCCGCCGCCACGCTGATGCAGGCGGTCGACGTCTCGACGACCAACTTCGCGACCTTCTCCGAACTCGCCTTCCGCTTCACGCTGACGCCGGCCATCGCGCTGCAGTCGCTCGCCTTCGCGCTCGCGATGGGCCTGGCCGGCGGCGCCGTCCCGGCCTGGCGCGCAGCGCGCATGGAGATCGTCGACTGCCTGCGGGCGGCTTGAGGGGCGGGTCGCGGTCGCCGGCGGCGATGCCGGACGAGCGGCTGCGGTGCGCACCGAGCCGCCTTCGGCGCTTGCGCTGCGCCAGGATCCGGATACGCTGACAGGCCTGCAGGTGTATCGCGATACGCCTGCAGATCCGCCGGCATATCTGGATGCGCCGGTGTGATTGCTGTCTAGAACACGTCAAACCGAGAATCCGCTCAGCGACTCGCCATGTGGAAAGGGACTCCTGGATGAAGCGCGCTAGACGAATCCATAGGAGAAGGTCGTGCTGCCTTTGAGCCCGAACACGGCAAAGGCTGTCGATATCCTCTTTGCGCAAGACGTGAGAGCCGAAGTCCGGGCTTTGCTGGAGGAGCACTGCGGCGACGATCTTCCGAGATCCTGGATTCGGCGGTCAAGATCGGGCTGGGCGCGATCATCAGCGGCGCCGCGACCTACATGTTGACTCGCTAGGCCGCACGACCCACGCCATCACCCATGATCCTCCGTGAAGCCGAATCTGCGGACCGAGCCGATCTTCTGCGAGTCCACGAGCTCGCCTTCGGCCAGGACGAGGAGAGCTTGCTCGTCGAGAGCTTGCTGGCCGATCCGACGGCTCGTCCTGTGCTCTCCCTGCTGGCCGAGGACCAAGGGGCTTTCCTCGGACACGTGCTCTTCACGCGGGTCCGCCTGCTCGGGCCTGAACGACCGCCCACCGCTTCGATCCTCGCCCCTCTCGCAGTAATCCCTTCCGCCCAGAGATCAGGGGTCGGGCGCAGCTTGATCGAGAAGGGCTGTGAACTGCTTGCCGAGCGAGGGGTGCAACTGCTCTTCGTTCTAGGGGATCCCCGCTACTACACGAAGCGAGGCTTCACCGCGGCCTTGCCACATGGGCTTCGGGCGCCCTACACGATCGAGCCCGAGGCTGCCTGGATGGTGAGGGCCCTCGACAACCGCGCTCTGGGGAGCAGCGACGCTCAAGTGCGCTGTGCCGATGCACTGGCGCCAGAGAAGTACTGGCGCGAGTGAAGCCAATGCGACCCGCGACGCTGCCGCCTCGCACGTCGACACGTCCACGAGGCCGCTTCCGAGCCACGTGTCCGAGTTCCCGGTTTTCCGGCACCAGGCCACGCGAAACATCTTCCTTCCTCGGCCAAGCCACGTCTGCTTGCGCACGCGGCTCGTTTCGAACCCGAGACCTCATGCGACTCGGGCCCGGTACCGCCAACGATGCCGACGCGATCGCGGAGCCCATTGCGGGCTTCCAGCGCGAGCTCACGGACAGCCCTGACGGCGCAGGCGCCGATGACGACCTCGTGTCGGTCGGCCCTCGGGCTGAACGCGCCCATCTCGGGTCGCCGCGTTTCGTGCACATGGTCGCCGAGCGCGAAGGAGCCATTCTCGGGTTCATCGCGCGTCGACACGTCCGTCATGTCCTTCACCGGCTCGTCGCCCGGCCGCATCAGCGCCGCGGTGTCGCCCGTCGCTTCTGGCATCGAGCCAGGGCCTGCGCGATCGGGACGGCTGCCCCACGGGAGTTCACGGTGAGCTCGTGTCGTCGAGGCATTCCCGCGTATCGCGCCGGTCGAACGTGAGGGCGCGGAGTCAGCACCGATGCAGGACTACTACGCCGCACGTGCAGCCGAGTACGACGAGGTCTATTCGAAGCCGGAGCGCCAAGCGGATCTTCGGCGGATCGAACGGTGGTTGCCTGGCGTTCTCGCTGGGCGCTCGGTGCTCGAGGTCGCGTGTGGCACCGGCTACTGGACCCAGTTCTTCGCCCCCTGCTGCACGCGAGTCGTCGCCGTGGACTGCGCACCAGAGACGATTCGGATCGCCAGGCCCCGCGTGCCGCCGCAGAAGGTGGAGTTCATCGTCGGAGATGCCTACAGCCTTCCTGCCCAGCCCGAGTTGCTCGGCGCGGGCTTTGCCGGCTTCTGGTGGTCTCACGTGCCGCGCGCAAGGGTTGCCGAGTTCCTCCGGGGTTTCCACGCGGCGCTGGAGCCCGGCGCGCCCGTGGTGCTTCTCGACAACCGCTTCGTCCCGGGCAGCAGCACGCCCATCAGCGGGCAGGACGCCGCGGGCAACACGTACCAGACCCGGCGTCTGTCCGATGGCACAACCCATCGAGTGCTGAAGAACTTTCCTTCCGAGCAGGAACTCCGTGCCTTGGTGACTCCGTTCGCCACCGGGCTGCGCTACCACGAGTGGGAGTTCTTCTGGGCGCTGGAGTACGCAGCGGCTGCGCCCTGACCCTCCTCGGGAACGCAGCGACTGCACCGGCATGGCACTTGGCCCGCGAGGCGCTTCAGTTCATCATCCGCCTCGCGGATCAGGCGCCAGGTCGCATGCAACCGGATGTCCTCGCCGCGTGTCCCGGCTGGGGGTCAGCCCAGGATGCCGCAACAGGAGGTCATCGTGAGCAAGACCTACGACGAGATCACCCCGGAACTCGAAGCGTGGATCACCGCGCAGCATGTGTTCTTCGTCGCCACGGCGCCGCTGTCACCGGATGCCCACGTCAACTGCTCGCCCAAGGGACTGGACACGTTCCGGGTCCTCGACCACCGGACAGTCACCTACCTCGACCTCACCGGCAGCGGAGCCGAGACGATTTCGCATCTTCAGGAGAACGGGCGGATCGTCTTCATGTTCTGCGAGATGTCGAATGCCCCGAAGATCGTTCGCCTGCACGGCAAGGGGCGGGTGGTCTTTCCCGACACTGAAGAGTGGCACACCCGGATCCAGCTGTTTCCGCCGCACCCTGGTGCGCGGACGATCGTCGTCGCAGACATCGGGCGCGTCAGCGACTCGTGTGGCTTCGGGGTTCCGAAGTTCGAGTACGTCAGGGAGCGTCGTGGACTCGCGACCTGGGCCGAATCGAAGGGCGCCGAGGGACTGGCCCGGTATCGGGCCGAGCGCAACTCCAAGAGCATCGACGGGCTTCCGGGGATTTCCGGCGGCGCCTGACTCGCCTGCAGGAACTCCCCCGCGAGTCGACGGGCTTTTCGGAAGGTCTTGCCTTTCCGACCTGCCCGACCCGCGCGCGCGGTGGAGCCGCATCGCCACATGGAGCAGACTGCACTGCCGCAGGCGGCCTTGTTGCGCTCGATGTCGGCGGGGGGCGTCCGCATGGCGGCCACCTGGGTCGCGAGTTCGCACCTCTCCCGGCGAGTGCCGCGTGACCTGCATCAGTGCCGATCCGGACGCGACGCGTAGCCCCGGATCGGGCTGATGACCTCGGGGGGTGGTATGTCCCGTCACGTTTCCTGAAAGGGCGTCGCGTCTGCGGCGGTTGGCGTGCTGTTTGCTGCCGCTGCGATGGGGCAGGCACCATCCGGAGTTCAGGTCACCGGCGCGGAGATGGAATCGTGGTTCGCAGCGGACCAGATGGCCGCTGTCGGCATCGCCATCGCCAACGGATGTCACTGGATCACGAAGGGGCCGCTCGACCCGCGGTCGCAGACGCTCCATTGCCCGGGGGCCGCGTCCTTCATCGTGATGGGGGTCGCGCGCATCCAGGACGACCAGCTGTGCTCGAGCTTCAGCTATCCGGATGGCAACAAGTTCGAGGCCTGTCAGGAGCTCTATCGGGTCGGAGAGAACAAGTACGAGGCCCGGGTGAACGGAGTCGTTCGGAATGTGATGTATCGGCTGATTCGCTGAGTTCCGATCGGCCGGTTGCCGCATGCGCGGCCCCCAGGGCGCGGGCCTGCACCGGCAGGGCACCCCCGCCGCGGCGGTCGGTGTCATCATTCGCGTTGCGGCCGGTGGACGCGGCCGGCGGTGGCCGCTCGGCTCGGGCGTCGGGCGGCCCGGTCTTCACGCGATGGGCTTTCCGCATGGCCTCGGGACTTGCCGCACACCATCAGCTGCACGGCGTCCAGCCGGTCCTGACCGTTGCCGACGTGGCGTCGGCGGCCAGGTACTTCGTCGACGTGCTCGGCTTCGATCTCGACTTCCTCCACGGCGAGCCTCCGGTGCACGGCCGCGTCAAGACCGGCGATGGCACCTACGGGCAACCGATCTACATCCATCTGGGCCTTCCCGGCGACGACGAGATCGGTCGTCAGCCGACCGGTGAGCTTCGCATTCACGTCGGCCATGACGCGGACGGCCTGTGCGAGGCGTACCGCAGTCGCGGAGCGGAAATCGTCGAACCCCCGACGACGCAGCCCTGGGGCCTGCGGGAGTTCGTCGTGCTCGAGCCCAACGGACACTACCTCAGGTTCTGCGCCGAGGCGTAGGCCCGGGGCGGCCGGAGCGCATCGTTGAACCGGGCGCCGGCCAGGGTGGTCCGGTGGAACCTTCCGTTGAACGACCGAGCGCGTAGCGGGCGGCCAACCCGAGGCATCGCCTTCGTGGGGCACGGCGGGCCGTGCGAACCGTGCGTGCGCGTGCAGAATGGGTCCGGCGGCAACCCGTTCCGTCACGCGAGGAGCCACGATGAAGATCCTCAACCCGCTGCTGCCCGTGCTGCTGGCCGCTCTGGCGCTGATCGCCGGCCCCGCCGCGGTGGCGCGCGAGACCACCGTCACCGGCCCCGACGGCAAGAGCGCGACGCGCGATGTCGAGCGCGAGAAGGGCCAGGTCACGTCCACCACCACGGGCTCCGGGGGTCAGACCCGTACCCGCACGGTCGAGCGCGCCGACGGCGCCTCCAATGCCATGGTCACGCAGCGCGACGGCGACACCCGCACGCGCGAGACCTCCCGCACCGAAGACGGCGTCAGCAGCACCCACACCGGCAGCGACGGCAGGACGCTCACCTCCGAGACGGTCAGGACCGAAGCCGGTTCCACCACCACCGTCACCGGCGCCGACGGCAAGACCTCGACCGTCGAGCGCAAGCGCGGCGACCGCGCCGGGCGCGCCGAGCGCATGAAGGAGCGCCGCGCGGCGCGGCAGGACCCCTGAAGGGGACGCGCCCGTCTGCGCGGATCGCCCGGGCCCGTACGGGTCTTTCGCGGGCCGCGGCCGACGCCGGTGCTTCCCGAGCGCGACCTCCGCCGCGAGGCCCCCTGGACCGTCGCGGCGCCACCACCCCCGCCACCCGCCCGCCCGTTCGCAACATGCCCTGGCCCACTGCCGATCAACTGATGTCGCTCTGCCCGCCGGCGGACGGCTACGCGTTCGACATCCTTCGCCGATCGTCGGTGCCGGAGGTGATCGACGCCCTGCGCGCGTGGCAGCCCGCGTGGCAGGTCGGCGCCGCGAGGGTGTTCACGCGAACGCGCTACTACGAGCGCTTCGCCCATCTGGAGGGCGAGGACGCATCGGACCGAAACGTCTTCGTGATCCTGCTGCGGGGCCCCGGCGGGCTGGCCGGCATGCTGGCGGCCGAGCAGATCCCCGATGCGCTGTCGCTCTACGCCAGCCTCGCGGTGCTGGCGCCGGAGCATCGCGGGCGCAGGAGCCCGATGTTCCAGGGCGACTACCTCGAGGCGGCGTACTGCAACGTGCTGGCGCCGCGCGACGCGCTGCTCCAGCCCCGCGTCGAGGACATGACGCCGCGGGTCAGGGCGCTGTACGAGCGGTTCTATCCAGGAGGCTGGCCGTCGGATCCGGCGCCCGCCGGGGACGGCCGGCAGGCGCAGGGCGCCTGACCGGGGCCACGCCGTCGCGCCGCCACGCGCCCGTCCGACATCCATCCGAACGAGGCCCGACCATGTCCACCCTTGCCAGCCACTTCGCCGCCTTCGCGGCCGCCGTGATCGCTTTCGCGCCCGGCGCCAGTCAGGCCGCCTGGGAGCCGAGCGGCACGCGATCGATCTTCGCGACGACGGCGGAGGGCACCCGCATCCGGCTCGGCGTCGTCGAGTTCACGCCTGCACCCGACGGCGCCTCCGCCACGTTCCGGGTCGTCCTCGATGCCGCGCCCTTCGTCGACCACTTCCTCTCGATGCGCGAGTTCAAGTGCCTTCCCGGCGGCACCGAGCTGACCTGCCACGTGCCCTATCCCCACGCCCACCCCGGCACCGTGAAGCCCGGGGACCTGGCCTGGCTCGAGCACAGCCTGCTCTTCTTCCACAAGTCGCCGTCGGAGTTCGGCGCCAAGCTGTGGAACGGCATCTACTTCGAGCTGCAGCCCGCCGGCGCCGGTCTCGTGGGCAGGCCCAGGGCCGTGGATCTGAACCTCATCGCGACGCCGCCGGCCAGCGCGTCGACGCCGCCCTTCAGGCCGGCGCTGCGCCACGAGATGCCCGCGGGTTCGCGCTGGATCCGCAGCCTGAGCATCGAGTAGCGCGGCGGCGTGCCGCCGCGCCCGCCGCCCTCGATGGTCCGATCACCCGTCCACGCCAGGGAGTCCGTGCCATGTCCGATTTCGCGTCCCAGTTGGTCGCCGCAGGCGCCTTCACGCTCATCGCCGCCGCCATCGCCGGGGCCACCTACGTCCTGACGCGCTGGAACAACTACAAGACGCTTTCGGCCAAGTACCGCGACCGGCTGTACGAGCTGAACAAGCTCGGTGTGCAGTACGGCGACGTGGCGTACGAGTACCTCAATCCGGCCAACTTCACCGGCTCGTACTTCACCCGCCTTTCCGGGGTTCCGGCCGGTGCCACGGCGGCGGCGCTTGCCGGGCTCCAGCTCGCCGCCCGGGTGCGCTCGTACGTCTTCTTCAGGCTCAATTTCTACGAAGAGCTGTTCTACGCCACCGAGTCGCGGCACGTGGTGGTGGAGGATCGCGCGATATGGCGCGCCTACCTCGAGACCCAGCTCAGGCATCCTCTGGTGCGCGAGCTGCTGACGCTGGAGCGACAGCGTTTCGGCGTCAGATTCGTTGCCTTCGCCGGCTTGTAGACCTGTCGGCCGTCGAGCATGCTTCACCATCTGTCGCTCGGCTCCCGCGACATCGAGCGCGCGGTGCGCTTCTACGACGCCGTGCTCGCCCCGTTGGGCATCGTCCGCGTCTGGAGCGACCTGCGGCCCGGCGCTCGGGGTCAGGCGGTCGGGTACGGGCCCCCCGGCGCGGGCGATGCGCTGGCCATCAAGCAGGTCGACGAGCCGGTTCCGAACGTGCCGGGGTTCCACGTCGCGCTGACGGCGCCGTCGCAGGCCGCGGTCGCGGCGTTCCACGCCGCCGCGCTGTCGGCCGGCGGCCGGGACAACGGGCCACCGGGCTTGCGGCACCACTACGGCGCCGACTACTTTGCCGCCTTCGTGATCGACCCGGAGGGCCATCGACTCGAGGCCGTGTGCCGGGGGGCCGAGCCCGCTCCGCGCCCGGATGCGACCGATCCGCAGCCGAGTGCCGCGGCCGTCGCGGCACCCGCGGCGCCGCGCGCCGGTGATCCGTTGCCGCTCGACCGCCGCGGCGCGCGACTGCGCCGCCTGCGGCCCGGCGACCTGCCGGCCTTCCTGGCCTGCCGGGGCGACGCGGAGCTGGCGCGCTTCCAGGGCTGGTCGGCGATGACCGAGGAGGAGGGCGCCCGCTTCATCGCCGAGATGGCCGACGCGGTGCTCTTCACCCCGGGCGAGTGGGTCCAGATCGCGATCGCCGACCCGGCCAGCGACCGGCTGCTCGGCGACGTCGGGCTGCACCTGGCCGCCGATGGCACGTCCGCCGAGATCGGCTTCACGCTTGCGCGCGAAGCCCAGGGGCGCGGCGTCGCCACCGCGGCGGTCGAGGCCGCGCTGGAACTGCTGTTCGCGCGCACCGCCATCGCCCGCGTCGTCGCCGTCACCGATGCGCGCAACGCGCCTTCGATCGCGCTGCTGGGGCGCGTGGGCCTGCAGCACGTCGAGTCGCGCGAGGCGGTCTTCAAGGGTGAGGAGTGCACCGAGTGGGTGTTCGCGATGGCGCGCTGACCGCCTGCCGCGCCGGGGTGCCTGACGCGGTGACCGCGGTCGTTCGAGGCGGCGGGTCTGCGACACTCCTCCGATGACGACGGTCGCGATCGTCGCCGCCTTCCTGGTGGCGGCCACCGGGTTCCT
>JALORQ010000106.1 GCA_025458805.1 Rubrivivax sp.
AGATGCAACAGCAGCGCTGAGCGACGACGTGGCCGGTCCGGTGGACCGGCCGCGCCTCGCGAAGGGGGCGAGCACTGCGAGCCCGCGGCCTGCAAGGCTGAGCCCGGACGGGGGCCGTCCGGTGGACGGGCTGCGCGAGGCGAAGAGGGTGAGGCCGTGGTGCTCGACCTGCGCACTACACTCCCCCGACCCTGCACGCGGGAGGGACTTCGATGGGCGTGGGCGATCGGGTGGGTGGCCGCGTCCTTCGGGTCTGGGCATGGTTCCGGCGCGTCGCGTCCGTGGTCGCGCTGGCTGCGCCGGCGGCCGCCCTCGGTGCCGCGGTGTCGGTCAGTCCGCAGGGCGAGGTCGACGAGGTGCGGCAGGTGCGCGTGGATTTCGGGGCGCCGGTCGTGCCGCTGGGCGACCCGCGGTTGCCCGCGCCGTACCGCGTCGAGTGCGACGGCCGGGTGCCGCCCGGCGACGGGCGCTGGCTCGACGAGCGGCGCTGGGTGTACGACCTGCGCGAGCCGCTGGGCCCGGGCGCGCGCTGCGAGCTGCGGCCGGTGCCGGGCTGGCAGCCGTCGTCCGGCGCGGGGCCGGTGGCGCTGCCTGGCGGCCTGGGCTTCGCGACCGCCGGGCCGACGGTGCTCGTCGCGGTGCCGCCGCCGGGCTCGCCGATCGAGGAGGACCAGCACTTCCTGCTGCGCCTGAACGGCGTCGCCGACCGCGACAGCGTCGCGCGCGGCGCCTGGTGCGAGATCGACGGCCTGGGCGACCGCGTGCCGGTGCGCGTGATCGACGGCGATCCGCGCGAGCGGGTGCTGCGTGCGCAGGGGCTGGCCGGACGCCGCGGCGGCGAGCCGCGTGCCGACGCCGCGCGCTGGCTGCTGCTGGCCTGCGAGCGCCGCTTCGGCGCCGACGCGCGCGTGCGGCTGGTCTGGGGGCCGGGCATCCAGGCCGCGGGTCGTCCCGGGCTGGCCACGCGGGGCGAGCGCCGCTTCGAGTGGCCGGTGCGCCCGCGCTTCAGCGCCGAGGTGCGCTGCGAGCGCGAGCACGCGCGTGCCGACTGCATGCCGCTGGCGCCGGTCGTCGTGCGCTTCAGCGCGCCGGTGCCGCGCAGCGCGGCGCTCGGCGCGCGGCTGGTGCCGGCCGGCGGGGCGCCGATCGCGCCGCGCGACGACGAGGGCGGCGGCGCCGACACGGTCGAGCAGATCCGCTTCGCCCCGCCGCTGGCCGAGGGGGCGGCCTACACGCTGACCCTGCCCGCCGGCTTGCGCGATGCCGCCGGGCGCGAGCTGGCCAACGCGTCCGCCTTCCCTCTCGCCATCGCGACCGGGCCGCTGCCGCCGCTGGCCCGGTTTCCCGGCGGTGCGTCGTTCGGCATCGTCGAGGCTGGCCCCGAGGCGATGCTGCCGGTGACGCTGCGCCACGTGCAGGCCGAACTGGCAGCGGCGACGACCGGCGGGCATTTCGCGGTCAAGCGACTGGATCCGGCCACCGACGACCTCACGCTGCTGCGCTGGATCGCGCGCGTCGAGCGCTTCCACGAGCGGCGCCTCGCCGCGCGCGATGCCGGACTGCCCGAGTCGCAGTGGTTCGAGACGGTGCGCGAGCCCGACGTGCGCGGCACGCTGCGCGAGGTGCGGCGCGAGCGGCGCGTCGCGACGCGCGAGCTCGCCCTGCTGGCCGCCGAGAGCGACGTGCGCCGCGCCGAACTGCCGCAGCTCGCGGGCAGCACGCCGCGCGCCACCGAGGTGCTGGGCATCCCGCTGCCGCAGCCCGGCTACCACGTGGTCGAGATCGAGTCGCGCGTGCTCGGCGAGTCGCTGCTCGCCGAGCGCCGGCCGATGTTCGTGCGCACCGGCGCGCTGGTGACGCAGCTCGCGGTGCACTTCAAGCGCGGCCGGCGCTCGGGGCTGGTCTGGGTGACCTCGCTCGACCGTGCGCGTCCGGTGGCCGGTGCGCGGGTCGCGGTGAGCGACTGCGCCGGACGGCCGCTGTGGAGCGGCGTCACCGGCGCCGACGGCGTGGCGCGCATCGACCGCGGCTTCGACGACGACGTCGACGAGTGCCTCACCGCGCACGGCCTGTTCGTCACCGCGCGCCATCGCGACGCGGCAGGGCGCGACGACCTGGCCTTCGTCTTCAGCCGCTGGAGCCGCGGCATCGAGCCCTGGCGCTTCGGCCAGCCGACCTCGCTGGAGCCGGTCGGCGACCGCCGCGCGCACACGGTCTTCGACCGCACGCTGCTGCGCGCCGGCGACACGCTGTCGATGAAGCACTTCGTGCGCGACGAGACGCCGCGCGGGCTCGAGCCGACGCCGGTCGACGCGCTGCCCGACGCGGTCGTGATCTCGCACCTCGGCAGCGGCGACGAGGTGCGGCTGCCGCTGGCCTGGCCGGCCGGCGCGCGCAGCGCGCACGGCCGCTGGGAGGTGCCGTCCGGCGCGCGGCCGGGGGCGTACGAGGTCGCGCTCGAGCGCGAAGGCCGCCGCTGGCCGAGCGGCCAGGTGCGGGTCGAGGCCTTCCGCACCCCGCTCGTCGATGCGCAGCTGGCGGTGCCGCGCGGGCTGCAGGTGGCCCCCGCATCGCTGGCCTTCGAAGCGCAGCTCCGGCTCTTTGCCGGCGGGCCGCTGGCGGCGGCGCCGGTGCGGCTGTCGGCGCTGCTGAGCGATCGCACGCCGGCCTTCGCCGGCTTCGACGACTGGCAGTTCGGCGCGCCGCGCGCCGCCGACGACGGGCGCGATGCCGACGCCGAGGCCGAGCCCGACGACGGCGCGCGCCTCGTCGCGCACAACGTCGCGGCGACCACCGACGCCGCCGGCAGCGCGCGGCTGCGCGTCGACGCGCTGCCGCCGCTGGCCGGGCCGGCGGAGCTGCTCGCCGAGCTGGAGTTCGACGACCCGAACGGCGAGCGCCAGGCGGTGCAGCAGCGCGTCGCACTGTGGCCGGCGGCGCTGGTCGTCGGCGTGCGGCCGCAGGGGTGGACCGCCTCGGGCGGCCGCGTGCGGCTGGCCGCGGTGGTGCTCGACACCGCCGGCCGTCCGCTGCGCGGGCGGCCGCTCGAGGTGCACGGCCGGCTGCAGCGCGTGGTCTCGGCGCGCCAGCGCGTGGTCGGCGGCTTCTATGCCTACGAGAACCGGCGCGAGACGGTCGACCTGGGGCCGCTGTGCAGCGGTCGCAGCGATGCCGCCGGTCGCATCGAGTGCGAGGCCGCGGTCGACGTCACGGGCGAGGTCGAGCTCGTCGCGCGCGCCCGCGACGACGCCGGCCGGCTGGCGCAGGCCGCGGCGTCGGTCTGGGTCACCGGCGCCGGCGCGCAGTGGTTCGCCCAGGACAACGACGACCGCATCGAGGTGGTGCCCGAGCGGCGCCGGCTCGAGCCCGGCGAGACCGCGCGGCTGCAGGTGCGCATGCCCTTCGACGAGGCGCTGGCGCTGGTCTCGGTCGAGCGCGAAGGCGTGCTGGCGCACCGCACCGTCGTGCTGCGCGGCCGGCGGCCGGTGGTCGAGGTGCCGATCCCGGCACCGCCGCGCGGGCCCGGTCCCGCCGAGGCCGCGCCGTCCTGGGCGCCGAATGCCTACGTGTCGGTGCTCGTGGTGCGCGGCCGGCTGCGCGAGGTGCCCTGGTGGTCGGCCTTCACCTGGGGGTGGCGCGACCCGGGCGGGTGGTGGCGCGCGTTCCGGCACGAGGGCCGCGAATGGCGCGCGCCGACCGCCACCGTGGACCTGGCTCGCCCGGCGTTCCGGATGGGCGTCGCGGCGCTCGAGGTCGGCCTGGCCGCGCACCGGCTCGACGTGCAGGTGCTGCCGGACCGACGCGAGGCCGGGGTGCGCGAGACGGTGCGCACCCGCGTGCGCGTGACCCACAGGGGCCGCCCGGCGGCCGATGCCGAGGTGGCGTTCGCCGCGGTCGACGAGGGGCTGCTGGCGCTGATGCCCAACCCCTCGTGGGACCTGCTGCAGGGCCTGTTCCGGCCGCGTCCGTGGGGTGTCGAGACGGCGACCGCGATGGGCGAGGTGATCGGGCGCCGGCACTACGGCCGCAAGGCGCTGGCCCCTGGCGGCGGCAGCGGCGGCGGCGCTGCGGCCGACGGGCGACGGCTCTTCGCGCCGCTGCTGCTGTGGCGCGGCACGGTGACGCTCGACGCGCGCGGCGAGGCCTGGGTCGACGTGCCGCTGGGCGACACGCTGGGCGCCTTCCGGCTGGTCGCGGTGGCCGACGCGGGCGCCGACCGCTTCGGCAGCGGCAGCGCCACGGTGCGGGTCACGCAGGCGCTGCAGGCCTTCAGCGGGCTGCCCGCGCTGGCGCGCGACGGCGACCGCCTCGATGCCGCGTTCACGCTGCGCAATGCGACCCCGGCGGCGATGACGGTGACGGCGTCGCTCGCCGGCCGCGCGACGGTGGACGGCCGCACGGTCTCGATCGGGACGACGCCACGCCGCGTCGACCTGGCCGAGGGCGCGTCCGTCGAGCAGCACTGGCCGGTGGACCTGCCTGCCGGCGCCGCTCAGGTGGAGTGGACGCTCGACGCGCAGGCCGAGGGGGCTCGCGACCGGCTCGTCGTCGTGCTGCCGGTGGCCCCGGCGGTGCCGGCCACGGTCTGGCAGTCGACCTTGCAACGGCTCGATGCCCCGCTCGCCCTGCCGCTCGCGATGCCCGCCGACGCCCGGCCCGGCAGCGTGGTGGTCGAGGCAGCGCTGCGGCCGCGTCTCGGAGGCGGCCTGCCCGGGCTTCGGCGCCGCCTCGAGGCCGACGACCTCGCCGGCCTCGAGGCGCGCGCGTCGCGCGCCATCGGTCTGCGCGACATCGCCGCGTGGGTGCGCCTGGGCGCCGAGATCGCCGCGCACCTCGACGCCGACGGGCTGGCGTCGCACTTCCCCGCGCTGCCCGAGGACGGCGCGCGCGGCAGCGATGGGCTGACCGCCCACCTGCTCGCCATTGCGCACGAGGCCGGGCTGGCATGGCCGGCGGCGGTGCAGGAGTCGATGCTGCAGGGGCTTGCCGCGTTCGTCGAGGGCCGCATCGAGCGCGGCGGCCCGGCCTACGGGGAGCGCGCCGATGCCGCCGACCTGCGACGGCTGGCGGCGATCGAGGCGCTGTCGCGTCACGGGCGCGCGCGTGCCCGTATGCTCGACGCGATCGAGATCGCGCCGGCGCGCTGGCCGGCGTCGGCACTGCTCGACTGGTGGTCGATCCTGCGCCGCGTCGAGGGCATCCCCGGACAGGCGGCGCACCTCGCCGACGTGCAGCGGCGGCTGCGCGCGCGCCTCGTCGCCGCCGGCGGCGCGCTCGCGCTCGCCGGCGACGCGGGGGACGACCTGCCGATGCGGCCCGCGGGCGCCGACGGCGATGCGGCGCGGCTGCTGCTCGCCGCACTCGACGCCGGCGCCGCGTGGCGTGCCGATGCGCCGGCGCTGCTCGCCGGGCTGCTCGCACGGCAGCGCGCCGGGGCCTGGTCGACGACGGCGGCCAACGCCTGGGCGGCGCTGGCGCTCGACCGCTTCGGCCGCGCCTTCGAGGCGGCGCCCGTCGACGGCCGCAGCGTGGTCGCGGTCGGCGGCGTCGCGCGCGGCGTCGACTGGACGGCCGCCGCTGCCGACGCGCCGCTGCGCTGGCCGCTGGAGGGTCCGGCGCGCCTCGAGGCGCGACACGACGGCAGCGGCGCACCGTGGCTCGCGTTGCAGGCGATCGCCGCGGTGCCGCTGCGCGAGCCGGTCGCCGCCGGACTTCGCGTCGCGCGCACGGTGACGGCGATCGAGCGGCGCCGGCCCGACCGCTGGAGCCGCGGCGACCTGCTGCGCGTGCGGCTCGAGATCGAGGCGCCGGCCGACCGCGCCTGGGTCGTGCTCACCGACCCGCTGCCCGCCGGCGCGATGGTGCTGGGCAGCGGACTCGGGGGCGACTCGGCGCGCGCGCTGCGCGGCCAGCGGCGCGAGGGCACGGCCTGGCTCGCGTTCGAAGAGCGCGCCCCGGCACACTGGCGCGCGTACTACGAGTGGATGCCGCGCGGCCGCCACGCCATCGAGTACACGCTGCGGCTCAACGCCAGCGGCCGCTTCGCGATGCCGCCGACGCGCGCCGAGGCGATGTACGCGCCGGGGCAGTTCGCCGCGCTGCCGAACGTGCCGCTGGAGGTCGAGCGTTGAGCACCGGCCGCGGCACGGCGCGGACGGCCGCCGCGCTGCTCGTCACGGCGGCCGCGTCGGCAGCGCTCGCCGCGCCGCCGCCCTTCGAGCGCGTGCGCGACTCGCACCGGCCGTCCGACGCCGAACTGCTCGACCGCCACGGCGAGCTGCTGCAGCGCGTGCGCGTCGACGCGACCGTGCGCCGCGCGCCCTGGCTGCCGCTGGCCGCGTTCTCGCCGGCGCTGCGGGCCGCGGTGCTGGCGGGCGAGGACCGCGGCTTCGCCTCGCATCGCGGCGTCGACTGGCCGGCGCTTGCGGCCGGGGCCTGGGCGCAGGCACGCGGTGCGCCGCCGCGCGGCGCCTCGACGATCACGATGCAGCTCGCGGCGCTTCTCGACCCGGGGCTGGCGCGGCCGGCGGGTGGCCGCGGCGTCGCCGACAAGTGGCGGCAGATCGACGCCGCGCGCGCGCTCGAGGCGGCGTGGACGAAGGACCAGATCCTCGAGACCTACCTCAACCGCGTGCCGCTGCGCGGCGACCTGGTCGGCGTGCCGGCAGCGGCGCGCGCGCTGTTCGGCAAGTCGCCAGCCGGGCTCGACGCCGTCCAGGGCGCGCTGATCGCCGCGCTGCTGCCGGCGCCGAATGCCGCACCGGCCGCGGTCGAGCGGCGGGCCTGTGCGCTGCTGCGCGCGCAACAGCGCGACTGTGCCGGCCTCGCGCTCGAGACGGCGGTGGCGCTGTCGCGACCGCCGCGCGCCGACCCCGGGCCCGGCCTGGCGCCGCACTTCGCGCGCCACGCGCTGGCGACGCGGCCGGCCACGGGCCCGTGGCGGTCGACGCTCGACGCGCGGCTGCAGCGGCTCGCGACGCGCGCGCTGCGCGAGCAGCTCTCCGCGCTGGCCGGGCGCGGTGCGGAGGACGGCGCCGTCGTCGTCATCGACAACGCCAGCGGCGAGGTGCTGGCCTGGGTCGGGTCGTCGGGGCCGCTGTCGCGCGCGCCCGAGGTCGACGGCGTGCTGGCGCGGCGACAGCCCGGGTCGACGCTCAAGCCGTTCGTCTATGCGCTCGCGCTCGAGCGCGGGCTCGTGACGCCGCGCAGCTGGCTGCGCGACAGCCCGCTGCAGCTGGCCAGCGGCGACGCCCGCTACGAGCCCGAGAACCACGACCGCACCCACCGCGGCTGGGTGCCGCTGCCGGTGGCGCTGGCCTCCAGCCTCAACGTGCCGGCGGTGCGGCTGGCCACGGCGGTGGGCGTCGATGACCTGTTCGAGCGGCTCGACGCGGCCGGGCTGCGCCTCGAGGGCAGCGGCGGCTTCCACGGGCCTGCGCTGGCGCTGGGCAGCGCCGAGGTGACGCTGCTCGACCTGACCAATGCCTACCGGATGCTGGCCCGCGACGGACGATGGAGCCCGGCGCGCTGGAGCTTGCCGGCGCCGGCGCAGGACGCGTCGCGCGCGGTCTTCTCGCCCGATGCCGCACGCGCGGTGGCCGCGATGCTGGCCGACGGAGCCGCCCGCGCCCCAACCTTCGGGTTCGACAGTCCGCTCGCGCTGCGGCGGCCGGCGGCGGTGAAGACGGGCACCAGCAAGGACATGCGGGACAACTGGTGCGTCGGCTGGACCGCCGGACACACGATCGGCGTCTGGGTCGGCCACGCCGACGGGCGGCCGATGCAGCAGGTGTCGGGCACCGACGGCGCGGCGCCGGTCTGGGCCGCGCTGGCGTCCGCGCTGGGCGATGCCGGCGGCATCGTGGGGCGCGGCGCCGAGGGTCGCGACGTCGCGGTCCCGCCGCCCGGGCCGCTCGCCGGCCCGGCAGCCTTCGGCATCGAGTCGCCGGGCGACGGCAGCGTGTGGGTCATCGACCCGGCGATCCCGCCGTCGCTGCAGCGCATCCCCTTGCGCGGCGCGGCCGGACGCTGGCGGCTCGGCGGCGAGGTGCTGGGTGAAGGCGAGGCGCTGGCATGGACGCCGCGCGCCGGGCGCCATCGGCTGGAGCTGTTGGCCGCCGACGGGCGGCCGATGGCCCGCGTCGACTTCGAGGTGCGGCCCGGCTGGCGCGCCGCGCCGCCGCTCAGACGGCCGGCCGGCCGTTGAACAGGCGCTCGACCGCGGTGTCGATGACCATGCCGCACAGGCTGTAGATCAGCGACCCGATGAGCGCCGCGCCGAAGCCGACGACGTGGAAGCCGTCGAGAAGGGACGCCGCGGCCCAGAACATCAGCGCGTTGATGACGAACAGGAACAGCCCGAGCGTCAGCAGCGTCACCGGCAGCGTCAGCAGCACCAGCAGCGGCCGCACGAGCACGTTGAGCAGGCCGATCACGAAGGCCGCGAGCAGCGCGTCGCCGAAGCCGTCGACGCGCACGCCGCCATAGAGGTGCGCCACGAGCAGCAGGGCGGCGGCGAGCAGCAGCCAGCGCAGGATGAGGTTCACTCGGGGAGCATAGCGCGCCGCGTCCGCGTGCGTCCTGCGTGACGGCGCCGCAACCCCGCGCGTCGACGCGTCTTCTCAGGGGCGCAGCGAGGCGTTAGCATGCCTCGACCCGAACCAGGACGGACGGCCCTGTCGCCGAGGTCGAACGAGAGTCGGGCATTCCGCAATCACAACGACGGAGGCTCAGCGAATGGCAACTGCGAAGAAGGCAGCGAAGAAGGCGGCGGTCAAGGCCGCGCCGGCGAAGAAGGCGACCAAGGCCGCGCCCAAGAAGGCGGCGCCCGCGGCGAAGAAGGCCAAGGCCGCGCCGGTGAAGAAGGCGGCGGGGGCGAAGAAGACGACCCGCAGCGCGAACTCGGCATTCATGAAGGCGATGACGCCGAGCGCCGCGCTGGCGGCGATCATCGGCGACAAGGCCATGCCGCGCACCGAGGTGACGAAGAAGATCTGGGAGTACATCAAGAAGCACGGGCTTCAGGACCAGGCCAAGCGCACGATGATCAACGCCGACGAGAAGCTCAAGGAGATCTTCAAGAAGGCGCAGGTCTCGATGTTCGAGATGACCAAGCTCATCAGCTCGCACCTGAAGTGACGCTGCCGGCCGCCTCGCCTCGCGCCTGGATGAGCGCGGCGAGATGGCGGCCGGTGTGCGACCCCGGGTGGAGAGCCACCTCGCCCGGGGTCCCGCTGCAGACGACTCGTCCGCCCCCGGCACCGCCCTCGGGGCCGAGGTCGATCACCCAGTCGGCCGTGAGCGCGACGTCGAGGTTGTGCTCGATGACGACGATCGTGTTGCCGGCATCGCGCAGCTCGTGCAGGATGCGCAGCAGTTGCGCGGTGTCGTGGAAGTGCAGGCCGGTCGTCGGCTCGTCGAGCACGTAGAGCGTGCGCCCGGTGTCGCGACGCCCGAGCTCGAGAGCCAGCTTCGTGCGCTGCGCCTCGCCGCCCGACAGCGTCGTCGCGCTCTGGCCCAGCCGCAGGTAGCCCAGCCCCACGTCGCGCAGCGTCTGCAGCCGGCGCGCGATCGCCGGCACCGCCGCGAAGAAGGCGGCGGCCTCGTCGATGGTCATCGCCAGCACGTCGGCGATGTGGCGGCCGCGCCAGGTGACCTCGAGCGTTTCGCGGTTGAAGCGCGACCCGCCGCAGACCTCGCAGGGCACGAAGACATCGGGCAGGAAGTGCATCTCGACGCGGATCACGCCGTCGCCCTCGCAGGCCTCGCAGCGGCCGCCGGCGACGTTGAAGCTGAAGCGGCCGCTGCCGTAGCCGCGCTCGCGCGCCAGCGGCGCCTCGGCGAACAGTTCGCGGATCGGCGTCAGCAGCCCGGTGTAGGTGGCCGGATTGCTGCGCGGCGTTCGGCC